>ONJR01000177.1 GCA_900318195.1 uncultured Planctomycetota bacterium
CGAGAATCGTACTACCGCGACGCGACAGAGGGTATTTTTGCAGCTCGTTCGAAATGCAACGGCAACGGCGAACGCGTGCCAAAGGAATTCGGGGGACGCCACGTCTTCCAATATTTCGTCCACTCCTCTTTCCCGCTTATTCCTCCGCAAAAGTATTTTCTTGACCACCCGGACTGGTTCTCGGAAATAGACGGCGTACGCAAAGTTGGCTATCCTGCCTGGGCGGGTCCTTCCAAGGAATATCAAGAGTTCGAAGCCAAGTTGAAGCCGGAACAGAAATCCAATTCGGGCACCCAGCTGTGCTTCTCCAACAACGAGATGATCGCCGAAATGGTTAAGAACGCTAGAGAAGCGTTGCGCAAAAATCCCAACGCGTCCTTCCTGTCGATTAGCCAAAACGACTGGCAAGGTTACTGCACATGTGAAAAATGTCGTGCGATCGACGAGGAAGACGGTTCGCACGCGGGGTCGTTACTACGAGGCGTTAATAAGGTTGCGGAAGCGCTTGAAGCGGAATTTCCCAATCTGTATGTAGAGACTCTAGCATACCAGTACACGCGCAAACCGCCAAAGGTTACGCGACCGCGGCATAACGTGGTCGTGAGACTATGCTCCATCGAATGTTCATTCTCGCAACCGCTCGACTCGGATATGAACCACACTTTCCGCGACGACCTCGTTGGATGGAGCAAAATCGCCGATAATCTTTTCGTATGGGATTATGCCACTGACTTTGCGTTTTATATCCTACCCTTCCCGAACTATCGCGTTATCGCGCCAAACTTGAATTTCTACGTCAATCACAACGTGATAGGTTTCTTTGAACAGGGCGACTATCAATGCGAAACGGGAGATTTTGTACAATTACGCAATTGGGTCGTCTCGAAACTACTATGGAATCCGCAACTGGATCAAGAGGCGTTGCGCGATGAGTTCGTCGCGGGCTACTATGCGCCCGAGCTTGTGCCGATTTACCGCGACTATTTCAACGCGCTCTCAGACGCAGTCGAGAAGAAGAATTACTACCTGGGCATCTACAAGACGGACACGAACGGCTGGCTAGATTACGAAACGTTGGGAAAAGTTACTATTCTCCAAAAGCAGGCGCTTGAAGTCGCGACAAAATTGGAAAAAGAGAATCCTGACAGATTCCATGGGCTCGTTAAGAAAGTACGACGCGAGCAGATTCCGCTCGATCTCGTATGGCTTCAGGAGTACCGAAGAGCAAAGCTCGCCGCTAAATTAACGGGAATGGAATTCCTCGGACCGGAAGACCCGCTACAAGCGGCTAAGGACTTTGTCGCCAAGCTCGACGAATTCGGACTAACTAAGAAGCGCGAAGGAGAATCGCCGGAAGCGTTTGCTCTCTTCAAACGCGATCTCGTCGCCGCATATGAAGACTACAAAGACGGCGAAAACGAACCGACCCCCGAGATTTGTAAAGATCTGCCGGAAAATTCATGGATCGTCGTCCAGGAGTACGACTTTTCAAAATCGCGATTAGGAGACTGGACTTTCGCTGTTGACGACAAAGCTGCGTCAAATGCTCGCGCTGTTATGATGCCAGGAAATCACTTTGAATGGGCGTTGGGCTGGACTATGTCGGAATCGCTTAACTATCTCAAACCAGTCGAAGCGGCTGATAATTCCACGCCTCTGTATCACGTTTACGCATACGTGCGTTGCGACGCCTCGGTCGACGACGGTCTAGCTATGACAATGGGGATTTACGATCACGCAGAACGTAAGAGCGTTCAGCATCATAGTCTCACTGTCAAAGATATCAAGGGCGAAGAATACAAGCTTGTCGATATCGGAACCGCGCCGGGAACCGTCTCGCAACAAATATGGTTTGCGCCCCCGAAGCGACCGGGTGAAGTCGACGCCGTATACGTCGACCGAGTTATTATCGTGCGTGAAAAGTAACGTGCATGACCTTTTTTCAAGGTTAGCAAACTTGAAAAAAACGGAACGACCGTTATAATAGGGGACGTCGGTCGAAGGAGATCGACGTCCCCGCTTCGGGGTCGGCGCGTTTGAACGATTTTAATTGCGCCGTCGTCGCCATCGTCACTACCCACGGAGTTATGCTTTGTTTGTCGCCGCCTCGACCAGATGCTTTCCCAATGTATACTTCACTAAGAGTCTGCAGCAATTGGCTGACCTCGACTACCATGCCGCCGAGGTGGTCGTAAGCGAGAACGCGAACGATCTAACCCCGGAGCTCATAGCGCAGGATTTTCGCGTCGCTGTTAAAGAGTGCGCGGTAAGTCGACAGGTTACCCCGGAAACGTTGTTACTAGACCTGCCGGTCGACGCGCAAGATTACCTTGCGACCTTTGAGAATTGCGTAAGGCTGTGCCAAGCGCTAAGAATGGTTACGCTGGTTGTAAAATCCGCGCCGCTAGGATCGCCCTACAACGTTGAAGTAGAACGCCTTCGTAAACTGACGCAGATTGGCGCGCGCGCCGGAGTCGTTGTCGCGCTGCTAACAGAGCAAGGCGCCGCGTCGGGCTCAATCGACTCGCTGGAGAGTTTATGCAACGTGGTTCCGGCGCTGACCGTCGCGCTCGATCCCTCGCACTTCATTTATGGACACGCGCGGCCTGTAAACTACGATTCGATTATTCCACGAGTTTCACACGTTAGACTGCGCGATACGACCGAGAAAGTCTTTCAAGTCAAAACGGGACAGGGAAAGCTAGAATACAATCGGCTCGTCGCACAGCTCGAAAAAGCAAATTATCGGCGCGCGTTATGTGTCGATCTCGCCCCGACTCAGGATTGGGACGCCAATAGTGAATTGCGAAAAATGAGACTACTCGTTGAAAGCATACTGTAACTTACGATCACGAGACTTCATTGGGGTAATACGCTATGATAACTTGGCTCGTTAAGAACATTTTAATTCTACTCGCGAAGTTCATTAGCGGCGCGTCCGTACGATGGGTCGGATGCGAACCCGAAGCTACAAGTCAGAGAATTTACATTGCCAACCACACAAGCCATCTAGACGGTGTAGTTATTTGGGCCGCCTTGCCGCGCGACGTACGTGAGAAGACAAGACTCGTCGCGGCAAAAGACTACTGGATGGGCGGTCCGATGCGCAGGTTCCTTGCAGTGCGCGTTATGAACGTCATTCTCGTCGATCGAGAGAACGTCTCGAAGAGGAATAATCCGCTATATCATATGCTCGAAGAGATGGGCGACAAATATTCAATTATCATCTTTCCCGAAGGAAGCAGATCAACGACAGGAGTCGTGGGAGAGTTCAAGAGCGGAGTCTACTATCTCGTTAAAAAGCGACCGGAGCTAGAACTCATTCCCGTATACCTCGACAATATGAATCGCATTCTGCCGAAGGGCGTGCTACTGCCGGCGCCAATGTTATCGCGCGTGCTATTTGGCGCGCCAATATGGTATCTCAAAGGCGAATCAAAGGATGATTTTCTCATTCGCGCTCGCGCAAGCGTGCTCGCGCTTAAAGATTTTCGCGATCGCGAAGAAAAAAGGAAAGAATAGCGAACGCGCCCCAAACCGCGCGCAATCAAAACAGGAGCGTAACCGCTAAATGACGCAATCGCAAGAAGTAGACGTACACAACCAGGATTCGAGACGCCGGGACGTGAAAAACAAGAGTGTCAAGCGTATTACAATTGCGATTGCAAAAGTATTGATACTCGCAATTGTCTGTCTCTGGCTCATCAAAACGCTATATGCAAGTTGGGACGCTATCAAGCATTACGACTGGCGACCTCAATGGGGATGGATTGTCGCGTCGGGAGCGTTCTATCTTATCGGATTCTTCTTTGCCGCCATCTATTGGTTAGCGACGCTACGCAGACTGGGACAGCGCGCGGGTCTATGGCAAACGGTCGCCGCATACTATTACGGTCAACTAGGAAAGTACGCGCCCGGTAAGGCGCTCGTCGTTATTATACGCACGAGCGTCCTAGCAAGTCGACGCGGTAACCGCGCAAGCGTTGTCGCGACCTCCGTGTTCTACGAAACGCTCGCTATGATGGGGGTCGGCGCATTTATCGGCGCAAGTATACTACTCGTTACGTTGCGCGACAACAAACTGTTTTCAATGTTAGCGTTTGCCGTCGCGCTCGGCGCGTTGGCGCCGCTACTACCGCCTATCTTCACGCGGATCGTTAAATTCTTGAAGATTGGAAAAGACGATTGCGACGTACAGAATGCGTTACAACGGTTTAGTATGAGGCATTTAGCGCTTGGAATTGCGCTCATGACTGCGTTATGGTTATTCTTCGGACTATCGTTATGGGCGGCGTTGCGCGGACTGGGAGTCGCAACGGAACCGGCGTGCGCTTCATTGCATCATTACGTCGCCGTTGTCTCGCTCGCGACTTCGTTGGGATTCGTCATGCTCGTCTCGCCGGGAGGTCTCGGCGTACGCGAGTTTATCTTAGCGACCGCGCTCGTACCCTACCTGAAAACGTTATTAACGCTACCAGAAAACGCGAGCGTGCTAATCGACGCAACCGCTATCGCGACCGTCGTCTCGCTTGAGCACAGAATGATCTCTATTATCGCCGAACTGTGCGCCGCAACCGCGCTATTTATAGTGGAAAAGTTGACGAATGCGCGCAAACGACGCGATCGTCATGAAGAGGAGACGGATTAAAATTCGATTTCGATCGGAGCGTCCGTGAAGGAGCAGATCGTCGCAATACCGTGTTCAAGTTTGAAAATTTCCGTTACGCCGTCCCCAGCCTTGTAAAGACTTTTCAGGGCGGGAAACGCGTCGAGCATCTGAACTTGCGCTTCAATTCGGGGCTCTTCGACGGCTACGGCTGAAATACGAATCCAACGTTCGCCGTCAAACGCAGAGACGGCTATTTGCGGATTGTCGTGAATCTGTTTAGAAACTGGCTTCAGCTTGCCAGTCTGAAAACATAGTCGACCGTCGAAAATATCGATCGTGCCGAACGGTCGTACTTGTGGCGCGCCGTCTGCGTCGACTGTGGCGAGATAATAGGTTCCGCATTTCTTGAGGAAATCGTATATTCGTTGCATAACAAATCCTTTCTATGGAGTCGTAAAACCAAGCGCCGCCGTGTGCGGAAAACACTTAAAGCGACGCTCGTTTTCATAATGCGACCAGAGAGCAAACGGTCGCGCAAGACAAATTTAATTACCGTCCTTTTCCGCGTCGAGCGCCTGACGAACTGCCGTCGCCAACTGATCTGGGCAGGACGTCGGCTTACCGCCGCAACGCAAGCCCGAAAGTTTATTAACTACGTCTTCAGCCTTTGCGCCTTCGACAAGTTTGCCAATCCCGAGAAGATTGCCGGGACAACCGCCGAAAAAGCGAACATTCGAAAGAACGCCGTCTTTTAAAGTAAATGTGATCTGCCTAGAGCAGACGCCGTGTGTTTGGTATGTGTAATCCATTGTGTCTCCTACTATGCCCGACATAGGAACCGGGCTCGAACGAAAGCGTATTGCGCGCTTGCGCAACGAGCGCGCAATCTAAATATGGACGCTATCATACACTATAGCGCCCACTTTGACAATATGCAAACGCGCAAATTCCGCGCGGCAGAAAACAGAGTCGACGCAACGCGACGTTACTCGTCAAGTTCGAAGGGCGCGAATGTCGTCGTATAACGCGCCTGCTCGCCCGGCGCAAGTTGTGATCTCTCGACTAGCGCCGACACGCCTGGGTTCTTAGAATCGAATTCGTTCGCCGTTTCACAGGGCGAGAGGGTCAGCGCGTTCGCGACCGTCGCGCTAAATTCGACGCGTTTGGTAATCGAACGATCAGGACGTCGTGGGGATTTCTGCGTCATAAGTGCAGAGTCGGAGTCAAGCGCTACTGTGTCGCGGACGATAAAACGACGTTCTATCGTCGCCGCTTTATCCTTCTTCGCGGTGAAGACGTCCTCGATGACAAGAGAGCCGTCGGGGTTGAGCGTTGCTTTTCGCGTGGCGGATTCAAGCTCGTCGCGATAGACCGGCGTCAGATCGATTATCGCGTAAGAAGCCTCGCCCGCGCCGCCGATACGAGTTTCAACGAACGACGTTACGCCGTCAACTCGTTGCATCGCGCCGTTCACGGTAGGAACGCTATGACCGTAATTATTATAACGCAAGATCTTCCAACGATCAGAGTCTTGGCTCGAAGACCACAGATTCATGCCGCGCGACTCGATTCGATGGTAATTCTCGGGACCAAGCTCAACTACCCAGCGAACGCCGCCGTCCTCGTAAACAAAGCCACCTTCGTCCATATGACCGTGGGGTGAATTCGGCGCTCCGCACTTAATTCCCAAATACGCGCCCTCTTCGCTCCACTTTGTTCGAAAGAGCGCGACGCAACATCGTTTATTACCCAAGCCAACATACCCCAAACTACTGGGCGGCGTAAGCGCGGAGAGATCCGAGCCTATTTCAACGCCCCAAAGAAGCGCGCAGACCGCGAGACGATCAGCGGTGAGCGAATGAAACGTGCGCGCGCCAGGACGTGCGTCTGAATCTTTACGCGAAAGTTGGAGCGCTGAAATGAACGCCGCGCTTTCATTCCACGTTACTGAGGCGTCGTTTAGTTTGCGCGCGAACCAGAACGCCGTCGCCTCGAAGATTTTACCGCCCCCGGAATCAGGATAATTGAAAGCGTCGCCCGTTGAGCCAAAGACATGCTCGAAGTAGTCGATCGTATTGAGAAAGCCGGGCGCGTCCGAACGTCCAAAATCGGTTCCAAACGAAATGGTAAGCGCGTCGAGAAGCAAGGTGTTGAAGCTTGTTCCGTACGCCCAGTATCCGGGTCCTTCGGTGTAGTTGCCGTCGGGAGCGTACGACGACATACTCCATGTTACGCCGTTGACTGAATCGAGAATTGCGTCGATTGCCAGTTCGCGTCTTTCGGGGTCAAGTTCGTCGATAATAGCTAGCGCGCCGTACAGAGTTCCGCACGAGCAAACTTGATTCCAGTTCGCCGTATTGCGTTTCCACCAGTGATTTGATTTCAACGATTGTAAAACGCCTTTGTCCCAAATCGCGTTGCGAATCTTTTCTCGCGAGTCGTCCGAGAGCGCGTCGTAACATACGTCGTAGCCGATCGCCATTGCGGTCGTCATTTCGGCGACGTCAAGAAAATGCGAAGGATTCCAATCGCTAAAATCAGCGATCGCAAGCGCTTCTTGCTCGACGCGAGCGGCATAGTCACGCTCGCCGGTGTATTGATAGAGAAACGACCAGCGGCAGATACGCCCCAACGCGTCGCGCGACACGCCGAGTAGGCGTTTGCCTTCGAGAACTCGTTCGACAGGAGGCGCCGTCATTTGTCTAATACCGCGGTTCTTCAGCGCGTCGTAATAGAGACGCCAGCATTCGTCCGACTCAATTCTGTTACGCGCGTTAGCAATCGCGTCCGGCGTCATGAGGAGTCGTGGGTGCGACGGCAATTTGGCGCACCCCGCAGCGATCTGTTCGCGAGATATTTGAACGTTTTTATTGACCGCTTGTGTGCGCGCGTATTTCTCCGCTGCGTTCGTTAGACTGGACGACAGTATCGCCGCCACACATGAGCACGAGAAGACGAACGCAACGGCGCCGCCCAATCGTCTTACAAAATCGGCAGTCATGACGAGTCTCCTATTTAATACGTTATCAGTCAAAAACGTCGTGAAACGACGACCACGCCATGATTGTACCACGCGCGTAGCTGAAAACCAATAGTAGGAAACGCTTCATGGAATAAGAATACGCGATTTCTCCAACTGGAAAACACCGAACTGGGCTCGACTAGAACGCCGCGCAGACGCCCTACCCTCGAGCAATTTGAAGCGCGCTCATATCGTCGATATTTTAGGGATCGTTTCCTCCAAGACGTCAAGCGCCAGTCGCGCTGTGTCGAGCGAGGTAAACATCGTTACGCCATTTTGAACCGCGCATCTACGAATTGCGATTCCGTCCTCGTCTCGACCGCTGGAAACTAGCGAACGCGTGTTCATTATATAGCTAACGTAACCTGCGCGAATCACTTTCAGGATCTCCTCGCTACCTTCGCTAAGCTTTGGAAGCGTGCGCGTACGGATTCCTCGAGCTTTAAGATAACGCGAAGTGCCGGACGTCGCAAGGATATTAAACCCAAGGTTGTAAAAACGCGAAACGAGAGGAAAACCTTCTGCTTTATCTTCGTCCGCAAGCGTTACAATTACAGAGCCGTAATCCTTCATCTTGACCCCGGAGCCCTGCAACGCCTTATAGAACGCGCGATTCAAACGCATATCGTAACCGATCGCCTCGCCCGTTGACTTCATTTCAGGAGACAAATACGCGTCCATACCTGAAAGTTTAGCGAACGAAAACGCAGGCGCCTTAACGTGCCAACGAACCTTTGACGATGGCGTGATTTCATACGCGCCTTGCTCATGAAGCGACACGCCGAGCATCGCGCGCGTCGCCATACGCACTAAGTTGCAACCGGCAGATTTCGAGAGAAAAGGAACGCTACGCGACGCGCGAGGATTCACCTCAATCACATAAACGCGATCATTCTTATCGACAATAAATTGAATATTGAAGAGACCAACGATTCCTATTCCAAGCCCAAGCTGACGCGTATAATCGCGAATGGTCTCTTTGACGATCTCGGAAATGGAATACGGAGGATAAACGCTAATACTATCGCCGGAGTGAACGCCCGTACGCTCAACGAGTTCCATTATTCCGGGAATAAACACCTCGGTTCCATCGCAAATCGCGTCAACTTCAACTTCTTTGCCCATAATGTATTTATCGATGAGCACGGGCTTATCTCCGTCGACTTCGACCGCTGTTTTGAGATAATGTCGCAACGCCGATTCGTCGGCGACGATCTCCATTGCGCGCCCGCCCAGTACGAAACTAGGGCGCACCAAGACCGGGTAGCCGATCTCTTCGGCGGCGGCGACTCCGGACTCGACGTCGGTTACCGCTTTGCCCGTCGGGTTGGGAATATGCAACGCTTTGATCACAGAGTCAAACGCATCCCGATCTTCCGCGCGATTGATCGCGTCGCAACCTGTGCCAATTATCTTAACGCCGCGCGCGGCGAGCGGCGCCGCAAGATTAACAGCCGTCTGACCGCCAAGTGTCGCGATCACGCCCTCGGGACGTTCAAGCTCGATTACGTTCATTACGTCTTCGACGGTGAGAGGCTCGAAATACAGTTTGTCGGCGACGGAGTAGTCGGTTGAAACTGTCTCTGGGTTGTTATTAATCACGATCGCTTCGTACCCGAGCTCATGAATCGCGCGCACAGCGTGCACCGTTGAATAATCGAACTCGACGCCCTGACCTATGCGAATTGGACCGGAACCAAGTACGATGATCTTCTTTGCGTCGCTCGAGTAGGACTCGTTTTCGTCTGCGTAGGTTGAATAGAAATACGGCACATAACTCTCAAACTCGCTTGAGCAAGTGTCGATCATTTTATAGACGGGAAACAGACCAAGCTTCTTACGACGATTATAGACGAACTCCTCCGACTCGCGCCACAACTCGGCGACGTAGGAGTCAGAGAAACCCAGACGCTTCGCTTCACGCAAATGATCGTCGGAATTAGGATTCTTTTCAAGTTCTTCTTCAAAATCGACTATCTTCTTGATCTTGTCGATAAAAAACATATCGATCTGAGTTACGTCGCAAATACGCGAGGGATCGACTCCAAGCCACAAGAGTTGCGATATTGCATAGATTCGATCGTCCGTGCCGTCCTTAACGTAATCGAGCAACTCGTCGACGCTCATATTCGCAACGTCGAACTTCTCCATATGAATATGATTCTTACCGTCTTCTAATGACCGAATCGCTTTAAGTAGGCTCTCTTCAAAGGTTCGACCGACGCTCATCGTCTCGCCGGTCGCTTTCATTTGAGTCGAAAGTTTGTTCGACGCCGAGGGGAATTTGTCGAACGGAAAGCGCGGCGCTTTCGTTACAACGTAGTCGAGCGCGGGTTCGAAGCACGCGGGCGTGTTGGCGAGTTGAATCTCGTCGAGATTTAGTCCGACCGCGATCTTTGCGGAAACGCGCGCTATTGGATAGCCTGTCGCTTTGGAAGCCAAGGCAGAGGAACGCGAGACTCGAGGATTGACCTCGATCACGTAATATCGAAACGAGTGCGGGTCAAGCGCGAATTGAACGTTGCAACCGCCTTTGACTTTCAGCGCGCGAATTATTCGCAACGCCGCGTCGCGAAGCATATGGTATTCTTTATTGGTGAGCGTCTGACTCGGCGCCACCACGATTGAATCGCCTGTGTGAATGCCGACAGGATCAAGATTCTCCATGTTGCAGACGACGATCGCCGTGTCGTTTGCGTCTCGTATTACCTCATACTCAATCTCTTTGTAACCTTTAACGCTCTTCTCGACGAGCGCTTGACCGACTGGCGACGCCGTGAGCGCAACGCGCATCGCTTCTCGCAACTCGTCGCGCGAATTCGCGAACCCGCCGCCCGTGCCGCCAAGAGTAAACGCCGGTCGAACAACAACCGGATAGCCTATCTCTTCGGCGGCGGCGAGCGCTTCCTCAACCGAATACGTTATACGAGACGGGATTGTCGGCTCTCCTATACTGGCGCAAAGCTCTTTAAAGAGTTCGCGATCTTCGGCGCGCTCGATACTTTCGGCGTCTGTTCCGAGCAGTTCGATTCCGCACTCTTCCAAGACGCCTTTTTTCGCAAGTTGGACGGCAAGATTGAGACCCGTTTGACCGCCTATGCCGGGGATTATCGCGTCTGGACGTTCATATCGGCAGATACGCGCGAGAAATTCTAGCGTTAGCGGCTCCATATAGACTTTATCGGCGACCGTTGTGTCGGTCATAATTGTCGCTGGATTAGAGTTGGCGAGTACGACTTCATATCCTTCTTCTTTCAACGCCAGACACGCCTGAGTGCCTGCGTAGTCAAACTCCGCCGCCTGACCGACGACAATAGGTCCGGAACCTATGACAAGCGTCTTTTTAATATCCGTCCTTTTAGGCATCGTTTCTCGCCTCCTTCATATACTGAGCGAATTTCTCAAACAAGTACAGGCTGTCCTGAGGTCCGGGCGCGCTTTCCGGGTGATATTGAACGCTAAAAACCATATCTCCGCGCGCTTCCACGCCCTCGACTGTATTGTCAAGCAGATTCATATGCGTTACCTTCAGACCTGTGCCCTCGACGCTGGTCGCGTCGACAGCGTAGCTGTGATTCTGCGACGTAATTTCGATTTTACCGCTCGCAAGGTTCTTGACCGGATGGTTGCCGCCGCGATGACCAAATTTTAATTTGTACGTCTTGGCGCCGTAAGCGAGCGAGATAATTTGATGACCAAGACAGATGCCGAAGATCGGAAATTTGCCGCGCAGTTTGCGCACGGTATGAGCAACTTCGGGCACGTCTTCAGGATCGCCCGGTCCGTTAGAAATAAAGACTCCGTCGGGTCGCATGAATTCAATTTCCTCCGCCGACGTGTCGTATGGTACAATTACAACGTTGCACGAATATCTTTTGAGCGATCGAACTATATTGAGCTTCATACCGCAGTCGATCGCTACGACGTTGAAAATAGGATCGGAAGTTCGTGAATATCGGCGTTTTTTACAGGTTACGCGCGAGACGGAGTCGTGTGGAACGGGGGTCGCGGATATTCTTGCGAGCGCGTCGTCGAGCGGCGTGTCGGCGTCCGTGAGAAACGCGCGGCGCGAACCGTGATCTCGAATACTGCGCGTGAGTTTACGCGTATCGATTCCCGTCAATCCGGGCGCGTTGCAATCGTCGAGTAGTTCAGCGAGCGTCTTTACTGAACGGAAGTTCGAGGGCGCGTCGTTATAGTCGGCTACGATCATACCGCCCAGACTAGGATTAACGCACTCGTAGTCGTCTTCTGTTATGCCGTAGTTGCCTATGAGCGGATACGTCATAACGACAAACTGGTCGGTATACGAGGGATCGGAAACGATCTCCTGGTAACCTACCGGCGACGTGTTAAACACGACTTCGCAAACGCGGTCAATACGTGAACCGAAACCGTAACCGTAATATTCGGCGCCGTCTTCCAATACGAGTTTTCTATCGAAGGTTCTCATGACTGTCTCTTTCGTAACGCTTTGAAAACATGACTCAAAACGTATTCATTTACGCGTACGCTGATCGTTACGTCGACATACGCGCGTCTCGCCTAACCTTGACGTGTAGCTATTACGCTCTCCGCAATCTCTAATTTCGAAACACAACGATCCATCGCTTGTTTTTCAAGGTAGCGATGCGCGTCTTCTTCCGTCATTTTAAGATCGGAAACGAGCGCCAGCTTAGCGCGATTAAGAATACGAATCTCACGCATTTTCTCTTCCAAAGTCGCCGTTTTCTTTTCCATACGTCTCAACCTTTCGCGCACGCCGACCATTAGGTTTAATATATGTAACAAATCAGGCTCTGAAATGGGACGCGCCATGGTCAGAGCGCCGCGCGCGCTTGCTCGAACGCTTGTCTCGGCATAACGTTCGGCGCTCGTTAAAAGTAGCGGACACGCTCCGCCCTCTTCACAGAGATCGTACGCGAATTCAAAGCCAAATTCGTCGCTAAGCGGAGTGTTCACTATTACAAGATCGAATTCACGATCTAGCATTTTACGTTTCGCGTCCGCGACGCTCGTCGCAACTACCACCGGATAATACTGAACTTCCGGTATTAGCGACGTCAGCGCGCGCGTCTGGGCGTCGGAGCATGAAACGATCAACGTAGCGTAACGACGACCAAGCGCGCCGCGACCTGCGCGCGCGTTTGCGCGAGCCGCTCGCAAACGCGCGGCTAAGGGAGAGGAAGGCGCGCGTTGGGATGAATCTGAGCAGGGGGTGGAATCTGTCATCGTACGTACCCCTACCATTAACGTGCGCTCGACGTCAAATAGCTGCGAAGAATGGGCGCAGGAATGCGATTCGCAATAAACTCGCTACGACTCGCGGCAGCGCGCGCTTCTTCGATGTTCTGCGGAAGTTTATGAGACGGTGAAGAAGTAACTGCGCCGTGGGAATAGAACGATTCGACTGGAGCCGAAAGATTGCGCGCTACTCCGTCGAGCGACGACCAAATGGCGAGCGCGTACGCTAAGTAAGGATTACACGTTGAGTCAGGCGAACGAAGTTCTACTCGTCCGCGCTCGCCTAAGCGCGAGGGAACGCGCGCCAAACTCGCGCGCGAATCTTTCGACCACGTTATGTAGGACAAATCGGCGTCGTGTCCAAACCGACTGTACGATTCCGCGACCGGATTATAAAAGAGCGTCGATTCGTAAACGTGTTCGAGTAGTCCGGCAAGTACTTGACTTGCAACGTCTTCGCGACCGTTCGCGCGCGCTGCAACCGTTAGCCGCAAGCCGTTGCCGGGCTGGTCGGCAAGTGGACGGGGCGAAAAGTCGGCGAAGAGCCCGTTCGCGGAAGCTATCGTATTGACAACGAAACGAAACGTTACCGCTGCGTCTGCCGCCGACAGGGGATCAAACGATTGAAAGTCGATTTCGTTTTGACCGGGTCCGGCTTCATGATGCGAGCTTTTCGGCTTAATCCCCATTTGCTCGAGCGTCAGGCACACTTGACGTCGGAAATTCTCGCCTTTATCAAGCGGCGTAACGTCCATATAACCGGCGAGATCAAAAGGACGCTTCGTCGCTACGCCGTGTTCGTCCCGTTGAAAAAGGTAAAATTCCATTTCCGCTCCAAACCTGAAGGAGACGTCGAGCGCATGAGCGTCCGCAAGCGCTCGTTTGAGGACGGCGCGCGTATCGCACTCATAAGGGGAGCCGTCCGGACGTTCAAGGGAGCAGAACATACGCACGACGCGTCCACGATCTGGACGCCATGGGAGAACCGCTATGGTTTCAACTTCTGGACGCAGGACGAGGTCGGAATCGACGTTCTCAAACCCAGACGCTCGCGACGCGTCGAACGAAACGCCCTGGTCGAATGCGCTTTCCAATTCGTCGCGCATAATCGAAAGGTTCTTCTGACGTCCGAAAACGTCGACGAAAGCTAGACGGATGAACTTGACGTCTTCTTCTTCAATAAACTGCGCTATTTCGCTTCTACTGTATACCATAACTTTACCAATCTCGTGATGAAACGATAATCTAACGACGCTAATTCGCGACGTACATCTGTTTGTAGGGATTGCTACTGTTCGGGACGACTACTGTGAAGTCGTCCCTGGAAAATTCGCGAACGTTAATCTTAAAGAGATCGCAAAATTCGGCCAAATACGACGAGATCTCATACATATCGCTTGGCGAAGCCGCGCGGCGCGTTGTTTGACGAGGGAAAACGACACGCTGTGCGTCTCCGCGTAAAAAGATCTTACCGCCGTGCATACCGGCGCAGGGGAAATTGCCAAGAATAGGTTTGCCATCCTTGTGCAATCCCAGAACGATTATTATACCGCCTGCCTGATACTCGCCGAGAAAACTGCCTGCGCGACCGCCTATGACTATCACCGGCTTCTTCTCCCTATACTCCTTCATATGGATACCCGCGCGATAGCCGGCGTTGCCCGAAATATAGATCGCGCCGCCGCGCATCGCGTAGCCGACCGCGTCGCCTACGTTGCCGCGAACGACTATTTTACCGGCGTTCATCGTATCGCCGACTGCGTCCTGCGCGTTACCGTTCACTTCGATCGTCGCGCCGGCAAGGTACGCGCCCAATGCGTTGCCGGGAACGCCGTTAATGACAACCTGCTTTGCGCTCGCGCCAGCCGCGATAAAGCGCTGTCCCAAGCAATTGTCAATTTCCAATTCGCCGTTATGTTCGCTTATTTCGGCATTAAGCGCGTCAAACAGCTTACCTTTCGCGTCTATTCTCATTTCTATCACACTCTCCGAACGAGTTACTACGACCAAAACAAATTAGCTCGCGGACGACGCCTAGCGCGCTACTCGCCCGCATGCGCTATGCCAAGGATTTCAAGCTCTTTCGACGTCATATTTACGCCGCGTAACATAGACCTATTGCCGCGAAGCGTCTCGATCGAATTAATACCCATACCGCCCATGATTTCCATTATCTCGTAGCGCCACGCCGTTAGAAGATTAACAAGCCGACGGCGCCCCTCGTCCGGATCGAGCCGCTTGACAAGCTCGGCACGTTGTGTCGCGATACCCCAATTGCAACGACCCGTCTGGCACGTCCGACACAGATGACAACCGAGCGCAATGAGCGCCGCCGTCGCAATATAGCACGCGTCCGCGCCAAGCGCTATCGCTTTAACTACGTCCGCTGCGTTACGAACGCTACCTCCTACTACAAGCGAGACGTCGTTGCGAATGCCCTCGTCCCGCAAACGCTTGTCCACAGACGCGAGCGCCAACTCGATCGGAATACCCACATTATCACGAATGCGAGTTGGCGCCGCGCCCGTACCGCCGCGATAACCGTCGATTGCGATGATATCGGCTCCGCTACGCGCTATACCGCTCGCTATCGCCGCTATATTGTGTACGGCGGCGACTTTTACAATTACCGGCTTCTGATAACGCGTCGCTTCCTTGAGAGAAAAGACGAGTTGGCGAAGATCTTCGATCGAATAGACGTCGTGGTGCGGCGCGGGAGAGATCGCGTCGGAACCTTCGGGTATCATTCGAGTTTTCGAGACGTCCCCGACTATCTTCGCGCCTGGAAGATGCCCTCCTATGCCAGGCTTGGCGCCCTGACCCATCTTGATCTCGATTGCCGCGCCCGCGTTGAGATAATCCTCGTGGACGCCAAACCGTCCCGACGCTACCTGCACGATCGTATGAGCGCCGTACTGATAAAAATCCTCGTGAAGACCGCCTTCGCCTGTATTATAGAAAATTCCCAACTCCTGAGCGGCGCGCGCAAGACTAGCGTGCGCGTTATAGCTAATCGAGCCGTAACTCATCGCGGAGAACATAATTGGCGTCTCAAGTTCGAGTTGCGGCGCGAGCGTCGTGTCGAGCGTTCCATCCGGTCGCCGCGTAATTTTCGAAGGCTTGCGTCCTAGAAAGACGCGCGTCTCCATTGGTTCGCGCAAAGGATCTATCGAAGGGTTCGTTACCTGCGAAGCATTAAGAAGAATACGCTCCCAGTATACGGCAAGCGGATTCGGCGCGCCCATCGACGAGAGCAAGACGCCGCCGCTCGACGCTTGTTTAAAGATCTCCTTAATCGAATTCTCATGCCAGTTTTCATTCTCGCGGAGCGCACAGGTGTTTTTGACTATCTTAAGCGCTCGAGTCGGGCAAGTCGCAACGCAACGTTGGCAGTCGACACATTTCGTCTCGTCCGCGCGCAACGTCTTACGATCCGCGTCGTAAATATGTACGCCGTTCGAGCACTCGCGTTCGCAAATTCGGCAGGTTATGCATCGATTAGGATCGCGAATCACGTCAAATTCGGGATAGATATAATTGATCGCCATTAGTACGCTCCTTCCTCGACTTTAATAATTACAGGTTCGCCGCCAGCAGGAGAGTATACGTTGCGCGCGTCAGGATCCATTGCGCGAATTGCAGCCTCTTCGCTCGCAATATAATGGACGTCGCGATTCGACGCCGTTACCATCGAACGCAATTTCAAACGATCGTTGAGCGCCATGACGCCTCCGGTAAACCCCAATACGATTGAAAAGGGACCCGTCAGCAAGAGACTGGGAAACACTTTGCGCAAATACGCGCGGCTAGAAGACTCGACCGACTCCGAGGCGTCCAGCTCCGACCAAAACGGCGCCGCTATCACCGACGCGAGTTCTTCAAGCGTCAAGCCCTGTCGACGCAAAAGGTAATCCGCTATATACGCGATCACTTCCGTGTCCGTCTGTAAGGTGCAACGGTAACCGAACATCTCGATAAATCGTCGGTTCGCGTCGTAAGAAGAAATTTCGCCGTTGTGAACTACTGAATAGTCCAAGAGCGCAAAAGGATGAGCGCCGCCCCACCATCCGGGCGTATTCGTCGGGTAACGTCCGTGCGCCGTCCATGAATATCCGGCATACTCCTCTAAACGATAGAATCGACCGACGTCTTCCGGAAACCCGACCGCTTTAAACGCGCCCATGTTCTTACCGCTCGAAAAGACGTACGCACCGCGAAATTGCGAATTGATCTTCGTTACAGTGCGCGCGACGAACTCATGCTCGTCTAGTTGTAAACGCGACAAAACCGAAGCGAGAGGCGCGACGAAATAGCGCCAAATGATCGGAACGTCTGTTATCTCGGGAATTTTACGGATAGGAATGCTCTCCGATTTGACTATCTCGTAACCTTCTTTTAAGTATTTCTCGCATTCATACTGCGCGCTCGGATCGTCGAAGAAGACGTGCAGAGCATAGAATTCTCTATATTCCGGATATATCCCGTAACCTGCAAATCCGCCGCCCAAACCGTTGGAGCGGTCGTGCATTGGAATCATACTCTTGACGATCGTTTCTCCCGTCATACGCGCGCCGGTCGTTGAAATCATCGCGGAGATCGCGCAACCTGACGGAATGCGTACCTGTCCTTCCCGTTGCATCGTATCGTGCCCTTCTTTCCTAAATTGCTACAAAAAAAAGGCGTTCACAAACGATAAGAGTCAACACTTTCTCCCACCGTATATGAACGCCTTTGCTCATCGACGCGAAATTGTAGCGCAATTCTGAATTGCGTCAAGTGATTTTCTGAAATTATTAGCTATATTAAAGAATTGTTTTAGTCGATAATTTCTGCTTATACAAAATCTACCTTTCGCAATTTCACGTTTTATAGCGTTCATACTATTAGGAAAAATAAAAAATACAAAAGACAATTATCTTTTATGCTAATACTAAGCCAAACAGGCGCTCGCTGCCTGAATTGAACGACTATACGCAAGTTGTGTCGACGACGCCAAGTTATAGACCGCTTGCGCCGTAGTTCGCAAGAACTCGAGCGGAAGGATCGTTTACTGCACAACCTTTCCACTCTTTGTTTGGCATCCAGAAATCTACGACCATATCGCTCTGATCGGGGTAAAATTTTTCGAAGAGTTCGCGATAGAGCAACGACTCTTTGGTAAAAGGGGTTGCGTGGGTATAGCGCGCGCTCTTTTCACGAAATACTGCGTCGCTGTAAATACCCTCGGCATACTCTTTGAGGTAATCTACCATCGAGTGCCCAACCGCGTCGGAAAACGCCGCTTTTTCCCGGAAAAGAATATCGTGCGGCAGGTAATCGCACGATTCGAATGCGTGCCGGAGCAAAAATTTGCCTTTATGGTAAACGTTGACTTTCTTTGCGGGATCGATTGCGAGCACATATTTCACGAAATCAAGGTCGCCAAACGGCACGCGCGCTTCTAACGAGTTCACCGAAATACAACGGTCGGCGCGCAAGACGTCGTACATGTGGAGCTCGCGAACGCGCTTTTCGGACTCTGCCTGGAACGCGGTGGGAGAAGGCGCGAAATCGGTGTACTTATACCCGAAGAGCTCGTCGGAGATTTCGCCCGTTAAGAGAACGCGAATATCCGTGTTTTCATGAATCCATTTACAAACGAGATACATTCCGATACTCGCGCGAATCGTAGTAATATCGTACGTGCCGAGCAACTTAACGACATCTTCGAGCGATGCTATCGTCTCGTCTTTCGTCATGTAAACTTCGGTGTGATCGCTACCGATATAGTCCGCGACCTGGCGCGCGTATTTTAAATCGATCGCGTCTTCTCTCATGCCGATTCCAAACGTACGGATCGGATGATCGAGCCGTGCCTGAGCGATCGCGCACACTAAAGACGAGTCTAATCCGCCGGAAAGAAGAAAGCCGAGCTTGGAATCGGAAACAAGTCTCTTTTCTACTCCGGAAATGAGCTTCTCACGAATGTTGCGGCAGACTTCCTCAAGGTCGTCCTCGATCACGTGGTCGACGCTCGTTATGTCGTGGTAACGCACGAACCGACCGTGCTGATAGTAGTAACCCGGAGGAAAGGGAAGAATCTTACCGCGACATAAAGGAACGAGGTTCTTCGCTTCGCTCGCGAAAATAATTGAACCGTTCGCCGCGTAACCGTAGTACAGTGGACGAATCCCAATTGGATCGCGCGCCGCTATGAATTCGCGACGATCTGCGTCGTAAAGAATAAGCGCAAATTCCGCGTCCAACATACGAAACATAGCGGCTCCATACTCCTTGTACATAGGAAGGAGAACCTCGCAATCTGAACCGCTCTTAAAAGCGTATTTCTCGCTAAGCGTCTCTTTAATCTTTTCAAAGCCGTAAATCTCGCCGTTGCAAACGAGCCAGCTACCGCCCAACTCGAACGGCTGCATACCTTCGGGCGTTAATCCCATGATCGAGAGTCGATGGAAACCGAGGAGTCCAGCGCCGACGTCGACGATACGGCTAGCGTCAGGTCCGCGAGAGACCGTCTCATAAAATCCCCTTTCAAACTCGACGCGACTCGCTTTCGGGTCGCAATATCCCATAATCGAACACATTTGTGCTTTCCTTTCATCGTTATCAAGCGGGCGCAAACGCACGATTGCCGACGCCCTTGCCGGACGTGCGTGTCGAGCGGCAAAGGCGCGTTAAAATCGCTGTGCAAGAATGGTGCGTTAAGCGCGTTATTCTTAAAATCATTCCGTATCTTGGAGCGCGTCGAAACCTTCCTCGCCGGTTCGAATTTTAATCGCATTCTCCACGTCGTAGACAAATATCTTGCCGTCCCCGATGTGTCCTGTGTAGAGCGCTTGCTTCGCGCTCTCAATTACCGCGCGAACCGGTATCTTACTCACGACTATATTAACTTGAACTTTCGGCAAGAGATTCGTTTCAATCTGCACGCCGCGATAGTATTCCAGTCGACCGCCCTGCACGCCGCAACCGAGAACGTGCGATACGGTCATACCGGTTATACCCAATGCGGTCATGGCGTTCTTCAGCGCGTCGAAACGAGACTCTTTGCAGATGATTTCTACTTTCGTAAGTTTCGCACGTTCGACTACGCTCGATTCGCAAAAAGATGGAACTCGCTTGACCAAAACGGCTTCCGCAACGGGAACGTCGCCCAACACGGTCGTTACGCCTTCCTCGGAAGAATAAGCCGAGTATTTGTTCACCGTAGGCGCAAAGTCGGGGTACGCCGACGGCAGCGCGTGCTCCGTAAGATCCAAGCCGGCTATTTCGTCTTCGCGCGTTACGCGCAAGCCGATAGTCTTTTTAATCGCATAGTACGCCAGCGTCATGACGACTGCGGAATAAAACGCGACGCTAGCTAGTCCCAAGAGCTGAATCTTAAACTGCGCCCAACCGCCGCCGTAAAAGAAACCGGAAAGTTGCGCTGGAGCCGCTGGATTCGCAAAAAAACCGACCGCAACCGTACCCCACATACCGCAAGCCATATGAACGCCAACCGCGCCGACGGGATCGTCGACGTGAAACTTAAGATCGAGCGTTTCAACAACAACTACAATGAGAATTCCCGAAACAAACCCAATTGCGCACGCGCCAAAGGCGTCTACTGCGTCGCAACCCGCCGTTATGCCAACGAGACCGGCAAGAGACGCGTTAAGGCACATCGACACGTCTGGCTTACTATTCTTAATCCACGTAAGGCACATCGTCGTTACCGTTGCACACGCGGGGGCTAGCGTCGTCGTTAAGAAGATCGAAGCTAGTTGCGGCGCGCTCGTCGCAGCTGCGCCGTTAAAGCCATACCATCCGAGCCACAGGATAAAAACGCCCAATGCGCCAAGGGAAAGAGAGTGACCGGGAATCGCGTTCACTTTTACGACTTTACCCCCTGCGTCTCGCCGGTATTTTCCAATACGCGGTCCGAGAATGATCGCTCCTATAAGCGCCGCTATACCTCCGACCATGTGGATCGCGCAAGAGCCGGCAAAATCGTGAAAACCGAGACGCGAAAGCCAGCCGCCGCCCCAGATCCAGTGCGCTTCAATCGGATACACGATGAGTGAAAGCAAACACGAATACAGACAGTATGCCGAAAATTTCGTCCTTTCCGCCATCGCGCCGGAAACGATCGTCGCAGTCGTCGCGCAAAAGACGAGATTAAACACGAAGACCGACGCAAGAGTAAAACTACCGTCCTCGCGACTCGAGATAAAAGACTCGAAGTTCGTAAAAAGTTCGAAATTGGGTCTGCCGAGCAATCCCCAACAGACGTCGTCGCCCATCATGAGCGAATAACCCAAACCTGCGAAAACAACCGTGCCAAGACAGAAGTCCATCAGGTTCTTCATTATGATATTGCCGGCATTCTTCGCGCGCGTAAAACCCGTCTCAACCATTGCGAAGCCCGCCTGCATCCAGAAGACGAGCGCCGCGCCTATAAGGAACCAAAATTCGAGCGTCATGATTTTTCCAGATCTTTCTACCTCACGCTAAAGAGGAGCTTGCCATACGTCGGGAAGGGCCAACGTTCCTCGGGCGTTATCATTTCCGCCTCGTCGCACACGCTACGAAGCTCCGCCATTTTAGGAAGCATATCGTCGCGAATGAAGACCGACGCTTCTGTAACGTCCGTTATCGTCTTATACCGAATCAACGACGTCTCGAGACGTTCGACCGCAAGGTCGATTGCGTCGACAAGGGCAGCGACCTTCGTCAGCGACGATTTTTCATAGCGACAGGACAGTTCGGGAAGAGCGCCCTGCTTCGCGCCTATCGTCTCGGCAAGTTCTTTTACGTAGCCGTCGAGAGCGGGAAGAATATTTTTGCGCGTTATATCAACCATAGTCAGCGCTTCAATATTGACAGTCTTGCAATAGTTGTCGAGCGTGATTTCATAGCGCGAACGAATTTCTGCCTCCGAGTAAATACCGCACGACGTCAACAGATCGACGTTCTTTTTGCAAAGCAATCTTGGCAACGCGTCCGGAGTCGTGCGTAGATTGAGCAGACCGCGCTGTTCCGTCGCTTCCTTAATCCACGCGTCGTCGTAGCCGTTACCGTTGAAAATAATACGACGATGATCGCTAAACGTCTTCTTAATCATGTCGTGCAACGCAGACTCGAAATCGGGAACGTTTTCAAGACGATCAGCGTAGACGCGCAACGACTCAGAGACTGCCGCGTTGAGCATAATGTTCGCACAAGCTATGCTATTAGAAGAACCAAGCATACGAAATTCGAACTTATTGCCAGTGAAAGCGAACGGAGAAGTACGGTTCCTATCTGTAGAATCGCGATTGAAGTTCGGCAGTACGCTCGCGCCCAGCTTCATGACCGTCTTTTCCGCGCCAACGTACGGCTCGTCGCGTACGATCGCGTCCATAATCGCCGTGAGTTCGTCTCCGAGGAAGATCGAAATGACGGCAGGAGGCGCCTCGTTCGCGCCAAGACGATGGTCGTTGCCAGCTGTCGCAACTGAAAGTCGCAGAAGATCCTGGTAGTCGTCGACCGCCTTAATGACCGCGCAAAGAAACAGCAGGAATTGCGCGTTCTCATACGGCGTCTCGCCGGGCGTCAAGAGGTTTACGCCGGTATCCGTCGCCATCGACCAGTTGTTGTGCTTACCGGAACCGTTCACGCCGGCAAAAGGCTTCTCATGCAGCAGACACACGAGACCGTGCCGCGTTGCGACCTTCTGCATGATCTCCATTGTCAACTGGTTGTGATCCGTTGCAATATTAGTCGTCGCGTAAATCGGCGCCAATTCATGCTGCGCAGGCGCGACCTCGTTATGCTCAGTCTTCGCAAGAACCCCAAGTTTCCACAGTTCGTCGTTTAGTTCCGACATGAAAGCGGCGACGCGCGGCTTAATCGTACCGAAGTAGTGATCCGCCATTTCCTGCCCCTTCGGAGGTTTCGCGCCGAAGAGCGTGCGACCCGTCATAATGAGATCCTTACGTTCAAGGAAAACCTTCTCGTCGATGAGGAAGTACTCTTGCTCAGGTCCGACCGACGTGCGAACGCATTTAACGTCGCTGTTGCCAAAGAGGCGCAAAATGCGCAAAGCTTGCTTATTCAGCGCTTCCATCGAACGCAATAGCGGCGTTTTCTTGTCAAGCGCCTCGCCGCCGTACGAGCAGAACGCCGTAGGAATGCACAGCGTCTTGTCCTTAATGAAGGCGTACGAAGTGGGATCCCACGCGGTATAGCCGCGCGCTTCGAACGTCGCGCGCAAACCGCCAGAAGGGAAGGACGACGCGTCAGGCTCGCCCTTAATCAGTTCTTTACCGGAAAATTCCATAATGACGCGACCGTCTGGCGAAGGCGAAATGAAGGAATCGTGCTTTTCCGCCGTTATGCCCGTTAAAGGCTGGAACCAATGCGTAAAATGCGTCGCACCACGAGCAACCGCCCACTCTTTCATAGCGGACGCCACTGCGTTCGCAACTTCCGTTTGAAGCGGAGCGCCCTCGTCGATCGTCTTCTTGAGGGAGCTGTAAACGTCGTCGGTGAGAGTTGCCTTCATGACGCGATCGTCGAAAACCAGAGCGCCAAAATAATCGGGAACAGATTTCATAGCTTTGCGCCTTTCATAGAAGTTTCGAGACGAGCCAAACACGCTGGATCGCTCTCGACAAAAAAAAAGACAATGGCGTTGGGTAAAACACCAAGACGCCATTGCCTCGATAATACAAAAAAGGCGTCTCAGAGAAATCGTCATTCTCTAAGACACCTTTGCCTTAATTGCGCGGTATTATAGCGCGTATCGAAAAATAGTCAAGTCGTATTTGTAAAAAATATTTTTCACGCTTGAACCTTCGACGCTGAGTTGATTCGCGCGCAATTTATTCGAGCCAAAACGCTTCTTCAAGGGATTCGGGAATATCGTTTTCTCCGAGGTAGATGAGCGGACGCATATAATTTTCCCAACGCGTGCGAACCTCGCTCGCTTCAAGGGTCTCGATCAATTTTTGAGGATCGTCGACCTCATAGTACGCGAAGATATCAGTTCCAGAGAGCCAAATAGAATAGTTGCGATACCCTGCTTTTTTCAGCAACTCTTTCATTTCGGGCCAGATTTCGCGATGACGTTTGAGGTACTCTTCGCGCATCGACGCGTCTTTCAAAATCCAACGTTGTGCAACTCTCATAAAAATCTCCTTTATGGAAAAATAGCGCCGCGCTGTCGCGTGTGAGCGCGGAACAATCGAGCGCGGCAAAAGACTAAGTTCTATTGTGAACGACGACGAGAACTACTCGCGGTCGCTTCTCTTTTCGTAATCGCCCCAAAGCGGGACGTTCAGATCGATCCAGCATTTAATCGCGCGCACTTCCTCGGGAGAAAGGCGAACGTCGGAATGCTGTTCCTCACACAGAATATCCCATAAGCGACTTTTTGATACTCCGAAACTATAAGCTGGCGCTTTGGTCGTTTGACCACCGCCCCAGGTATAATCGAAATAGTGAACCGCGCCGCTTTGAATAAGGGAACGATACGAATTAGGGATCTTATTCGCGTCCCGCGTCCCCGTAAAATCAAGCGTGCGATGCGACAGCGCCGCCGTTTCCGTATTGTGACATGAAATGCAATGTCGATCAAGAACCGGCTGAACCGTCTTCTCGTACCAGAACGGACCGGCGCCCCACGGAGGAGGAACCAAACGTTGCGGTTCGCGAACTGACGACTGGCTAAGACCGCCCTCGGGAGCGCTCAGACGACTCTCATGACAACCGACGCAGGAACGTTGCTCGCCAGGCTGGAGTTGCACGACAGAACGCATACGTTGAATCTCGTTGTAATCTTTATCGAGCAGTTCAAAGAAGAGTACTTTATTCGCCGGCGCGAGGAAATCAACAGAGCCGTCCTCCGCAATTTCAACCGTGCCCAAAACTCCTTTCGCAACGTACGACGGCCAGCCGTACGCGCCCTGAAGAACGTCTACCGGAGACGCGTAGTATTCCATAAAGGGCTCGTGATCGCTCTGATACGAGCCGTCGTCAAGTTGTTTCAAAGGGGTCGGCAACTCCTGGCACACCCGCAAATACTTCGCTGCGCCGCGCTCAACTTGACCTTCCAGCCCTCGATACACGTTCGCTACCGAAAAACGACCAAGATTCTGTTCCGCAAGTTCCGGATTCGCAGGACTTCCAGTTATCGGTGGAACCTCGCGCGCGGCGAAAGGCTGCGGACAAATTGTGTCAATGGCGTCGTCAATCATGAGCAGTTCGCGGTTGCCGTAACGATCAACTAGATAGAGTCCGAATCTATCTAGCGCCGCGTGCGCGACTAGCATGACGTCGCGCGAAATAGGATAAGGCTCGCGAAACGTCTCCGTGCGCGCCCAGAAGCCGGGCCAAGGAACCTCGGGCGTAATCGAACGAATTGCGGACGGGTCGTGCGGACCTTTGGCGAGATCGAGTAGCGCGACCGGTCCGTTGAGATCGCCAAAATGCGAGATCAAGACGCACGCGACTTCGTCGGAATCTGGAACACGACGACCGTTCGCATAGCCCTGAGGAAGATTGATCGTATTACCAAAGGTCAATTCAGGAGAAGAGCCGTCCGCGCGAATTGTCCAGAGCGTATGTCCATAATCGGCGCCCTTGTCGACGTACTCTGAACGCGTCCACATAATACGCCCGTCGTCGCATACCGACGGCGCAAATTCTGAAAGGTTAGCGTGAGAAAGCGCGCGAAGATTCTTACCGGTTTTATCCATGCGGTAAAGCACAAACGCCTGAGGTCGCCAACAGATGAATTTCTTCTGACAACGCGTCGTAATGAATGCGAGCCCGCCGTCCGGGAGTTCCGTCGGCCAAAAATCATGGAACGGACCGGGCGCGCTAATACGACGATTTTCATGCGTTGCCAAGTCGTATTCGTAAATACGGTAATAATCGTCTAAGCTAGCTCGACGAGCGTAATAGACCTTCGTCGCGTCGAAACTAAGGGACGGATTGCGAATCACGCCGGTTCCCGCTTGAATGAGTTCCTTGACTCTTACATGTTCCGGCGCAAGCCTACCGTTTTCAAAGGGAATATTGATTTCAACGACGGCGCCGCCTGGATTCCAGCTGGAATCGAAAAGATCGCTGTAATTATGGCTTGGCCAAAAAGGTCGGCGTTTATTCGCAAGTAGACGCGACGCGGGTTCAAGTTCTGGGTTCGTCAGAAAAAATTCTCGTTTGAGTTCGCGCAAGCGCAGGAAAAGGTCGCGTTCCGCAAGAGTATCAGTCGGTGGACGCGTGGAAGACGCCGCTGAATTCGATTGAAGATTGCGATACTCGCGCCACAGGGACAACGCGCGCGCTTTAAACTCGCGCAACTCAACCTCGTCCATTTCCAACTCTTCCGGCAATCCATTGAAATAATCTTCCAGCGCCTCGCGTTCGTTAGGCAGGTTGAGCGCCGCTAGTTCGCCTTCAACGTCGACATATCGAGGGTTAGCTACTCCGGGAATCGCTATGCGCTTATGGAAGTCGCGAGCGTCGCGATCGAACGAGGAATCGCTCGACGCTCGCTGGATCGCGTCGACAAGCTGACAAAACGGACGATAACACGCGTCGTAATCGAAAACGACCGCGCGATACGAAGCGCCGGAATCCGCGTCAACGACGTTCCAGACGCGTTCAGGACCGGCGTAACCGTAACGTTCGGAAGAAGGCTCGACGCTATCCAGACCGCGCGGAGCAATCGTAACTTCGCCGGAATCAAGCGCGAGATTCAAACGGTCGTCGCGATACGAAACAATACCAAGCCGATACGGCGTCGGAATGAGCGCGAAATCGGCGCGCTTAAAATGCAGGGGGCGACCGCCGGAAGGCGTCCAGCGCGCGCCTAGCCCGAGCGCGATATAAAGACCGCGCTCGTCGAATTCGGGTAGGAATTCAAGTGGAACGACGGCACGAATTTCATTCGTTTCAGGATCGTAGCCTCCTGGTAATTCCGTTTCGTCGCCAGGACTGCGGTCGTCAAGCTCGTCGACTTGACGCCAGTAGACTTTGCCGCCGCGATAGACGATAAATCCTCGCGTAGGGAGATTTTCCACGCCTATCATTGCGATATTTTCCGAAAGAAACCGATTGCCCTCGCAAGCGAGATAGAGCGAATCGTCGAAGATCGCCGCGCGCGCGCGTTGTGAAACGAGCGGTCCGGACGCAAACGAACCGTGGGCAAACGAGTAAACTGCGCCGCAGGACGCGCTACGCGCGAACGTGGTAGCGTCGTACGCGCCGCCAAAATCCGGCGCGCTTGATAGCGTGGGAAGCGGAAGAACGCTTTCGGGCTGGCGCAGCGGTTCGACGAACTCAGGATAATGCCGCTGTAGCAGCCATGGCTCAACAGCGGCAAAGCCTGCGACTTTGAGAATCGCGTTTTCCTCGGCGAGAAACGCCGCCTGCAACTTCCGATCATACTCTGAGAGTTCGCCGCCGACCGACTCGTTAAGGTCGATCGTCGACAGTTCACACGGCGCGCCGTGCGGCGCTTGTAAGAATAAGGGGGAATTTTCCGGCGTTACTCCTAGTTCCTGCAAATTAAAGGAGACGCCTTTTACACTCGCAACGCTCGTCCATTCGTCGCCGTCGTTGGAGACTTGTATTTCGACGTCCATCGGAACGCGATCAGTATAGACGCCTTCGCGATCGCGCGAATAAACGAGGCGCCCGACCTCTATCGGCGTCGACCACTCGAACTGAATCCATTCCGGCGCCGCGCGCGACGGCTGGGCTCCTGCGACCCACGAAGCGCCGTTCCCGAACCTACCGTCCGTTAAATTCTCAACGCGGTGGATCGCGTAGCCTTCGATACACGACGACGCGCTAACGCGAACGCCCTCAGCGCGCGCGAGATTATCGCCAACGCCAACGCGCGACCCGTAAACCAACGCTTCGTCGAGCGCTGGAGCGCCGCCGACAGAGGAGTAAATCGTCATGCGTAAGAATTTCGTTGTAACGGAATCGAAAGTAATTTCATTCGGCTTGCCGGGCAAGACTTGCCGAAAGTTCGTCTTAGCGCGTTCAGCCGCCGACATTGTCGCAACCGACAAGAGAGAGACGAGCAATGTGGCGACGACGCGGCTGCAATCGCAAATTAAGCGTCGCCGACGAGGCGGTCGCGGAGTCAATTTCGTAGTCATTCGTTCCAACCCCTGATGTATAAAAGTGAGCGCAGAGAAAGACTGTGCGTAACGATTATACAAGTGGACGTAAAGAATATCAACCGTCAAATGAGAACGTCATAATTGAAAAGGTTCGACGCGGTCGTATAATTCAAAGAGCGGTCGCGACGCATTAGTAGACCAAAAGAATAGACGGTTCGTGAAAGGATGGGCAAATGTTTATCGTTATCGACGGTGGCGACGGCGCCGGAAAAGGCGTGCAAATAGAAGCTCTAAAGAAATGGCTTCGCAAACGCGGACTAGAAACGATTCAATTACGCGATCCGGGCTCAACCGCTTTGGGGGAAGAAATCCGCGCGTTGTTGCTCAGTCGACACGAGCTCAATATATGTCCGAAGGCAGAAACCGCGCTCTTTATGGCGGCGCGCGCGCAAATGGTTCAGGAAAAGATCAAACCGGCGTTGCAAGCTGGCAAGATTGTGTTGATGGATCGATATCTCCTGTCGACTGTCGTTTATCAGGGCTACGCAAACGACGCGTCGGAAGAGACTATTGCGCAAATATGGAAAATCGGCGCTATACTAGCGGAAGGAACGCTACCCGATTTAACTTTTATTCTGGACTGTCCGGTCGAAGTCTCGGAACAGCGATTAAACCGACCGAAAGACCGCATGGAACAGAAGAGTGTCGAATTCCGGCGTAAGGTTGTCGAGGGCTACCGTCGCGCTACCCTCAATTGGCGTGAAAATACGCGTGGAGAAGCGTTTCTCATCGACGCGACACAACCGCCGGAGCAGGTCGCGGAAACGATCGTTAAGATTCTTGAGAAGAAATTGCAAGCTCTGACACACGAATCGTTGTCGCGATAAAAAACATAACGCGTGCGAGTCGTCCCCTTCCCAATTCCGACCTTTCTGTTAAAATGGTCGCTGATATAGAGAGAGCGAAAGAGTCGCGCCCTGTCAACGGTAGACGTCGCGGCGCTTATCGACTCAACGTCTATTGTTTGTCAACCACGAGAAATGGAGAGCGCAAAATGCAATTTTCTCAAGAAGTCGAAAACATGACCTGCGTTGCCAAA
>ONJR01000091.1 GCA_900318195.1 uncultured Planctomycetota bacterium
AAAGTCGCCGCGATACAAAACGAAATCTCGATCGGCGTACGATTTAAACTCGATGGCGCCAAAGCGAATGCGAGATGTTCAATCTTCGGTTCAACTGAAAGCGGAGGACTGGGTTTTGAATATGATCCGGAAAAAAAGGCGCTCTTCACAAGGTGCTGGATCGACAAAAAATACTGCGATCTCGAAGCAAAGATCCCAAGCGACAAAATGCTCGACGCTCATTTGACTTACAACGGTAAAGAGTTAAAACTGTACGTCGACGGCGAAGTCGTCGCGCAGACGGAACGCGAAGGACTGTTCCGCTTTACGCAAAACACGTCCGCGCGAGCGTTCTGCCTAGGAGGCGACGTCAATCCTGGAATGACGGCGCGCTGGTTTTTCCCCGGCGTAATATCGCGCGCGCGCGTCTATTCGTGGGCGCTGACGCCAGAGCAAGTGGCGGCGCTCGCGGAAAAATAACGCGAGAAGACTTTTTTAACGATTGGAAAGGAGAATCGTATGATCTCGCAAGACTGCCAAGACGTTAATCGTGAACTTATTAGAGTTGGCGCCGGATATATGAAATCGATGATTCTCATTGCCGGGTGCGAGCTCGATCTTTTCAGTAAATTAATTGCGACGCCGGGTCAGACGCTAACTGATCTGTGCGATCAATATCATTATTCGTCGCGTCCGCTCGATTATCTGCTCGGCTCGCTCGTCGCGCAGGGTTATCTCGAGAAACGAGACGGTAAATTCTACGTCAAGGAGCGGTACCATTCATCGCTCGACCTAAACGCGCCGACAAGCGTCGCGCACATGTTGCGTCATCAAGGGAGTTGTTTACGCGGCTGGAGCCAGTTGGCGTACTCGGTCGCCTACGGCGCGCCAGCCCCTTATCTTGTCGGCGTCAACGGTGCGGAAGCGGAAGGCGTCGATTTTATTCTCGCAATGAACGATATTGCTGAAACGCTAGCGCCCAAGGTCGCGGCTCGACTCAAGGAACTCGGACTCCTCAACTTTACGAGAATGCTCGATTTAGGCGGCGCGTCCGGAACTTACACGCGCGCGCTGCTCGACGCGAACGCCCAACATAACGCGACAGCGATCATCTTTGATCGACCTGTAGGAATCGAAGAAGCGCGTGCAAAAATGGCTGAAACGCGATTTGCCGATAGAGTCGAACTGTATCCCGGCGATTTCTACGTCGATCCCTATCCGAGCGACGTCGATTTCGTTTGGATCAGCGCGATTATACACCAGCAAGACGAAGCGCAAACCCAGAGGATGTTCAAGCGGTCGTACGACGCGTTGCGCGACGGCGGGCTCATTGCGATTCGCGACGTCTATATTAACGACGCGCACGACGGTCCGGAAGCCGCGACGACTTTCGGTCTCAATATGTCGGTGCGCACGCGCGCCGGAATGGTCTACGAAGCGCGACGCGTCCTCGAACTTCTGACCGACGCAGGATTCAAAAACGCGCGACTTGCCGCGCCGGCAGACGACATGACCGCAGTTATCGTCGCTGAAAAATAGAGATCGCGTCTTCAATATAAGGAACAACCATGAAATTAAGATTACTGCTCGTCCTTGTCGGCGCGGTTGTCGCGTTTGCAAACCACAATCTCAACGCACAGACGCTCGACCGAAAAGCGAACGAACTACACGGCGTGTGGGTTTCGACCGTTAGCAATATAGATTATCCGTCCAAGCCCGGACTAACCTCGGAACAACTTGCCGCCGAGGCGGACGCGTGGCTCGATCTCGCGCAACAGATGCGATTCAACGCCGTATTTCTGCAAGTCCGTCCGATGTGCGACGCTATGTATCGATCCTCGATCTTTCCATGGTCGCATTTCCTAACCGGCGAACAGGGAAAGGCGCCGGAAAACAATTTCGACCCGCTAGAATACTGGATTCGAGAAGCCCACAAGCGCAATATTCAGGTGCACGCGTGGCTCAATCCCTACCGTGTCGCCGTGAGCGCCAAAACGCTAGAGAAACTAGCCGACGACAATCCCGCTAAGATTCACCCTGAATGGACCTTTGAACATAAAGGCAAGACCTATCTTGATCCGGGAATACCCGAGGCGCGACAGCTTGTCGTAAGCGGCGTTATCGAAATCGTGGAAAACTACGACGTCGACGGGATTCATATTGACGATTATTTCTACCCTGAGCGCAAGATTGACGCAGATAAGGCGACCTACGAGAAGTTTGGGCAAGATTTCGACAATATCGAGGACTGGCGGCGCCACAACGTCGACCTCTTTATTGAAGAGGCGGCGAAGGCGATTCGCGAGCGCAAACCGCAGGTCGTATGGTCCGTGAGTCCGGCTGGCGTCTGGGCTAATAAGGGCTCAAATCCGCTTGGTAGCGACACGCGCGGCAATCAGTGCTACTACGATCTCTTCGCCGACGTGCGCGGCTGGGTCAAAAAGGAGTGGATCGACGCCGTGATCCCACAAATTTACTGGGAATTTGGTTTCAAGCCAGCGGACTTCCAGATCCTCGTCGACTGGTGGTCCGACGTCGTCGCCGATACGAACGTGCGGCTCTATATCGGAACTGCGGCATATCGCGTCGATCCGAACGCGAAGTCGGAGGCGTGGCGCGATCCTGAGCAACTCACGCGACAGCTAGAATACATGGCAAGTAAGCCGGAAGTGTCAGGACAAGTCTTCTTCACCGCGCACAACTTCAAAAAGGGACAGCCCGCGCGCGAGCCGGTAGAAAAATTCGGCGAGAAAAACAACTGGAGCGCCAACGAACGCTAGAAACGCGCGCTAACGACTCGTTGTGAAAACGCCCGAGAACAGATCAACTTGATCCGCTCCCGGGCGTTCTTAGTTTAACAACCGTTCAAAACTATCGCGCGACCTTACGAACGACGACCGACTGCGAACCTTGTTCGCGAAAGCGCGCTTCCACGAGCGCGCGATCATACGCGATCAGACCGTGATTCTTGTAGGGATCGTTAAAGAAGTAGCGCGTTTCGTCGTAACCGACGAGCACGAGGCAATGCTCTCTGCCGTTCCATGTAAACTTATCGCCTAGTTTATAGGGAGAGTTCTCGTCGACGTAATCGATCTCCCAGGAGCTCGTGAGTAGGGACGGACGCATATCCATCGTCGCCCAAATAATAACAGGCTCGTTGGCGTCAACGTAGTTCTGGACAAGATCGATCAATTTGAGACCTGACGTTACGGTTGCGACGAATTTCTCTTGCGGCAGAACCTTATTCATCGATTTCGCCAAACATGGCGCGTAGCATCCGTATCCGCTATTCGGTCCACTGTCTTTATAGGGGTCGCCAGGATACGCGGCGAATGGATCGGGTCCGAACCGCTTGCCATTCTCGTCGACGCGCCAGGGCTTTTTAATGAGGTAGGAGTCGGTGAACTCCTTCCACGTAATATCGCAACCGTAAAATTGCAGTACCATCGTAGCGCTCACCGCCTCGCATCCGAAGACGACGTCGAGCTGATTCAAATAGGGAACCTCGACTAATTTCGCGTTCGGATTCTTAGCGACTTGCTCGACGTCAACGGTGGTTCCCTCTTCTGCGTCGGCGCGTTGCGCTACGCAGCTGAAACACCAACAGACGAAAACGGCGCTTAACGTGGCGCCGAATAACAGACACTCTCTCAGCATAAAACCAACCTTGTATGAACTTCGTATTTTACCACGCGTATACGCTCGCGCGTGTTTTAATCGATTATACGCTATGGAATACGACGTTCAAGAGCTAGCGTAACGATCTATTCAATACAATCGCTTCCTGCGCTATTTTTTCACTATTCCTCGCTTGACGCGCCCATATGAAAATGATAAGATTGCGCCGAATTTAACGCCAACGACGTCAGTCGCGACGCCGCGCGGTCCACAATATTAGCGGATTATTACGGAAAGGAAATTGTTAATATGTCCGGTTCGACTATCGCCTCGGTTCCTATGTTGGATCTTAAACGCCAATTCCGTGAAATAGGCGACGAAATGAACGCCGCGCTTCAGACGGTCAACGAAAGCGGAATGTTCATTCTAGGGCCCGAGGTCAAAAAGCTCGAAGAGAATATCGCGCGCTATTCGCACGCACGACACGCTGTAGGATGCGCGTCGGGAAGCGACGCGCTACTACTCGCGCTTATGGCCGCTAAAGTTGGCGCCGGCGACGAGGTCGTCGTACCGTCCTTTACGTTCTTCGCGACCGCAAGCTGTGTGCCGCGCGTCAACGCGACGCCTGTCTTTGCCGATATCGATCCGGTTACCTTCTGTCTCGATCCGCAAAAAGTCGCCGAGAAGCTCAACGAGAAAACGCGCGCTATTATCGTTGTGCACCTCTTCGGGCAGGCGTGCGATATGGAAGCGTTCCAAGCGCTCGCGCGAGAACATGAAGCGAAGTATGGCAGGAAGCTGTATATCGTCGAAGATTCCTGCCAGGCGATCGGCGCGGAGTTCAAAGGCGTTCAAGTTGGAAATTGGGGAGACGCGTCCTGTCTAAGTTTCTACCCGACGAAGAACCTAGGCGGCGCCGGCGACGGCGGTATGGTCGTAACGAACGACGACGAAATCGCGCAGCGCGTAACGCTACTGCGCGGGCATGGAATGGCGCCTAGGTATTACCACAAAGAAATCGGGGTCAATAGTCGTCTCGACTCCTACCAAGCGGCGGTTCTCAACGTCAAACTGAACTATCTCGAGAAGTGGACTCGCGCGCGCCAAGAGAACGCGGCGCGCTATGAAACGCTATTTGCGAACGCTGGACTCCAAGAGCAGATCGTTACGCCGCAGAAGGTCGGCGACCGTCGACACGTATGGAACCAGTACGTCGTGCGCGTTAGGAACGGCAAGCGGGACGCGTTGCGCGCGTATCTCGCCGAAAAGAAGATCGGCTCCGATATCTACTATCCGTTAGGACTACACCAGCAGGAATGCTTCGCCTACCTCGGATATAAGCCGGAAGACCTACCCGAAACGCTAAGCGCCGCGCAGGAAGTCCTCGCGCTGCCGATCTTTCCCGAGCTCACGGCGGACGAACAGACGTACCTCGTCGAAACCATTCGCGAATTCTTCACTAAATAACGCGTCCACGCGCTCGCGCTTTATGGAGACGAATCGATTACTCTGTCGATTCGTCTTTTTTTACGTAGTCGATATTTTCCGAAAAATCAATTTTTCGCGCGCTTTGATTAAAGATTACGCCTATTATGCCGAAAATAGGAATAAGGAGCGTTTTGACGAATCCGTAATATTTACTAATTATACCGTATGCACTTTGTTAGTCTTTAACCTTGGAAAGGGAGACGTATGACGCAGAATCAAAATTCCGAAGCTTCGCAAGAGTACGTGAAGTTCGATCTCGACAGCGACGACTCTTTTTCACAAGATTGGCTCGACGCTCAAGAGGTAACGGACGACGACGTCATTGTCCAGAATTTACCGAGGATTGTCGCAAAGATACCGGCGCTCGGCGGCGACGTTAAGACAAACGCGAAATCTAGCAGGTTCGCATTAGGAAGCGCGATCAAGAAGAGCGGAATCGTCGTCGCGTTTGCGATTGGCGTGATTCTAGGACGGCAGTTCAGCGAGCCCAACGCGAATACGGAACAGACGGCGGCGACCGACGTCGGCGCGCAAAACGACGAACCGAATCAGAGCGACGAGCTAGCCGACGCGCTCGAAAAATTCGACGCGACAAACTTCGCAAACGACGCAAGCGCGAGCAGCCAGCAATTTGAAACGCAAGCGCGCGAAAACGGCTACGTGCGCGACGATCCGATCTATCGCGATCTCGACGAGCTAGAAGGCGGAGAGTACTATGACAGCCAGGCGAACGATTGGAACTCGAACGGCGTTGGGCAAGCGGCGAACGCAGTTGGGACGGTCCCTATTAATCCGTTCGCGCAAAACTTTGACGAGTTCGCTAACGACGAATTCGCGCAACCGCGCGTCAGTAACGACGCGTTCGAGCGCGTCGAGCACAGAGCGCTACCCGCCGTAAACCAGAACATGGCGACTATTCAGAACTCGACCGCTCAGTACGACGCGGCGCCGGAAACCGCAACGCCTACGTTCGCAAACGTCGACGGGAATTCCGCTGGCTTGACGAACCCCGGACAAAATTTCCCGACCTGGTCCGATCTCAACGACGGCACGCCGAACGCGCAATACTCGGTCGCGTCCGAAGCGCCGCGCTTCGCCGCGCAGACGCAGCCGCAAACGCCGAGCCCTGCAAACGAAAGCTATAACGCCGCGCAAGGATTCGGCGACTATCAGCCGCTCGCAGGACAATCGACCGGTCAGCGCGCTCAGTTCGGAGCACGAGAATTCGCAACGAGCGTGCAAAATCAGAACGCGGAATATCAGAACGCGAGCGCGTTCACTGCGACCGACGAACGTTACCAGAACAATTTTATCGATAATTCAAAATTTAAAGGTTTTAACACGTTCTCGGATCAAAAAAATTCGGTAGCTAGGGAAGAATACGTAGACAATCCGCAAAATTCTAACTATAATCGTCCTGAGTATGGCGGCGCGGTAGCGACGCCGAATTATAACGCCGACGCCGCGACGGAGTACGTCGCGAGCAATCCCGAAGCGCCGACGAGCGAGCAGTCCGCGCAGCCGGCAGTAGCGCCGCAGTCGACTCCTACGCGCGCGTTGCGATGGTAACGCGCAAAACGGCGACGTTGCGTCGGCGAGCAAGCGCTTTGTGAGCGTAAGAGAACACCGCAACGCAACGACCGCTACGACGCGGAGGCTGAAAATGAAACAGGACGAAATGGGCAGGGTATGCATTATGATGTTTATCGTAGGATACCTTGCTTTAATGTTCAATCTCGTCATTATGGGGGACGAAAAGAAAAGCGCGACCCAGGTCAAGACGGCGCCTATGGCGACCAAAAGCGTCGTCTTGGAACTACCGCCTACTAAGACGAACCCGCGCAATAGCGAAGGCGATTTCATTCGTCTAGCGACGGGCGAAATTCTCTACGTCTACACGCATTATTACGGCGAAACGGACGGCGGCGACCACGCGTCCGCCAAACTCATGAGTCGCGTCTCGCGCAACAACGGGCTAACGTGGTCTGAAGAAGACGAGCTCGTCCTGGAGAACGAAGGTCAGATGAACGTCATGTCCGTCTCCCTTGTGCGCCTGAGCGACAACTCGATCGCGCTCTTTTATCTCGTTAAGGAAAACGCCGGCGATTGCCGACCGTATCTGCGCTATTCCTACGACGAAGGGGTTACCTGGACGCAACGCGTTCAGACGATCGCCACGCCGTCCTATAACGTCGTCAACAACTCGCGCGTCGTTCTGCTTTCCGAACGTCGGCTGATCATACCGGTCGCGCGCCACGTCTATAAAGGCGGCGACGTTTACAACTACGAGAGCAAAGCGACGCTCTTCTGCCTCATTTCAGACGACGGAGGACGACATTGGAAGCAGGGAGACGAGGTTCCAAATAGCAACGACATTATGTACCAGGAACCGGGAGTCGTTGAACTCTGCGACGGAAGACTACTCATGACGATTCGTAACGGTTCTGGGCGACAGTACTACTCCTATTCAAGCGATCGCGGCGCGACCTGGAGCGAATCGGTTCCGTCCCCGCTCGTATCGCCCGCGTCGCCAGCCTCGATCAAACGCGAACCGAACGGCGATAATATCGTCGCTGTATGGAACGAGTCGCCCGATACGCGCAACCCGCTGACTATAGCTATTCTTTCGCCCGACGGAATGCAAATTCTACACAAAAAGACGCTCGATAAAGCGCAGGAAAACGAAACGAAAGCGTACTGCTATCCGGCAATCTTCTTCGTCGATCCGAATACGATTCTCGTCGGGTATTGCAACGGCAAGGCGCCGTACGGACTCAATTCCTCGCGAGTTTCACGTTTATTCCTCGACGATATTAAACAACCGTAATCGATTTGGTATAATGCTCTTTGAGCGCGCGGCGTCGTTCGGCTCGTCGCGCGCTTTTTTGGTATTCGAGCAACGCGTTTTAGGGAGTCCGTCATGTCCTCTAACGTCCAATCGCGCCGCGCGTTCCTTCGCCGTAGCGCGTTCGCAACTTCACTTCTGTGCCTGCCGACTCAACTTCACGCCATTTACGAGAGTCGCGCAGACGCCGCGAATCCGGTCGTCTTGAGATTCGCCGCGTTAAGCGACGCACACATTAAAACCGCGCGGGACGCGCCGGAACCGGATCGTCTGCGGCGCGCGTTGCAATTTGTCAACGAATATTCCGCTTCGCAGCCGTATCCGAAATGCGACGCGATTCTTGTCGCCGGCGACATGGCGGATCACGGACTCGACGAGGAGCACGCGTTATTTAAGGCGATCCTAGACGAGAACCTCGAACCTGCGACCCAAACGCTTCTGTGCATGGGGAACCATGAGTTCATCAGCGGGTCGAAAGCGCGCTGGGAAGAGATCTACGAACGTCCGGCGAATAAGACGTACGACGTCAACGGGTTCAAATTCGTCGCGCTCTCGCCGGAAAAGGGAACGGGCAGTAAGGGCGACTATCTCTACGCGCTCGACTGGTATCGAACCGAGCTCTCTCAAGCGGCGGCGGACGGTTCCGAGAAACCGATCTTTACCTTCCAGCATTATCACGTAACGCCGACCGTCTACGGCAGTCGCAGCGGACGCGGCGAAGACAACTGGGGCGTCGTCGATCTATACGACGAGCTTCAGCATTATCCTCGCGCGATCAATTTCTCAGGTCATTCGCACTTTCCGATCAGCGACCCGCGCTCGGCGTGGCAGGGGATTTTTACCGCGTTCGGCACGGGCACGCTCAGCTTCTTCGAAATGGGCGGCGAGTACGGCAGGTACGACAAACATCCCGAGGGCTATCGAGACGCGGCGCAACTGTACGTTGTCGAGGTTCGTCGGGACAATAGCGTTACGCTGAAGCCGTACGACGTTATATCCGGCAGTTTCTTCGACCTCGTCTATTACGTCGCCAACCCTGCGGCGCTCCGTAAAGAGGAATATACCGACGCGCGCTTTGTAACCTCGAGCAAGCCGAAATGGTCGCCCGACGGGCATATCGTCGCGCGCGAAATCATTGACGCAGAGACGGTTCAATTGCAATTCCCACAAGCGACCTGTCCCGACGTCGTACACAGCTATCGCGTGGAAATCGCTAAACAAGCGAACGTCGACGGCAAAATCGAATGGCAAGCGCTTGCGCCCAAATACTTCTGGTCCAAATACTACCTCAAAGCGCAACCGAAGATTATGAACGTAACGCTCGAGGAGCTTGAGCCGGAAACGAGTTATCGCGTCAAGATCGTTGCGCTAAGCGTTTTCTTTAAAGAGAGCGAAACTGCGCTAGAAACCGAGTTCACCACCCCGAAAGCCCCGCCAGAGACTTTCGACAGAACCGCGCCGCGACCCGACGCAAACTTCATCGACTTCTACGTTCGAGACGGCGACCCGGTCAATCGTCCCAGCGCGCCGAACGCGTCAACCCCGGCGCCGCAACCCTACGGCGCGCCGGCGATCATGCGCGAGCCGGCGCTCGACAACGCGTACGTCGCGCAATTTAACGGGCGCGATCAGTTCTATAAACTGCAGTTCCGTTCGAGCGACTATCGCAAAATTAAAAAAGAAGCGACCTTCGCGGCGACGTTCCAATTCGACGCCTTCCCCGAAGGAAACGGCAACGTGCTCGCTAATTCCGAAGGCTCGGGCGTCGGGTTCGAAATCAAGGGCAAGGAGCAAACGCTGGAATTCCGCGCTAGTATTAACGGGCGGTACGAACGCGTCGCGACCGCGATTACGCCGAGTAGCGAATATTACGACGCGTTCGCGACTTACGACGGAAACGAGCTAGTTCTCTATCTCAATGGTCGCGAAGTCGCGCGGCGCGCGTGTCAGGGCAATATCGCGTATCCGTCGGCAGAAACGCTCCAGGTCTTCTACGTCGGCGCGGACGTGCATTCAGACGGCTCGGGCGAGTCGCCTTTTACCGGTCGTATCGCGCGCGCGAGGGTCTTTACGTGGGCGCTCTCGCGCGAGCAGGTCGCTAATTTATACGAAGCGAGCAAATCATTATTGAATCGTTAGTTGCGCAACGCTCAAACGCGCGCAACGCACTTATTTTTAACGCGCGACACAACGTCGCACAATGGAAAGGAATTATACAATGTCGTCATCTAACGTCTTATCGCGTCGCTCTTTCCTATCGCGCGGCGCTTCCGGCGCGGCGCTGCTATGCCTACCGGCGAGTCTCTTCAGGGACTATGAAGCGCGCGCGGACGAGGACAACAATCCCGTCGTCTTGCGCTTCTCGGCGCTAAGCGACGTCCACTTTAAAGTCTCGCCGCAAGCTCAGGAAGTGGATCGCTTTAGACGCGCTATTAAATTCATGTACGACTATTCCGCCAAGCAGTCGTACAATAAGTTCGACGCCATGCTCATCGCCGGCGACGTCTCCGATCACGGATGGGACGACGAACTGCTCCTCTTTAAGAAGATCATGGACGAAGGCGTCAAGCCGGGAACGACTACGATACTCTGCATGGGGAACCACGAGTTCATCGGCGGAACGAAACCGCGTTGGGAAGAGATCTTTGAACGCGACTCCAATAAGACGTACGACGTCAACGGCTTCAAATTCATCGCGCTCTCGCCGGAAAAGGGAACGAACCGCACCGGCGATTTCCAATACGCAATGGACTGGTACAAATCCGAGCTGGAAAAAGCGACCGCCGCCGATCCCGGCAAGCCGATCTTTACCTTCCAGCATTATCACGTAACGCCGACCGTATACGGCAGTCGCGGCGAAGACAATTGGGGAATCGCCGACCTATACGATGTATTGCAACGCTACCCGCGCGTTATTAACTTCTCGGGACACTCGCACTATCCGATCAACGACCCGCGCTCAGCGTGGCAGGGTAACTTCACCGCGTTCGGAACGGGCACGCTCAGTTATTTCGAGATGGGCGGCGAAGGCGGTAAGTTCAATAAGTTCCCGCCGGGCTATACGAAAGCTGCGCAGTTGTACGTAGTAGAAGTTCGCAAGGACAATAGCGTGGCGCTCAAGCCGTACGATCTCATTAGCAATACGTTCTTCGACGTTGTCTATTATATAGCGGAGCCTGGCGCAATTAGCAAGTACCTCTATACGGACGCGCGTTACGTAACGTCGAGTAAGCCGGAATGGTCGGCGGACGCTAAGGTCGAGAAGGTCGAAGCCGTCGATGAAGAAACCGTGCGCTTGACCTTTAAGCAGGCGAGTTGTAAAGATATCGTTCACAGCTATCGCGTCGAACTTACGAAAAAGGTTACGGAAGACGGCAAGACGCGTTGGGAAGGCGCGGGCGCGCGATATTTCTGGTCGGAATACTACTTCCAGCCGCAGCCGGACAAGATGAACGTCGTACTCGAAGATCTCGACGCCGCGACCGACTATCGCGCGCGCGTCGTCGCGTTGAGTCCGTTCTTTAAAGAAAGCGACGACGCGCTCGAAACGGAATTCACGACCCCGCAAGAGGCGGTCTCGAACGTCGATAAAAACGCGCCGCGACCGACGCCAAACTTCCTCGACGTGAAGTTCGAGAATGGGAAAGTCGTCAACGAGCCGGTAGGATATATCGGCGAAGTTCCCGCCGTGCAAGATTTCGGCGCGCCCAAAATTGCCGACGGCGTCGCGAACTTTAACGGTCGAGATCAGTTCTATAAAGTGCAGTTCTCCGATCGCGAATACCGACGCATTCGCAAGCAGGGAACCTTCGCCGTTAAGTTCCAATTCGACGCGTTTCCGGAAAAGATCGCCGATCCGTTCGCCAATACACAAGGCGCGGGCGTGAGCTTCGAGCTCAACGGACAAGAGAAGACGTTGCAAATGTGGATCAGTATTAACGGAAAATACGAGATCCTATCGGTTCCGATCGAGCCGAGTCGAGATTTCTACGACGCGTTCGGAACGTACGACGGTCAAGACGCGGTCTTCTATCTCAATGGCAAAGAGGTCGCGCGCAGTCATAAACCGGGTAGAATCACGCACCCGACGAATCCGAGCGAGCAGGCGTTCTGCATCGGCTCCGATATCGGGGGCGGCGGCTGCGGCGACAACTACTTCGCGGGTAAAATCGAGCGAGCGCGCATCTTTACGTGGGCGCTCACGGCGGAGCAGATCGCGAATCTACACAAGGGCGCGGAATCGATCTACGATTTTACCGTCAAGACGTATAAAGGCGAGGATAAAAAGCTCTCCGACTACCGTGGAAAAGTACTACTCATTGTGAACACGGCGACCGCGTGCGGCTTCACGCCGCAGTACGCGCCGATCGAGCAGATTTATCGGGACTATCACGCCCAGGGACTCGAAGTCCTCGATTTCCCATGCAATCAGTTCGGCGGACAGGCGCCGGGCGCAGACGAAGAAATTCATGAATTCTGCGAAGCGAACTTCAATACGACGTTCCAGCAAATGAAGAAGATCGACGTCAACGGACCGAACGAACTGCCGCTCTATACCTATCTGAAAGCGCAGCAGGGATTTAAAGGGCTCGATCAGCATCAGTACAAAGATCTGCTCGAAAAGATGTTCGCGAAAAACGATCCCGAATGGGATAAAAAGTCCGATATCAAGTGGAACTTCACCAAGTTCCTCGTCGATCGTAACGGAAACGTCGTCGCTCGATTCGAGCCGACCGCCGATATGGCGGTCGTTGAGAAAGCCGTTAAAGCCCTGATCGAAAAGAAAGCCGACTAGTACTTCTACTCAATAACGCGACCGGTAGCAAAAAGCCCCGGCGCGTCTGGATAAAATGTAGCGTAAGCGTACGCGCCATAGCCCCGGGTCAGACCGGGGTTACCTACATTGGAGCCCGCCGTTTCATGGCGGAGGAAACGTTGCGCCACTGCGCCGCTTTGATAAAGGAACACGCGCTTCCCTTCAGCGCCGCAGGCGCTCCATTGGAGCCCCGCCACTTTGTGGCTCGCTTTTCTACAGAAATCGTTGATTCCCCTCATTGTGCCAACATGATTTCATTGATCTCGAATAGCGCAAGAAACGTTGCGCGCTGTGCCGCGATTCCGTAATATTGCGCCAGGAGACGCGTTGCGTCAGGGCGCGGTATGCAGCGGAATAAATGGCTGTTCCCACCGTAGGTCAAAAGCGCCAACGGCGCGTAGCCCCCGAC
>ONJR01000095.1 GCA_900318195.1 uncultured Planctomycetota bacterium
CTCAACGGTCGCCGCCGCTTTCGGCAGGCAGAGCGCTTCAAAAGGCAGGTACCATAGCGCCGCGTCGGGCACAACGACGAGTTTCGAGAAGACGATATTAAAGCGCTCCGCCTCAGCGTCCGAGGCGCCTAGTAGAATATCGCGTAGTTTCGAGCCCTGCGTTTTCCAGCGCGCGGCGGCAAGTTCAGCGGCGTCGACTTGCCGCGAACCGTCCTGGTTGCCGAGCGTCTTCAGAAAGATCGAGACGACTTGCGATACGTTCTCTATTTTACCAACGCGCCACGCGTCGAGGTTCGCATGTCCGATCATGAAGCCGTAAATATCGCCTTCTGCGGCAATAAAAGCGAGAATAGCAGTGTCTTCCGGCAATCGTTTCTGCACCTCTTCGACCGAGAGCACCGGTGGGAAGACGTACGGGATACGAACGCGGCGCGCGGCAATAAATCGCAGGAGCGCTTCCTGACGCGCCGAGATTTCTGTGAGTTGAGCAAAGAGCGCCGCCTGACGCTCTTTAGCGGGTTTGTCCGCTGGAATCGTCGGCATAGCGGCGAGTTCCGCGTTCACGGCGTCCGACGCTTTGACCGTCTCGGCAAAGTCGGGATATTCGAATAGCAAACTCTCGCGCACCGCGCGCAAAGAAGGGGTCGACAGCGCGTCGTCCGCTGTGAGAATGTAGCGCAACGAGAGGAGACGACCGCCGAAGGTTTGCGTTGAAAAGAAGCGCTCGCGACGAATACGTTCCGCGACCTCAAACGCGCGATCCTTAAGATCGCGATCAAGCAAGAGCGCGAACTGACGCTCGTACGCTGCGATCGGCGCTATCATTTGAATAGAAAGCGACTCCGTTGGAAAGACCGCCCAGTCGACGACGGTGGGCTCGCGCAGCAGGAGATCGTAAAGTTCAATCGCGTTGCGCGGCGTCAGCGCGTCGCTAGAAGAGAAGCCGCGCTGAACGAATCCGTCTAATTTACTAAGCTGCCGAACCCAGAGCGAACGCGAACGCGACCCTTCAACCACCCTGTCGAGCGCAAGATCGCCGCCGCGCGCGTCGCCAGAACCGTAGCAGAGCAACGCGTCGAGATAATTCCAACGTTCTGCATGACGCGTCGCGCTCAAACCGCCGCGCATACCCGATTGGATCGCCGCAAGACCGCTGCGCGCGAGCTTGAATTTACCGACGTTAATGAAGTCCTCTACGAGTTCAAGTCCGAGCGACGTCGTTAGCAACGCGATATTGCGACCTTTCGCCCAACGATACGACGCCGTTATCGCAGGATCGCTACCGCCGCGACGGAAAGCCTTCGAGGTATTGGAATATTTACGCAACGACTCTTCCAGTAAGAGGTCGTCCCCGTAATGATACGCTGAGATCGCAGCCTCGTAATAGCATTCCGCCGCCTGACGCAACTTCGAGTCCTTCAGAAAGAGCTCGCCAAGCTCGTACAGCGCGACCCCTGTGAGATTGTGATCGCACTGACCAGCCATCATGAGCGAGCCGCTAAGCGATTTCACCGCGTTCGCGCGTTTATCGCAACCTTCCAGCGCAAGTCCCCAAACGACGTCGAGCAGCGCGTTCGACCAGTGATTGATCGCAACGTAACGCTTCGAAAAGACCTCCATAATACGACCGCTCATCGGATCGAAGGGAGAAAGCGGTCCAATGATCTCTGTACGTCGACGAATGCAAAGCGCCGTGCAACGAATGATCTCGACGGGATCGATCGGGATCGCTCGCTGTTCCGCTACCACGCCAAGTTGCTGGTGCGCCGCCGTTTCACCCTCCCCTATAAGAATCGTCGCCTTACGCGGACAGAAGCCGACGGGACAATCGCGACGCGTCGCTCCCCAGGGCGCGCTAACCTTCGGCTCCTGCGTTACGCCAAGCGTATACGTTACGCGCGACTGCCACGAAGGAAACGTCATCGCTATATTGAGCGCCGCGTTATAGTTCTTCAGCGCCTCGTCGTACGAACCCGATTGATAGTACGCCTCGCCTATCATTGCGTAGTAGCAGATCGAATCGATCCACAGGCTCGCGCCGATCTTCATACCGTTGCGAATCTCATTTTCGTAGAATCGCACGGCGTCGGAGAAACGACCGTCGGTAATAAGGTTCACGCCGGAATAATATCGCTCGGACGGAATCGGCTTCGCCGGGCGGCGCATTCCCGGGCCGGGCTGCGCGTACGTCGTCGTTAGCGAGCCTAGCGCGATCGTGAGCGCTACGAGCGCCAACGCTCGCAAGCTAATGATACGCATAATCTTTCTCTGCATAGGAACACCCTCGTAGTCCGGTAAGCGGCGTCTTTCTCTTCTGAACGTCGCGCGACGTTCGCTAGTATATTATACACCGGCGCGCGTTCAAAGTGGCGTGTCGCGCGCGCTTATTGTGTGAAACGTTATTTTTTGTCGGGATGGTAACGATCGTTAAAAATATCGGGGTCGAACTCGTCTCGATATCTTTTCTGTGGAATCAAGTTCGCGCGGCGCAGCGCGGCTTCCGGCGAATTCACGTCCTCTTGAGGTTCGCGCGCCAATCTTACGGTTTCAGGCGCGAAACCCTGCTGAAAGACGTCCGGCAGTTGACCGTCCGCTTGCGACTGCGCGCTCGCAGTCGGGGACTGAGCGCCGGCGTTCTGTTGGGCAAAGAGCTCGTTGAAGTCTTGCGCCTCGGGCTCGTTGGTCGCGCCGAGTTCGTTAGCGCGCTCTTGCGCGTTCGAGGCGTAGTCGTATCGTGAAGCGGGCGCGTCGCGAAGCGTTGGAACGCTCGACCTTTCAAGTCGATATTGACTCGCAAGTTGCGCTAATTTCGAGTCGCTCTTGAGTTCGTTCAACCATGCGAGAAACGCGTCGCAGTCTTTAACGGAATTGCGATCGTTGCCGAACGGATAGACGCGATTACCGCGCGCGTCAAGTATTTCGGGATGATTGAGCAGTTCGCTCTGTTCGAGCGCGTCGAATCGCACGAATCGCGTTGTTTCGCGCAGATTATAGAGCAACGCAAGACGTTGCGCAGCCCCGATCGCCTTAGGACGCAAACGATAGGTCGCTCCCTGCGACGCCTCAGAATGGCATTCTGCGAGCGCGCAACGTTTCGTCAGCACGGGCGCGGCTTTACGCGCAAAGCGTTCGAGTTCGGAATACGGCAACGCGTCGCCCCAGGCGTCGAGCGCGCGCTCGTCCTCCGTCATTTTATTACGACGTTCGGTCGGTCGCGCGACCGTCGAACTCGCGCGAGCGCGCGCTTCTGCCTCCGAACGCGCGCGCGCCGCTTCTTCCCGAAAGCGCTCCGCTTCCCGCAAGTCGTCCGCCTTCTTAATGAGCGCGGAACGTTCCGCCGCGTCCTGCGACTGCGCGAGCGCGCTTTCAAGCGTTGCAAGCGCCTCGTTCGTGAGCCCGCGACGCGACGACCAATCGGCGAGTTTAAGAATCTCGTTCACGTCCTCAAGACGCGTATGACTCTTCTTGTATTCGTAGATCTCGGCGCGAGACGAACCAATAAAGACGACGTCGAGCTTAGAGATCATAATCGAACCGCCGCCGGAGAATTCGACGGAATAGTTCGAGCCGCAATCGACGAGAACGCCCTCGCAAATAGCGTCCTGCTTAGTAAGCGCGAAACGATACCCGAGCGAACGGCGGTCCTGACCATACGCAAAGGACGTTAAAACCGCAAACGCAACCGCCGCCGCGACGACGCGCGCTAAAGAATGACGAAACTGTTTATTAATATTGCTCATTGCACACTCTCTCGCTCGAAGGCAAGCCGACGCCGCGCGCTACAGCTTGCGGCGAGAACCTTTCGCCTCGACTCGATACGCCACGACTGAATTGTAAGACGTTACGATAACGTACGAAGAACCGCCCCAACGCGCAACGCACGCGCCCGTCGTCTCGAAACCCAAATACGCGCTGTCAAACTCCTTACCCGTCGCGCGATAAAAACGAATCGCGCCGGCGCTAGAAACGACAAGCCATTCGTCGTAACCGTCCCCGTCGAGATCGCCCGAAACGATCTGCGAAAGTCCGACGTCTCGCTCTATCGGAAGAGCGACCTCGCGCCACAACTCGGCGCCTGAAGAGTCGTAACCGACTAGGTAGCTGTCCGCCGAACCTCGCGACGTAACAAGCGCAACGACCGACGCCGCCTCGGGAGACGTATGAGAACTACTCGCAAAACAGTGAACGTTATCCGATTCGCTTATCACAAAATGATCGACCCGTTCGCCCGTCAACGCGTCGTAGCACACAACCGCGCCGCGCATATCCGAGCGACGATCCGCGACCAAGACGAGCGTGCGGTCGGCGGCGTTCAGACGCGCGCGCGTTACCGCGAGACAGTAGGGCGACAAAACCGTTTCGTCCTTCCAAAGAATCTTGAGATCCGACATATTGATCGCATAAAGACCGCCAGGCGCGCCGACCCCGGCGCTCCGATCAGCCAACGCGCCGACAAAGAGTTCGGGAACGCCGTCCTCGTTCGCGTCCGCAAGTTGCGCGTCTCCAATCCAAAGGCGCGCTATTTTACCCGCGTCGAGCGATCCGAGATCAACGAAACGCTCGTTAAAGCGATGCAATTTACGAGACTCCATTGAGCCGGAAGCGACGTAATAACGCTGGCACGAACCGAAATCGATCGCGCGCAGAAAGTTAATCGGCTCGTCGAAACCGGCGCTAGGCGTGAGTTTCGTAACGAGCGCGCCCTGCGAACTAACGACTGCGATCGCGTTACCCTCGCAGGGCAACGCGACGACGTCCCCGAGCGGCGCGGCGTTGGGCTCGTCCGCGCTCGCGGCGCAGGCAAGCGACGCGCGGGCAAGCGGATTGCACGCGCCGGGTAGATTATCAAGCCGCCATACTTCGCGCAAATCGAAGGTGCGAGGATTCGATTTAGGAGGCGGCGCGCTTTCACGCCGAACCGTGCGCGCCGTGCGATAGAGATCCTGCGCTTCCGCGTCCTCTAAGAACGCGTTAAATTGACTCGCAATTACGTTCTGCGCGTAATAATCTTCCGCCGCCGAATCGGCGTTCTCTTGCGCGCGCGCGACGGCGCGACGCAACTGCGCGCCGGAGACGTATTCGCGCAAATAGCGCCGCACGCGGCGCGCGCCGTCGAGGATAAGGAAAGAGGAGGACGATATAATGGGAAACTCGCGATCGGCGCGCAGTAGCGCCGCGCGATCGAGTCGCGCGAGAGGACGCGTGAGTCCGGCGGCGTTGGCGGCGACGCGCGCGTCTGCGCCCGGCAGCGTCGAATCGAGGTTCACGGCGACGAAATTAACGTCCTGGCACGATTGCGCGCCGTCTTCAAATGTTTGAAGCGCACGTTGCCAATTAGGATCGTCTTGACTCCAGAAGCACAGCGCGGTCGTAACGCCTTCGGTTAGTTGAAAGATTTCGTCGTTCTCGTCGCGCAGTAGCGCGTCGTTGGGCCATGTGCGATCCAAGGCGTCGAGTTCAGGGCTAATGAAATGATCGACGACGCGAACGGAGTCGTCTGTGTCGACGAGTTTGAAGGCCTGGAGATCGTGCGCCGACGTTGGCGCGAGCGTTTGTTCGGGAAATTCCAAGCGAACGGAGACGACGCGCGCTCCCTGCTCGGGCGCAGGCACGCCTTCGGGCGAGAGTTCGCACCGCGCGAGCGCTTTCGTCTCGCGTTCGATCCAGTATATGCGTTCGCCGTCCTCGGTAACGACCTGAGCGCGATCGCACAGCAATCTTTTCGACGGACCGGGTCGTTCGGTATAAGTTAGATACGCGGGCTGTAGCAATCTCATTTTAGCGCCGGGCGGCGCGAGGGTTTTAAGCGGATCCTTTGCGAGTAGCAGAATGAGTTGCGGCGAGGTCCAAAAGAGATTGGGCGGCGCGCACAGTTCAGCGGCTTCGGCGAATTTCGGATCGGGATAGAATTCTTTAACGGAGGTTAGGACAAAGGGCGCGGGCGTTTCGAGCGCCTGTCGCGCGTAGTCGTCGTTACGAATTTCAGCGCGCGCGCGTTGTCCGTCGAACTGAATTACGGCGTCGTGCAGTTCGAGTCGCGCGAAGTTCGGTTTCGCGAATTTGAGCGCGCAATTTTCGCGATATGACAGCGTCTCGGGCTCGCCGTTGCGTTCGTATAGCGCTTCGAGATAGCCGGCGTCGGAGTAATCTTTTGCGTTCGCGTAGGCAAAGACCATTTCGCGCAGTAGCATTTCAGCGGTAAGTCCTTCGATCGCCTCCGGCGCCTCATGGTCGTTGAGTTCGAGTTCGGCGCGCGCGGAGTCGAGTTGATCGCGCGGTCGACAGGCTGCCGCGCACGCAACGAGCGCGATCAACGCGCAGACGAACGTCGACGCCGCGCCGCGCGTTCGCAAAATCGCATACAAATTCGTTAATACCGAGCTCAATTCCACCACCCTTGAACGTCTCAAATTACAAACGAGCGCGCGCCGCGCGAACCCGATAGCGGATCGTAGTCTTTTTCGCGCGAAAGAACAAGAGGAATTACCGGCGCGCGGAGCAGACGCGACGTCAAGAAAAAAAAAGGAGCGCAACCCGGAGTTGCGCTCATGGGGTGTACACTTGCTATCTGCAAGGGACAGGGCCCATCGCAGAAAAACCACTTACTAAAACAAGTGGAATCCCTTGCTATGGTACAATACAAGCATTGTACCGCAGATTGTGGTTTCGTCAATGACCAAAATCGAGCGAGAAAGAGAATTTCCGAGATTTGAACGATTTTCTATGCTATCGACCAGAAGAGAACCGTTGCTAGAAGCCGCATAGGTAGGTTAGATAAAATGTGCAGCTTTAAATTAACCCAATAATCGGTACGAGAAAAAAAGCGTGGAAATTTGACTAGAGGATTTTCACGCCTATAATGAAGTGGATAGGGTGTGCGGCGCGTTTGAGCGCGGCGCACGGAAATTAATACGAGTTTTACAATGAACAGGGAGCTTAGAGATGCTGAAAAAGTTCTTTCTGACGACGTTCGCCGCGCTGATCGCGGTTGCCGCCGTCTCGATCGCGAGCGCGCAAGAGGCGCCGAAGTCGCCGACTGGGGTCAAGCACGTAATATGGATCGGATCCGACGGATTCGGCGCGCACTACGTCAATTGGGACGAACTTCCGAACCTCAAGAAGATGAAGGAAAACGGCGCCTGGACGCTTCATATGCGCTCGGTATTGCCTTCCTCGAGCGCGATTAACTGGCACACGATGATGGTCGGCGCGCCGTCGGAGATGCACGGATACCGCAATTGGAATAGCAAAGAGCCGGAAATCGAACCGGTATACGTCAACGAGCACGGATATTTTCCGGACGTCTTCCGCGTACTGAAGGACGCCATTCCGGACTTCCACGCGACGACCGTATTTAACTGGGACGGAATTGGATTCTGCTATGACAACAAGGCGGTCGACGACAATGTCTTCGTCGACGATATTGAGAAGGTATACCAGACGGCGATCAAGCAGCTCGATACGAAGCCGACCTACGCGCTAATTTACTTTGGCGAGCCGGATCACACGGGGCACTCGATCGGCTGGGGAACTCCGGAATATCAAGCGATGTTGACGAGAATCGACGACTACGTCGGCAAGATTCTGAAGCATCTGGAAGAGAACGGAATGATGGAAGACACGGTCGTGTACTTCTCTTCCGACCACGGAGGTTCCGGCAAGGGGCACGGAGAAGGACGACTTGACCATATGGAAGCGCCCTTTATTATCTACGGCAAGGGAATCAAAGTGGGCGAGATCAAAGACGTATTTGTAAACTTCGACTGCCCATCGACGGTTCTATCGATCTTCGGCGTCGAGCAACCGCAATGCTGGCGCGGCAAACCGGCGGACGTGCTAGAAAAATAAGGGGTGGAGTTCATTACGAAAACGCAATGCGTCAGGCGGCGGGTTGCGCCGGGGCGTATGCGCAACGATAACGCAATGCGTCAAGGGTGCGGCAAGCGCCAGTTCCAAAGGCTGTTCCCACCGAAGGTCAAAAGCGCCAACGGCGCGCA
>ONJR01000040.1 GCA_900318195.1 uncultured Planctomycetota bacterium
GCCTTTGTCGAGTAGATAATCGACCATACCTGAAAATTGTTCATACATAGTAACGTCTCCCTCGTAAGGTTGCGCCGGATCCATGGGATATTGTAAGATTTCCGAGCCAATAATCGCGTTAACGGCGTCCGCCGTTGTGCGGTAGTCTGTGAGCTTGCCTGGAAACGGCGGCGTCTCGTAATCTGGATGAAGGTTGCGGTAATACGCCTCCGATAGGAACCGGAAATCGCCTGTAAAACGCTCGACGTCGGCGCGCTCAAATCGCGCCATATCGATAAGGTTAAGTTTATAATCGTTAAAATAGAGGTTAAGCGCGTCGCCGTATTCGCGAGGAAACTCGACCGTTTCTCGCAACGTTAGGTTGCGCGTCCACGCTCGTCTACCGTAATAAAGCACAAGGCTTATGACTGGATAGCGGCGACCCGTAAGGTTTCTAATCAGTTGTTCGCGATACGCGAGCGCGTCGTAGGCGAACATTCGAATCGCCATATCCGACTCAAACCGCGTTTGACTCTCGATACCCAGGAGCGAAAGGATCGTGTCGCCTTTACGCCACAATTTCACGACGTCGCGCTCCAACTCGCGTCGTTTGCCGGAAAGATCGATAAACTGACCTTTCGTGTCCGCAAGCGTCAGCTCCTCTGGGGAAATCACCTGCTCGCCGCGAAAGACCGTCCCGTTAAAAAAGTCGGCAAAGACCTCGTCGCGACTCGTAAAAGCGCGCATGACTTTGTCTATATGGCGCATATCAACTCCTCCATAGGTTAAGGATTCACACGACGCGATTAGCATACCAAAAAGATTCGCTCTCGTCAAGCGATCGGAACCGCGCGACGAAAAAAAAGAACAACCGCGCGGCGAACTACGTGAATAATACCGGGATCAATTGACAAAAATAAAGTGTAGTGTAAAATACGCTACACTTTATTAAACGAGCGTCCGCAACGCTATTTCAGCGTACGAGCCGCTCGCGATCGGGTTGAACAAGACGAGGAGAATTATGTCGTTAGATCGAAGCGAACGGGATTCGCGCGCGCGCGCCGACGGTGGTTGCGACTTGCGTAGCGGTCCCCAAACGGCGCGCGGACGCGAGCGGTACGAACGTATAGTCGCGGCTACGGAACGACTCTTTGCCGAGCGGGATTATCACGACGTTTCGATTAACGACGTCGTTAAAGAGTCTGGCGGCTCACTCGCGACGGTGTACAAGTGGTTCGGTAGCAAAGACGAGCTCCTTTACGCCGTTCTGCGTCGTCGCGTGCAGTTGGTGAACGCGACGATCGGTCGTTTTTCCTTTAGCGGCTCGTCGCTCGAGGAGGACTTGAACGATCTAGTCGACGCCTTTGCGCTTCTCGCGCCGCTACGTTTAGTGCGCGCGTCGCTCTTTTACAGTTCGCTCTTCCAACGTTACTCGCGCGAAATATCGGCTCTGTGCGATCGCGAGATAGTCGCGCCGCTCACGCGACTATTCGACGAGTTGTGCGTGCGGTGGCGCGCGCTCTTTAAACTCGACTCACGCGGCATGGCGCTCGTAATAATACGTTATATTCGCGGATATTTCATTGAAGCGGCGCTAGATCGCGACGCGAGTACGAACGCGCAACGCGCGAGCGACGACTTAAAGCAGATACTCGTCGCATTGATTGCGTCCCAGAGAATTCAGAACGAAGAGACTTAAAATGAAAAAGATAGCGCTACTAATCGTTGCGGCGATCGCGGCGGCGACGATATACTACTGGACGACGCGCGACGCAAACGGTCGCGACTCGAACGACGCCGCGTATTACTCCGGGAATATCGAACTCCGACGAGTAAACCTGAGCTTTCGCGTCGGCGGTAAGCTGGCGACCGTCGACGCGGAAGAAGGCGCGCGCGTTGAACAGGGCGAGTTGGTCGCCACACTCGAGCCCGAGCCGCTCGACGCGGAACTAGCCGCCGCGCAAGCCGCTAGGGACGAAGCGCGCGCGACCCTCGAACGACTAGAAAACGGCGCGCGACGTCAGGAACTCGCAGAAGCGCGCGCGCTTGTGCAAGAGTACGAAGCAAACCTAGCGCGCGCGACGAGCGAAGTCGCGCGCAACGAGAAACTGCGACAAACGCGCGCCGTAAGCGAAAGCGCGTACGAAACCTCGATCGAAACGCGCGACGTCTTTCAAGCGCGCCTGATACGCAGTCGCGAAGCGCTCAGTCTTCTCGAGGAAGGAACGCGCCGCGAGGAGCTCGAACTCGCGCGAGCTACCCTCGCGCGCGCCGAAGCGAACGTCAAGAAAGCGCAAATAGCGCGCGACGACGCCGCGTTGCGCGCGCCTAATCACGGCGTTCTACTAACGCGCGTCGTCGAGCCGGGAGCGATCGTCGCCGCCGGTCAGACGGTCGCGACCCTATCTTTGCGCGACTCCGTCTGGGCTTACGTCTACCTAGTCGAGCGCGATCTCGGACGAATTGCGCAAGGCGCGCGCGCTGAAATTAGCACGGATTCGTCCTCTAAGGTCTACGTCGGCTCCGTAGGGTATATTTCGCCAGAAGCGGAATTTACGCCGAAGACCGTTGAAACGAAGGAACTGCGCACGAACCTTGTGTACCGCGCAAGAATCGTTGTGGAAAACCCCGACGACGGATTGCGACAGGGGATGCCGGTCGACGTGAAAATAGAGTACGCAACGGAACAATAACGCGCGCAAGGTTGAAACGGCTCATGATACGCTTTCACGACACGACTAAAATCTTCGACCGCGCGTCGCGTCCCGCGCTCGACGCCGTAACCGCAACCGTTAAACCTGGCGTGATCACCGGACTCGTCGGTCCCGACGGCGCCGGTAAAACGACCGCGTTGCGCATGATCGCAGGATTGCTCAAGCCGACCTCAGGGCGGATCGAAGTCTTCGGTTTAGACGCGTGGCGCGATAGGTCGACGATTCGCAGTTTTCTAGGCTATATGCCGCAGAAGTTCGGGCTTTACGAGGATCTTTCGGTATTGGAGAATCTCACGCTTTACGCGAAGTTGCGCAATCTTCCGAAGTCTCAGCGGAAGGAACAGTTCGCGAAGTTGCTCGACTTTACCGGGCTTGGTCGTTTTCAGAACCGTCTTGCGCGCCGTCTTTCCGGCGGAATGAAGCAGAAGCTCGGACTTGCCTGCGCGTTCGTCACGACGCCCAAGCTTTTGATTCTGGACGAGCCCGGCGTCGGGGTCGATCCGTTGAGTCGTCGCGAGCTCTGGAAGATGACGCGTACGCTTTCACACGCCGACACGATCGTCTTGTGGAGCACGTCGTACATGGACGAAGCGGCGCTCTGCGACGAGACGCTGCTCTTTAACGACGGTCGTTTGCTATTTGCTGGTCCTCCTCAGGAACTTGCGTCCCGTATGCGCGATCGCGTCTTTAAGGCGCACGGCTTTAGCGCGTCGGAAAAGCGTCGCCTCGTAACGTCGCTCGCGCTTCATCCTGCAGTAGTCGACGCGACGATTCAAGGGTCTTCGGTACGCGCGTCCTTCCATAACCCGCTGTCTCCTATCGTAGCGTCCCAACGCTTCTTTAACGGACGCGAAGTCGAGACGACGGCGCCGAATTTTGAAGACGGTTTCATCGACATTCTCAGTCAAGAGACTCCGAAACGCGCAGAGTCGACAAGAGCTCACGGTTCGACGCAACGCGTTCACGTTCCAGACGCGTTCGATCGGGATGAAATCGTGGTCGAAGCGCGCAAGCTGACGAAGCGGTTCGGCTCCTTTACAGCGGCTTCTGAAATAGAATTCAGTATCAAACGGGGCGAGGTCTTCGGACTTCTCGGACCGAACGGCGCCGGTAAGAGCACGAGCTTTAAAATGTTGTGCGGTCTACTTAAGCCGACGTCGGGGGACGGTTTCGTCTCTGGCGTTAGTTTGCGCCGCTCTTCTTCTGAAGCGCGTAAGCGTTTAGGGTACATGGCGCAGAAGTTCTCGCTCTATCCCAATTTAACGGTCGAGCAGAATCTCGAATTTTACGGCGGCGTTTACGGTCTAGGTTTAGTCGAGCGTCGTCGTCGTATAGCGCGCGCGCTCGAAGAATACGAATTGGGGGAATACGCGCGCTCGGCGTCGGGCGAGTTGCCGCTCGGGTACAAACAGCGTTTAGCGTTGGCGACGGCGACGTTGCATTCTCCGGAAGCGCTCTTTCTGGACGAGCCGACGTCGGGCGTTGATCCACTTGCGCGCCGCGAGTTTTGGCGTCGCGTCGATCAGTTCGCCTCTCAAGGAGTCGCCGTGCTTGTTACGACGCATTTTATGGACGAAGCGGAATATTGCGATCAGATAGCGCTCATTTTAGACGGTAAAAAGATAGCTCAAGGCTCTCCCGAAACGCTTAAAGCAAGCGCGCGTTCGCATGACAATCCCGATCCCACATTAGAAGACGCTTTCATTCATTTGATTCAACGAGGTCGCGAGGTCGGTAATGAGATCGCATAAGCTGGAACGACTTTGGGCGCTGGTATGGAAAGAATGGCTTCAGGTCTTTCGCGATCCTAGCGCAGGGTTGGTCGCGTTTGTATTACCGATGATTATGCTTTTTATCTTCGGTTACGGTCTATCGTTAGACGCCAAACGCGTTAAGCTCGGAATAGCGCTTGAAGATCGCGGCGCCGTCGCGCGCGCGTTCTGGGACGCATTTGCCGGCACGGAGTATTTCGACGCGCTCTTTTACGGGAATCGTTCCGAGGCGGAGCAAGCGCTTGCGGACGGCGACGTTCGCGCGGTCTTAGTCGTTCCGACGGACTTTTCGCGCAGGTTTGAACGCGGCGAGGTTCCTAGCGCGCAACTGCTGATCGACGGCGCCGAGGCGAATCTATCGGTAATCATCGAGGGCTACGCGCTTGGCGTGTATAGTAAATTCGTCGAGCGCGAACGTTTGGAACGCGGGCTCGGGTCGACGGCGCTCTCTAGCGCCGTAACGGTCGAAACGCAAATGCGGTACAACGAGTCGAGAATGACGCGCAATAGTTTAGTTCCCGGTTCGATCGTGCTCATTCTTGCTATGATAGGAACGTTGCTCACAACGATGGTCGTCGCTCGAGAATGGGAACGCGGAACCATGGAGGCGACGCTTGCAACTTCGGTCGGCAAGTTTGAAATGATACTCGGGAAGTTAATTCCCTACTTCCTATTGGGGCTGGGCGCCGCGACGCTTTGCGCCGTCATAGCGAGACACGCGTTTTTCGTACCGTTTCGCGGCTCGGCGGCGGCGTACTACGCGACGTCAAGCGTCTTTCTAGCGTGCGCGACGAGTCAGGGACTTTTGATCTCGACCCTCTGCCGCGATCAGACGCTCGCATCCTCTATCGCGTTGCTTTCAAGTTTTTTACCGAACTTTATCTTTTCCGGCGTACTCTTTGAAATCGACGCCATGCCGAGCGTTCTTCGCGCGCTAACTTATGCGTTTCCGGCAAGATATTACGCGTCGTGCTTGCAAACCGTCTTTATGGCGGGAGACGCATGGTCGCTTTTGCTTAAGAATATGGCGGCGATGGGCGTTATAGCGAGTTGTTTATTCGTCGCGACTATTGCGGCGACTCGGACTAGTTTGGAATGAGTTACACCACCAGGAGCGCTGAATTATGCTAGAGTCGATACGTCGAATTCTCATCCTTGTGCGCAAGGAATTAACGGCGACGCTTACTGATCCGATCGGTCGGGTCGTACTCTTTATCCCGCCGATTATTCAGTTCCTTATGTTCTCGTTCGCTATTTCTCAAGAGGTTGTTAATACGCGCGTCGTTATTTTGAATCAAGACGTCGGGCTGGAAGGCGCGTCTCTTATGAAGTCCTTTATGGTGGAGCCTGTCTTTAAGGAAATCATTAGCGTAACGAATTACGACGAGTTAGACGCCGCGCTTGAAACTCAGCGCGCGATCGCCGCAGTCGTGATTCCCCAGGATTTTTCACGGCGCGTCTTATCCGGTTCCGAGACGGCGACGATACAAGTAACGCTCGACGGTCGCCGCGCGAACGGTTCAGCCGCGCTAGGAGGTTACATTTCACAAATTGCGTCGCAATACGGCGCGAGCGCCGCGCTTGCAACGAGTTCCAACGGCGGGTTAATCACGCGCCGCTGGTTCAATCCTAACGGTCTTGCGCGCGTCGCCTTTATGCCGGGCTTGGTCTGCATCATTATGACGACGGTCGGCATGATCGTTTCCGCGACGTCGATAGCGCGCGAACGCGAATTAGGTTCGTTCGAGCAGCTCGTCGTCTCGCCCCTGACGCCGGTTGAAATTGTTATCGGCAAGGCGGCGACCGCCGTCGCGCTGGCGACGATTTCCGCGTGCGTTATCTTACTGCTCGTAGTCTTTGGATTCAAGACGCCGCTACAAGGACCGCTATGGCTCTTTATACTATCGACGATTCTCTATCTAACCGCCATAATTTGCGTCGGACTCTTTATTAGCTCGGTATCAACGACCCAGCAGCAGGCGACGTTAGGGCTTTTTCTCTTCATGCCGCCCGCTATCATGCTCTCCGGCTTCGCCACGCCGGTGGAAAATATGCCAGACTGGCTACAATTCCTAACGCTCCCTAATCCAGTGCGCTGGCAACTCATCGTTCTCAAAGGACTGCTAACGCACGGCGCGTCCGCGCGCTCGATCGGCGTGTGTCTCGCGCCGCTCGCGGGAGTCGCGCTGGTTACTTTCATCTGCGCCGTTTTCATGTTCAAACGAAGAATGGAATAGAACGCGCGAAATAAGAAGCAAGCGTATGAACGCGCTTGAATTGCAACGTTCGCGCTCGTTTAACGGTAGGAACGCGCTATTTTAACGACGGCGGACGCGACCTCTACGGCGTCCTCTTCGCGATTCTCCGCGCCGAAAGACACGCGTATCGTTCCCTCCGCATATTTGCGGTCAAGTCCGATCGCGCGCAAAACGTGCGAGACTTCGGTACGACTACTGTCGCACGCCGAACCGGAGGAGACGACTATGCCGACGAGGTCAAGACGGTGCAAGAGCGCTTCTGCGTTCAAGCCGGGAAGCGCGAGACTGATTAGACCCGGCGCCGTGCGCGCGCGACACGAACCGTTCACGACGTATTCAAGACCGGACGCGTCGAGCCGCGAAAGGAACGCGTCCGTCATGCGATTGAGCTTCGCCGCGCGCGACGACGTCGCCGCAACGCTCTTCGCGAGCGCGACCGACATACCAACTATGCCGGCGACGTTCTCCGTACCGGCGCGACGACCGGACTCCTGACCGCCGCCTGTCATGTACGGCGCAAGTTCAAGTCCGCGCCTAATATAGAGGAACCCTACCCCTTTTGGTCCGTTGAACTTGTGCGCCGACGCCGAGAGCAAATCGACCCCCAACGCTTGAACGTCGACCGGAATGTGCCCGACCGCTTGAGTCGCGTCCGTATGAAAGAGCGCGCCGTAACGACGAACAACCTCCGCAAGCTCTGAGATCGGTTGGATCGAACCCAATTCATTATTGACCGTCATAATAGAAACGACGCGCGGCACTATTGCTAACGTGCGAAGCGTCGTGTCGAGCGCGAGCGGAGTAACAACGCCCTCGAAATTCGGCGACACGAGCGCCGTTCGACGACCGCTACGACCAACCGCTTCCAAAGGACGCAAAACTGCGTGATGCTCGAACGCGGACGCTACGACCGCTGAGCGCGCGCTATTCAGCTCTGAGTCGACGAACTCTGCATGGATCACCCAATTGTCGCTTTCGGTCGCGCCAGAAGTAAAGACAATTTCGTCCGGCTCAGCGTTGATCGCGCGCGCGATCGTCTCGCGCGCCTCGACAAGCGCTCGTTTAGGAACGCGCGACAATGCGTACGGCTGAGACGGATTGCCGAAATTTTCGCGAAGATACGGTACCATTGCGTCAAACGCGTCGGAATCGAGCGGCGTGGTCGCCGCGCAATCGGCGTAAATGTAGCGTGTCATAATTCGTGCGGTATAATAAATTCATCTCAATGACGAACGAACTTTCGACGGCGCGCGGAAAAGTTCGAGCGGCAGATTCACATTAGACGCGCAAAAATCGCGCGAACCTGACGCACATTGTACGCCAAAATTCGCGCGAATGCAAGAGCGCCGGGGAAAATCTATCGCGAAGCGTTACGCGCTACGGCGAAAAAATCTTTCATGACCCCAAGAATCTGGACTAATTCGGATTCTTCGATAATATAGGGCGGGGTCGTATAAACGATATTCTTAAAAGGTCGGCTAAAGACGCCGCGTTCGCGCGCAAATTGCGCGTAGCCCGTAAGCGTCGAAGGGTCGTGAACCTCAATACAAGCGACGCCGCCCATAATACGCTTTTCTTTGACGCGCGGATCGTTCAAATCGGCGAGTTCGCGGCGCGCGATCGACTCGATTCGTTTGATCTTGGCAAGGTAGTCGTCGCGTTCAAAGATCTCGATCGATTTGAGCGCCGCCGCGCACGCGAGAGGATTCGCCATAAAAGTCGGACCGTGCATGAGCGCGCGCTCCGGCGAGTCGTCGTAAAACGCGTCGAAGACCCTTTTGCTCGCTACGGTTACCGCGTGCCCTATGTACCCGCCCGTGAGCGCCTTGCCAAGCGTAATAATATCGGGCTGTACCAGCTCGGCGACGAATCTTACGCCCGTTCGACCGAACCCCGTCGCAATCTCGTCGAAAACGAGCAGCACGTCGTGCTCGTCGCACAGTTCGCGCGCGCGACGCAGAAACTCGAGGTCGTACATTAGCATTCCCCCACCGCCCTGCAGTAGCGGCTCGACGAGCATACAGCACAGTTCGTCCCCATGTTGCGCGAACGCGTCTTCAAGCGCTTCGAGCGTCGTAGGAATGTGATAGACGTCCGCGCGCCGCCCGAGCGCGTTCAAAATAAAGTGGTAGTCCTCGTCGTCGCCGACCTCCATTGTCTTAAACGTATCGCCGTGATACGCGTCGTTGAGCGCAAGGACGCCGACGCGACGCTTGTGGCTATAATCCTCTTTGAACTGCAACGTAAGATCGCCGCCGTGATGACCGTCGGTCAGCGCCAAGACGGAAACGCGACCGCTCTGTTTGCGATTAACATAGTATTGCAACGCCATTTTGAGCGCAACCTCGACGGCGACGCTACCGGAGTCGGAAAAGAAGCAGTAGTCCAAATCGCCTGGTAAGATTTCGGCAAGTTTATCGGCGAGCCGTAGCGCGGGCTCATGCGTAAGTCCGCCGAGCATAACGTGCGAGAAGCGTTCCGCTTGCTCGACGATCGCCTGAGTTAATTCCGGATGCTTGTATCCGTGTATCATAGCCCACCATGACGAAATCGAATCGATTAGCGGTCGTTCGCGCGTATAGAGATAGACGCCGCGCGCGTCGAGAATCTCGATCGGGGGCGCCATTGTTTTCATTTGTGCGTAAGGGTACCACAGCATAATTTAGCTCGCGTATCTATTAAAGGGTAGCGGTTGCGCCATATATAAGACGTTAAGTTTCGTTAGCGCAACCGAAAAAAGAGATTATTCAAACCAGTTGAGAACGGTTTCAGTTGGCGTTTCGATATTTTGCGCGTTCTCAGGTATGAGGATAAGCGCTTTTAGATCAGTCAGCGCTTCGGTTGTTTTCACGTTGTCGGTATGCATAACGTCATGTTCACGAAAACGATTAAACGCGAAGCCAACCGTTTTGACGCCGGCGTCGCGCAACGCGCGCGCGGTAAGCGTCGCGACGTTAATCGCGCCTAGTCCGGAATCGCTTACAATTAGCGCAGGCGCGTTCCAGCGTTGGATTAAATCGAGAATGAGAATACGCTCGTCCCCCTCCATGCGCAACGGACAGTATATTCCGCCGGACGCCTCAATGAGCGTAAAATCATATCGCGCGCACACGTCCGCGAACGCGCGGTCGACGACCGACTGATCGTAGGGACGCGACTCCAACCTCGCCGCCAAGTGCGGAGAGACGGCGTGAGCGTAATTAAATGGGCACGCGCTAACGACGTCCTGCGTTAGCCCGGAAAATTCCTTGATAAAAAGCGCCTCGCCGGAAATGGCGCGACCGTTCGCGTCGTACCCGTAACCGCTCGTCGCCGCTTTAAAATATCCGATCCGCGCCCCCGATTCGAGCGCCTTCTTAACTATCAAAGCGGAAACGTACGTCTTACCGACGTCAGTGCCCGTCCCAACGACAAACAATTTCTTATTCATAACTTATGATTGCGCTTGAAGTTCGGAGTCTAACTGAGGACGATAGCCCATGCTCTTAACGAGTTTAATATCATACGCCGCGTCGACTCCCGACGTCGTTAGCATATCGCCGGTTATCGTTGCGTTCGCGCCGCTCATAAAGCACGCCGCGCCTTGGTCGGCAAGAAGACCGCGACCGCCGGCAAGGCGTATCGAAGCGCGCGGCAGGAGAAAACGATAGACCGCCACGATTCGACGCGCGTCCTCGGACGTCAGAACCGGTAAGTTCGCTAAAGGCGCGCCTGCTATCGGCGTGTAGATATTAATCGGCACGCTGTCGACCGCAAGGTCGCGCAACGTCAGCGCCATATCGATTCGATCCTCAATGCTTTCACCCACTCCGAAAATACCGCCGCTACAGAGCGACAGTCCTGCGGCGCGCGCCGCGCGAAGCGACGAAAGTTTCTCGTCGTAACTATGGGTGGTGCAAAGCGTTGGAAAAAATCGACGCGACGTCTCAAGATTGTTGTGCGCGCGCGTCGCGCCAGACTCGCGAACGCGACGAAATTCCGCTTCTGTAAGTAGACCCAAGGAACAGCATACAGCGAGCGACGTCGAGTCGCGAATCGCCGCGATCGCCGCGCAAATCATATCAAGATCGCTCGAACTAGGACGGCGACCCGACGTTACGATCGAAAAGCGCAACACGCCGCGCTCCTCGGCGCGCTTCGCGGACGAGACGAACTCGTCGATCGAAAGGAGACCATACTCGTGAATCGACGTCTTATAATGCGCCGACTGCGCGCAAAATCGGCAATTCTCCGTACAACGACCGCTTTTACCGTTCACGATCGCACACAAGTCGAAGCGATCGCCGCAGAATCGCGCGCGAATTTCGTCCGCACATCGACACAACTCGTCTAAATCGGCGCGCGACGCCGCAAGCGCCTCTTCGCGCGTCGCATCGCAACCCGATAAGACCTTGTCTCGCAAGTCTATTACGTTCATTATTATATAAACTCCAAGCGGTAACAAACGACAATCATTTATCCTCGACGACTGAGCTCATACGAATACTGACCTCGCCGGAAGCGAGCGCCGCTCGCTCGCCGCTCTCGTATTCGACAATGAGTCGGCATTCCTCGTCCACGTCGAGCGCGCGCGCCAAACGTACTCCGGAAGGCGTGCGAACCTCAACTTCACGACCAAGCGCGCACGAACGCGCGCGGTACTCGTCTCGCCAGACGTGATCGTCCGTGCAGTATAGCGTGTAAAACGCGTTCAAAAACTCCGCGACAAGACGATTGCGACCGTCCCCTACTCGACGATCGTAAACGCTCGTCACGATCGAGGAAAGATCCGCTGGATAGCCTTCAAAAGGAGGATACGCGTTAATACCGACCCCAAGCGCTACGTAATCAAAAACGTCCGTTTCAAGACCCAACGACGCTTCTGTCAGTATCCCACAGACCTTTTTACCGTCCAGTAAAACGTCGTTCACCCATTTGATCTCCGCGCGGCGCGACGAAACGGTCTCAATCGCGCGGCACGCCGCGACTGCGGCCTTCGTAGTTACACGTTGCGCCGCGTAACTACAGATCGAGTCGGGTCGCAAAATCAGACTGAGGTACACGCCGACGTCCTTCGGCGAGAAGAACGAACGACCGAAACGACCGCGACCAGCGCTCTGACTATTCGCAACCACGACCGTCCACTCCGGCGCTCCCTGAACGGCGAGTTCGCGCGCGTCGCTATTCGTCGAACCTGTCTCGTCGAGCGCGACGAATCGAGCAAGCGGAACCGAGGGAGCAAGGTAACGGCGAACGCCGATCTCTGAAACGAAATCAGAATCTTTCGAAAGCGAATAGCCGCGTTTAGGCGCGCCCTCGATCTCGTACCCCAGCGCGCGCAAACGTTCAAGTCGCTTCCAGACCGCCGCGCGCGTTATGCCAAGGGACGACGCAAGGGTCTCGCCCGAAACGTTCTCGCCTCGATAACGATCCAAAATCGCCAGTAATTCGTCGTTCGTCACTTTCCGTTCGCTCATGTCGCGCTCCTTGGATACCATTCTAATGCGCTTCGCTTTTTTGTCAACACACATTCACAATTAAGTTGACAATTAAATATCGATCCCTAACTTTTACCGTAAAGAACATGTATGGCGCGCTATGGAAAGCGCAACGCATCGGTAAAAATCTCCGTAAAATTGTGAGACGTGAGATCGACAATCTCTACGCGACGAGAAAGTTCCAAGAGACTCGACCACTCAACGCGACCAACCAACGCGTCGACCGCGCCCCAAAGAGAACTATTGCCAACATAGTAAGAAACCGCGCTCGAGGGAATCAGACCAACCCTAGCCGCGCTCGAACGATTCACCGAAGCGCCGAAACCGCCCGCAAGATAGACCGCGTTGAACTCGGCGACGTCGGCAACCTCGCGCAAAATGCGACGACCGGCTTTCATTGCGGCGACGGCAAGTTGCGCCGCGCGAACGTCGCGCTGCGTTAGCCACACCTCGGAGTCCGAATTGGAGATAAGAAAACGGCGCGTACGACCGCAACACGACATACGCGAATTCGCCTCGGTAGAAGCGCAGCGGCGCGCAAAACGACCGGAAGGGTCGAGAGCGCCGAAGTCAAGCGTTGCCGCCAACGCGTCGACTAGTCCTGAACCGCAGACGCTGCGCGCTGGTAATTCACATAACGTGCGCGCGCGCCAGAACTCGCGCGATACGTCCCAATCGAGTCCGACAATCGCGCCCGGCTCGGCAAGGGAACCCTGAGATATTTCGCCCCCTTCAAACGCCGGTCCTGCCGCCGTAGACGTCGCGTAAAAGCAACCGCGCGCGCCGAGAACAACCTCGCCGTTCGTACCTACGTCGAGCAATAAGTTCGACCCGCTATCAAACGCGCCGCGAGAAAACAAACGCGATAGACCGACGAGAATATCGCCGCCGACAAAAGCCGACATAACGGGCGCGACCCGCACGCGCGCGTTTTCAAGACGCAATTCATGCCAGTCGAACTCCGTCCCACGACGCTCGGGAAACGTCAATTGCGGCGCGGTAAAGGGCGCGACGCCAAGAGGAGCGACCTCGAATCCGGAAAAAAGATACTCCATCGTCGTATTGCCTGCGACGACAATTTCCGTTACCCGCGACTCCGATAAATTGAACGCGCTCAAATGCGCGGCAACGAGCGTCCCAATAGCGCGACTCGACAACTCGCGCATGAGCCGCGCGACGCCAACGTCGACGCTCGCGCGCGCTATACGCGCAAGAACGTCGCGTCCGAAAGACGCCTGAGGATTACGCGCGCCGACGACTCGCAAGACGCGCGACGTCGCGAGCGAAACGAGCGCGCAAACAATCGTCGTTGTCCCGAGATCGACCGCGACCCCGAGCTCGCCGCGCAACTCCTCGCGGCTAGGCGCTATCGCCTCGTTCGCCCCGCAAACGCCGGCGCCGAGTTCTGCAAATTCGTCGCGCTCGACGCTCGCAAGTCGACCGAGCCGCGAGACGTCGACGCGCACGCGACCGCGAGCGCGCGCTAGCGGAGTCTGGCACGTCAGAACTTCGCGCGCCGACTCCGAATCGAAACTAACGAAAGCGCGACAGCGCCCGCAAACTCCGCGACCGCCGCAGTCGAACGGGAGCGCGTAGCCCAACGCGCGCAACGCGTCCGCGACAGAGCCGCGTCCGTCGACGGTTACCGTTTGACAGCGCCCTTCGCCGTCAAGCGCCTCTAATTCGATCATTCCAAGAGCTCCTTCAGAAGGCATGGCAAAAAAACCCTCGAATCGGACGTTACGCCGATTCAAGGGCTTTATTTTATGGTCAACTGTAACGCGTCGAACTATTCCTCGTCGTCGAAGGAAGGTCCGTCGAAGGAAACGTCGTCGAACCCGATCTGGTCGGAACGATCAGCGTCCGGATCATAGTCGTTGTCGTACACCTGCTCGTAGGAGCTGTCGAAGGTTGCGTTCGGATCGGAATACGCGCCCTCGACGCCTTCGTTGGCGACCGATAGGAACGCGTCTTTCAGATCGCGCTGGAATTCCTCGCCGCCCTTGGGCTCAACGAGTTCATTGAGCAACGTTTGATCCGTCGAGACGTATTCGCCGAGTCCGAGAAGACCTGGGTCTTCGGCGCCGCGGTGTTTAAAGCTCGCGCCTTGATACAGTTTAAAACCCGTACCGGCAGGAATCAAGCGACCGAGGATAACGTTCTCGTTGAGACCGACGAGTCGGTCGACTTTCGACGCGAGCGCCGCTTCGGTCAGCACTTTCGTCGTCTCCTGGAAGCTCGCGGCCGCGAGGAACGAATCGCTCTGTACCGCCGCCTTCGTAATACCGAGCAATCGCGGCTTGCCGCGCGCTGGAACTGGCTTCTGATACGACGCCGTCTGCTTGCCTTCGGCGGCGACCCGTTCGTTCTCCTTGTCGAAGTCTTCGACGCTGACGACCTCGCCCGCTATGAAGCTCGTCTCGCCAGGCTCGGTTACTTTAACGCAAGACTCCAACTCGCGATTACGGCGTATAAACTCGAACTTATCGACTTCGTCGCCCGCAAGTAGTTCCGTGTCGCCGCCGTCGTCGATCTTGATCTTGCGCAGCATTTGCGAGACGATGATCTCGATGTGCTTGTCGTTAATCGACACGTTCTGACTACGATACAGCGCCTGCACCTCCTTAACGAGGTACTCCTGCACCGCTTCTGGTCCGGAAACAGCGAGAATATCGTGCGGAACGAGTCGACCGTCCGTAATCGCCTGACCTTTCTTAACGACGTCGCCGGTAAAGACGCGCACACGCTTATTCTGCGGAATTTCGTGCATGACCTCGAGCGGCGCGCCGCTCTTGCCGTCCTTGTCGACCGTCTCCTGACGTATCACGACGATCTGTTTGCCGTGACTGCGTTTCTCCAAGATTTCGACTTCGCCGTCGATCTGCGCCATAACGGCGGGATCGCTCGGACGACGCGCCTCGAAAATCTCCGTGACGCGCGGAAGACCGCTCGTAATATCCTGCGTGCCGCTCGCGTCCTGCGGCATACGCGCGAGGATCGTACCTGGTTTAACCGCTTCGCCGTCCGCGACGTTGATCGTCGTGCGGCTGGTAAGTTGGTACGTCTCCGTTACTTTCGCGCCGGTGTGCGTCGCGATCTTGATCGTCGGATGCCGATCGCCTTTGAAGTCAAGCACCGTCATGCTGGCGGCGCCGGTTCGCTCGTCCGTAATCTTCGAGAAGGTCTCGCCTTCAATGAGGTCGTCGTAGCGCACAACGCCCGCCGAACGCGCAAGAATGAGCTTACTGTGCGGGTCGACCGTCGCGATCGCGTCGCCCGCCTCGACGACGTCGCCAGGCTTGACGAGCAAAGTCGCGCCTTCCGGCAACGGGTAGACGTCGCGCGACATTCCGCGCGTCGTGCAGACCTCGACGCCGCCGTCCGGATTACAGGTCAGTACGATTCGAGACGCGACCCCGTTGACAACGTTCTCGACCGCTTCCATCTTGGAGAACCGAATAATACCGGCGTACTTCGTACGAATTTCGCTATCTTCCGCGTTGTGCTGACCGACGCCGCCGATGTGGAAGGTACGCATCGTAAGTTGCGTGCCCGGCTCGCCGATACTTTGCGCCGCAATGACGCCGACCGCCATACCCTCTTCGACCAGCTCGCCAGTCGACAAGTCCATACCGTAGCATTTCGAGCATACGCCGAGCTCGGCGTCGCACGTCATAGGACTGCGAACTTTAATGCGATTGATCGTCGGCAGATTATCGATCTTACGCGCCATTTCGGGCGTAATGAGATCGCCCTTCTTGCCGATTTCCTCGTCGGTTACGGGGTTCGTTATGTCGTCGCACAGCACGCGTCCAATGATCTGTTGCGAGAGCGGAATTTTAACGCCGCCCTCTTCGATCGCGCTCTTAAAGACCCCGCGCTTCGTCTGGCAGTCGACGCAGGTTACCACGCAGTTTTGCGCGACCGACGCCAACTTACGCGTGAGGTATCCGGAGTCCGCCGTCTTCAACGCGGTGTCCGACAGACCTTTACGCGCACCGTGCGTCGAAGAGAAGTATTCCAGTACGGATAGACCTTCAAGGAAGTTCGCTTTAACGGGCGTTTCAATGAGCGTGCCGTTAGGCTTTGCCATCAATCCGCGAATACCGGCGAGCTGACGAATCTGCTCCATACCGCCGCGCGCCCCGGAGTGCGCCATGAGGTAAACCGGGTTCACGTAACCTCTCTTGCGCCGCTTGACGTCTCCCGCTTTAAGCGCTTCTTCTTCCGTCTTATAGGAGTCGTTTTCAAACGTCTCCTTCATCTTCTCAGTAACTTCGTCGCGCACCTTGGACCACACGTCGATTACCTTATTGTAACGTTCGTCCGCGCCCATAACGCCTTCGTTACACATCTCTTGGAGCATTTGCACTTCGGCGTCCGCTTTCGCGATAATCTCTTTCTTGGCGGGCGGCGTAATCAGGTCGTCGGTCGCGAAGGAGAGACCGCTCTTCGTGCTTTCCTCGAATCCCAAACGCATAATGCGATCGAGCAGATCGATCGTCGCGCGACGTCCGAGCAACTCGTGGCAGTCGCTAATTACGACCGAAAGTTGCTTAGAATCTTGAGGAGTATTGTAGTACGGCGAACCATCGGCGAGGATCTGATTGAAGATGATGCGACCCGGCGTCGTCTCGAACAGTTTGCCGCCAGTAATCGTAGGATCGTTCTTCAGCGTGCGACCGGCCGGCATACGCACCTTAATCTTCGCGTGAAGATCGACCTTGCCAAGCGAGTGCGCTAGCAAGCATTCGTCGATCGACGCAAAGACCATGCCCTCGCCCGGCATACCGGGTAGATCCATCGTAATATAGTAACATCCCATAACGATGTCCTGCGAAGGGCTCATAATCGGCTTGCCGTTCGCCGGACTGAAGATGTTGTTCGTGGAGAGCATGAGCGTGTGCGCTTCCACTTGCGCTTCGAAGGAGAGCGGAAGGTGAACCGCCATCTGGTCGCCGTCGAAGTCCGCGTTAAAGCCCTTGCAGACGAGCGGATGCAAATTGATCGCGTTGCCCTCGATAAGCATCGGTTCGAACGCCTGGATGCCCATGCGGTGCAGGGTCGGCGCGCGATTGAGCAGAACCGGATGGTTCTGAATGACCTTTTCGAGAATATCCCATACTTCGTCGTCGCGACGCTCGATCATCTTCTTCGCGCTCTTAATCGTGTCTGCGTGACCGCTTTCCTTCAGACGACGAATAATAAACGGCTGATACAACTCGAGCGCGATCGGTTTCGGAAGACCGCACTGGTGCAGGTGCATATGGGGGCCGACGACGATAACGCTACGCGCGGAGTAGTCGACGCGCTTACCGAGCAGGTTCTCGCGGAAACGACCCTGTTTACCTTTGATCATGTCGGTCAAGGACTTGAGAGGACGATTGCTCGGTCCGACGATAGGACGCTTATTGCGACCGTTGTCGAAGAGCGCGTCGACCGACTGCTGCAACATACGCTTCTCATTGCGGACAATGACGTCGGGCGCGTTGAGTTCGAGCAGTTTGCGCAAGCGCGAATTACGATTGATGATACGACGATAAAGGTCGTTGAGGTCGGAGGTCGCGAACGTGCCGGATTCTAGGAGCACGAGCGGTCGCAAATCGGGCGGAATTACGGGAATGACGTCGAGTATCATCCACTCGGGCTTATTCTCTTCCTTGCAATTTTTGAGCGCTTCGACGAGCTTGAGGCGCGTAATGATCTCCTTTTTGCGCTGCTTGGAGTTGCAGTCCTTGAGTTCTTCGCGTAGCTCTTGCGCGAGGGACACGACGTTGAGACTCGAGAGGAGCGCGCGAATCGCCTCTGCGCCCATTTCCGCGCGGAACTCGTACCCTTCGGCTTCGAGATCCTTGTACTTCATTTCGTCGAGCAGTTCGCAACGCTTAACGGGCGCGTCGCCTGGATCGATAACGACGTACTCTTGGAAGTATACGACTTTCTCGAGCGCGCTCGCCTTCATATGTAGTAGAGTCGCCAGTCTACTCGTCGCCGCTTTAAAGAACCAGATGTGCACAACGGGCGCCGCGAGCTCGATGTGTCCCATGCGATGACGTCGCACGCGACTTTGCACGATCTGCACGCCGCAGCGCTCGCAGGTCATCCCCTTATATTTCTGTCCGCGATACTTGCCGCACATGCATTCGTAATCGCGTTCCGGACCGAAGATCTTTTCGCAGAAGAGACCCTCTTTTTCCGGCTTATAGGAACGATAGTTAATCGTTTCGGCTTTTTTAACTTCGCCGTTGGATTGCTCGCGAATCTTTTTGGGATCAGCAAGACTAATTTTAACAGCGTTAAAATCATTTACCTTATCGTAACTTCCGTCGCCGTTATTTGCCACTGTCGTCCTCGTTTCAGTTATCTGTAGGAACGCGTTCGCCAGCTTGCGCTAGCCAACGCCATTGAGGTTTAGATCCGCCGACTCGTCGAACGCGCCGCGCGCAAGCGCGAACGTTGACGCAACGCGCGGAAAGCGCGAGCGCGCGAGAACTACGCCGCGCGCTCGCAAGGACGCTTTTATTCGAAGGACTTGCCGAAATCGGTGCGCGCGCCGCGTTTCGACTTGTCGTTCGAGATCAAGTCGATATTGAGCGCAAGACCGCGAATTTCGTTCACCAGAACGTCGAAACTCGCCGGCATACCGGCTTCCAGCGTGTTCTCGCCGCCGACCATTGAGTTATAGATCTTAGAGCGACCTTCGACGTCGTCGCTCTTGACCGTAAGCAATTCCTGGAGCGTGTACGCCGCGCCGTACGCTTGCAACGCCCAGACTTCCATTTCGCCGTAACGTTGACCGCCCGAACGAGCCTTACCGCCAAGAGGCTGCTGCGTAATGAGAGAGTACGGACCCGTGCTACGCGCGTGGATCTTGTCGTCGACCAAATGGTGCAATTTCAACATATAGATGTAGCCGACCGTCGTCTCCTGAGCAAACGGCTCGCCCGTGCGACCGTCGTAAAGCTGAACCTTACCGTTGCGCGGAAGACCGGCTTTCTCGAGCTCGTCGTTAATGACTTCTTCGGTGGCGCCGTCGAAGACCGGCGTAATCGCGCGGTATCCGAGTTTCGCCGCCGCCCAACCCAAGTGCGTCTCCAAGATCTGTCCGACGTTCATACGGGACGGCACGCCTAGCGGGTTCAACATGATCTGAATCGGCGTTCCGTCTTCTAGGAACGGCATGTCTTCTTTCGGTAGAATCTTAGCGATAACGCCCTTGTTACCGTGTCGACCCGCCATCTTATCGCCGACGGAGATCGTGCGCTTTGTCGCGATATAGACCTTAACCATTTCGAGCACGCCGCGCTTGAGCTCGTCGCCTTTGCGCATCGAGTTAAATTCACGATCGCGCTGATCGATCGCGTCTTCCACGTCGACGCGCATTTTCTCGTAGATCTCGAGGCACTTGTCGTACTCTTCCGTACCTTTCTCGATACCGTTCCAGACGCACATTCTCGGGAAAGAGAAGAGTTTGGCGTTCTCGACGACCTTACTAATGCTCTGCGATTGGAAGATCGGTTCGCTCTTATCGTCGACGAGCTCGTAGTTCTCGCCGAAGACCTTTTCCATCTGCGCGATCATTGATCCGAAAGTGAGCGCAATGTGCTTATTGCCGATCTGTTCAATACGACTCAGCTCGCCGTTGAAGCTGTCGCGCTCGTCCTCCGAGAGGCTCGTGCGGCTACGGAAATGATACGTGCCGATGACAACCCCTTCGACTCCGGACGGGACCTTGAGCGATTCGTCTTTAACGTCGTCCCCTTGACGACCGAAGATCGCGTGCAGTAGTTTCTCTTCCGGCGTCAATTCCGTCTTATTTTTCGGCGCCGTCTTACCGACGAGAACGTCGCCGCGCTGCACGTAGGTGCCGACGCGAATAATACCGTTCTCGTCGAGATTGCGCGTCTGACGCTCGCTGACGTTCGGAATATCGCGCGTGAACTGCTCGCGTCCGAGCTTAACCTCGCGGATTTCGACCTCGTACGTCTCGATGTGAATCGAGGTGTACGCGTCGTTCTGCACAAGCTCTTCGCTGAGGATAACCGCGTCCTCGTAGTTGTAACCGTCCCAAACCATGAACGCCACGAGAACGTTGCGACCGAGCGCCAGGACGCCGTTGTCCGTACACGCGCCGTCCGCAATAACGTCGCCTTCTTTGACCTGTTGACCAAGTTTAACGATCGGATGCTGGTTCTCGCACGTGCAACCGTTCAGACCGGCGAACTTACGAAGACGATACTCGTCGGTGTGATCGATCACAATGCGCATCGCGTCTACGTAGGTTACCGTGCCGCTTGTTCGCGCGCGAACCAGGAGACTCGAATTCAGCGCGACGGAACGCTCCAAACCGGTTCCGACGATCGGCGCCTCCGACATGAGGAGCGGCACCGCTTGTCGTTGCATGTTCGAGCCCATGAGCGCGCGGTTCGCGTCGTCGTGCTCCAGGAAGGGAATAAGCCCGGCGGAGACGCCAATCATTTGGTTCGGCGCAAAGTCGATATACTGCACTTCGTCGACCGAGACGTGAACGTACTCGCCGTCTTTACGCACGAGAACTTGCTGCGTCTGAGGATCTGGTAAAATATGACCGAAAAGTTCCTTCTTCGTCGACTTGGAGCGTTTCACGTCGCCGGGAACGAACGTCTTGCCATGCTCTTCGTCCGCGCGCATCCAAACGATCTCGTCCGTTACGACCCCGTCGACTACCTTACGATACGGCGTCGTTAGGAACCCGAAGTCGTCGACGCGCGCATAGAGCGAGAGGTAGGAAATCAAACCAATATTCTGACCTTCCGGGGTCTCAATCGGGCAAATACGTCCGTAGTGAGACGGGTGTACGTCGCGAATTTCGAAGCCGGCGCGTTTACGGCTGACGCCGCCCGGACCTAGCGTTGAGAGACGTCGCTCGTGCGTTAGCATGGAGAGCGGGTTCGTTTGGTCGACGACCTGCGAGAGTTCGCAACGTCCGAAGAAGAAGTCAATCGCGGAGGAAATATTCTTCTGGTTAATGAGCGTGCGCGGCGAGCTCACCGATTCGCGTCCGTTATCGTGTAGGCGCTCTTGAATGTGTCGGCGAAGTTTGAGGAACCCCTTGCGCAGTTCGTCGCACGCGAGTTCGTCGATGGTGCGAATACGGCGGTTCGCGAGGTGGTCGATGTCGTCCGCGATCGCTTGTTCCGGTCCGTTCTTAGGCGAGACGTAATCAGTCGTCGTCCACAGCGCGTTGAGGTATTTGACAATCGCGACGACGTCGGTCGCGAGCAACGGCGTTATACTAAGATCCGTATCGAGACCAAGTTTACGATTGAGGCGGAACCGACCGACGCTACCGATACGGTATCGCGCGGGATCGGTAAATCGTTCGTTAAAGAGCTCGCGCGCCTTATCGATTTGCGGAGGATTGCCCGGGCGCAGTTTCCGGTAGATGAACATGAGCGCCTGCTCGTGCGTCGTGGTCTTATCTTCCTCGAACGAGTTGAGCAGCAGTTTGCTGCGAGGGTCGTCGATTACGAGAATCGACTTGATACCCGAGTCGCAGATTTCATCCGCGAGCGTCTTATTAATTACGCCGCCCGCGTGCACGATTTCGGCGTCCGGATTGCCGGAATCGGAGGGATATAACAACGTGTCGACGGAGACTTTGCCGACGATCTTCGCGGCTACGTTTTTGCCTTTGAGGTCAACTCGCTGCACGTCAAAGAACTGCGAGAAGAGCTGCTCGTTGGAGCTCAAATCGGGACTCATTGCGCGCAAGAAGGTCATTACCGGCATTTTCCCGTGTTTATCGATCGTCGCTTGAATCGCTTCCTTCTTGGTAACGTCGAGTTTAACCCAGCTACCGCGCTCTGGCGCTATGGTACATCCGTAATTCTGCTCGCCGTGGTCGGAGGTAGCGTGGAAGTCGACGCCAGGGCTTCTATGTAGCTGATTGACGACGACGCGCTCGGCGCCGTTGATGATGAGTTCGCCGCCGCCTAGCATGATAGGCAACACGCCCAGATAGACGTCTTCTTCGATGGCGGAGTCTTTGGTAACGAGTCGGAATCGCACGCGCCACGGCTGACCGTAGGTCAAGCGCAGTTGACGACATTCGTCGGGATCGTATTGTGGCTTTTCAAGTTCGTATCCGAGGTATTCAAGACGAACGGGATTATCCCCGTTTTTATCCTCGATCGGGAAGGATTCGCGCAGCAGCGCTTCCAAACCGATATTTTGCCGCTCGTTTGGAAGAACGTCGGCTTGCAGAAAATTTCTATAGCTACGCGTTTGGAGGATCGTTAGATCCTGAATGTCGTCGACCGTGATTCCGTTGCCGAAAACTCGCGTTTCCTTCAGCTCTAACTTCCGTTTCGTTGTAACCGCCATTAAGACTTCTCCCCTTGGTCAGGTTTAGAACAAATTTTGGCTTTGCACAGAAAACCGAAATTTCATTATATCAGGAAGCGTTGATTGCGCAATAGACTAAAACCGTATAAATGGAAAATTGTTCGTTTTTCTCACTTTTTCTCAAGTGTTATGCCGATATTAGGTCTTCGAAAGGGTATTTGGGTCTACCAAGATGAGCGAAAAAATTTTTGCGTAAAAACGGAAAAGAGCAATATTTTAGTCAAAAGAGAGCTTTTTGAACCCAGCGCCATCGCTACAAGCAATACATCTTCTCGTCAATAAACATCAACGTTCAACCTGTCTGTCAGCGTCTGCATTATATTAGGGCGTTTATACTGGTTATTCAGTTGAGGTGCAAAAATAAAACAACAAATCTCTCGGCTTTCTCCTCCTTCTAAGGAACGAATTGACTGCATGGAACCGCATCTCCAAGAAGCTGTAAATGGAAGATAAAGGCGCTTAGAGAAGAGATTGACTGCGCTAGTGAAAGCGCTTAATAGAAAACGAACGATCTGAAACACGAGAGCAATTGAGTAAGGTATCGAAAAGAGCGCGATATGAAGAGAGCGAGTAATAATAAAAAGCGAGGATCTCGATTTGTCGTGATCCTCGCGGTAATTCATCGCACGCGTATGAAGTTTCAGACTCGTTACGCGGCGTGTCCTTTATATCGGATATATCGGAACAAAAGCGGACTACTTAAGGGAGACCTTAGCGCCAGCGTCTTCGAGTTCCTTCTTGAGC
>ONJR01000252.1 GCA_900318195.1 uncultured Planctomycetota bacterium
CATATTCTCGCACGCCAACTGAACCGTCGTCTCCTCCGCAACGCGCTCGGAATAGCGCGCAGAATGCGTCGTCATCGCCGTAATCAGTGCCAAGCCCATCCCGAGAATCGCTAGCACGACAAGAATTTCTAATAGCGTAAAACCCGACCGCGTTCTCATTCTCGCCTCCTTGACCTCGAAGCCTCGGCGTCCGCATCCGCGGTCGACGCACCTGCGGTCGTCGTCGTCGTAACCGGCGCGGAAATCTCGGAAGCGCCGGGTGTTGCGGAACCCGTAGGATTCGAGCCGGATGATTCGGACGGAGCGCTCGAAGAAGAGGAACCGCCAAGCGCGACGCCTGACGTCGCGCTATCTACTGCGTCGAATAGGGAGTCGGAGCCCGAAGGCGGCGCTATCGCCCCAGCGCCGGTCGAGCCGCTAGGCGCGTCGAAACGATACCCGCCGCGACCCGACGTCGAACCGTACTGCGGCGCAAACGCGCCGGACGACGCGCCGGGAACGGACGACGCGTTTAACAGGTCGGACGCCGATTCCGTACTTTGTTCCGTACTCGACTCCAATACGTTCGACGTCGACGTTCCGCCTAAACCGACGGTAGCGGCGCCTGTCCCCGATCCCGAGACCGCGACTCCTGTTTCCGTCGGATGCGTCAAGCGAAAGAGTTGCTCTTGTGTGAGCGCGCTATCGTTCGCCCTAACGCCGGGCGGCATAGAGGAGATCGCCGAAATGCGCGCGTAGCCCGTCATACCGCGCAGACCGATCTCGGAATAGTACTCGTATCGCCCGATCGACGCCAAGCCAATCACGACGGTCGACGTCTTACCGTTCGGATAGAACAAGATCGGCTCCGACCACGCGCTCGCGACGCCGCCTTCGTAGCTGATCGTCGAATCGTTCACGACCATTCCCTGCTCGTCGAACCCCGGCGTCGCGTTAAGCCCGCCGCCGAGCGCGTCGTTGGATTCGCCGCTGGGAACCGACGTCAACGAGCCGCCCAGTCGCGAGCCGAAATCAACGCCTTCAGACGCTTCTGATTCCTGCTCGCCGTTCGACGCGCTCGTCTCCGCGCTTCCTGGTCGACGGTCGCGTAAATTCGTCGGCGTCGAAAGCGAGATACGCGAAAAGGTAAAAATCGCGTCCCCTGAAAGCGACTTACGAACGACTAGTCCGTCCATATTAACGCGCCATGCGATCGTGTTCTCCGACTTCCCGATCGCGCGCTCGTCCACGTTCATATCGCGCAACGTCGTCGTCATAGCGCCTTCGGTGAGCGAGCTCGCTAATCCGCCCTCGAGCGAAAATTGACCGCCAACCCCGAACGCGTCCGCGTTCGACGCCGCAAAAGGATCGGACGACGGCATATAATCGTAGCCGAGCGCGGAATAATCCGTCGCGCTCGCGGGCGCGGCGAGCGAGCCTGCGAGCGGCGAAGTTAGATCGACCGCAGAGGCGCCGGGTCGCGCGCTCGTCCTTCCTGCTTCGGCAAGATCGGCGAGGATATTCTCTTGCGAAAAGAGATCGTCGGAATACTGGCGCGTATCTGCGCCCGGAACGGTTGAAAGCGAGCCGCCTAACGCGTCGGAACTCTCTTCCGTTTCGCCGTTCGCGCGATATATCGCTTCCTGCAGCGTGCGCAACGGGGCAATCTCGTAGATTCCGGAACCTGGCGCGTAGCGAAAGAGGTACGCTTCACCGGTGCGCATTGCGAGTAGTCGCGTGCGATTAAGATCGATCTGTAACGCGACGAGCGCGCTCTTAAACTGCGCGCGCGCGTACTGACGACGATAGCTCGCGACCCCTAACGCGGAAACCGCCGTTATGAGCGCGAGAACGAGCAGTAGTTCCAGTAGAGTAAACGCGCGTCGTTTCATCTTAATCTCGATCCGTTTAACTAAAGAAATAGGGCGCAGCCGCACAAAACGACCGCGTCGCGTTCGGAAGACGAACGGCGTTACGCGCGCCGTTCGTCGTAGACTAAGCGTTGAAATAGAACGTCGACGCTACATCATGCCGCCGTTCATATTCATTCCGCCCCCCATGCCGGGATTATTCATACCCCCTCCCATGCCGGGATTATTCATACCGCCCCCCATGCCGGGATTATTCATACCCCCTCCCATGCCGGGATTATTCATACCCCCTCCCATGCCGGGGTTATTCATGCCGCCTCCCATACCATTATTCATCATATTACCGCCGCCGGGGTTCATCATGTTATTCTGATCCATCATTCCGCCGCCAGGGTTCATCATGTTATTCTGATCCATCATCCCGCCGCCGGGGTTCATCATGTTATTCTGATCCATCATTCCGCCGCCAGGATTCATCATATTATTCGGATCCATCATACCATTGCCGGTCTGATTCATCATGCCGTTATTCATCCCGCCCTGTTGCGCGCGGAATCTTGTGATCCCAGAGGTATCTTGGGGATCCCAGCTAATAATATCGTCCCCTTCTCCATTGTTGTCTTCCTTATCGGGACCGCAGGACCACACGGCTGGCGTTTTACCGTCCCCTTTGGTCGTCGGCCATTCGTAGCGATACGGCTGATTCCACGGGTCGAGCAGATCCTTCTCGCTGATATACGGCTCGATAATCTTCGGGCGAACGTAAACCTGTTGTTGCTGTTGTTGCTGGGGATTCTGGTTGAAACCCGGTTGCGTCATGCCTGGGTTCATACCGTCGGTCATACCTGGCATTCCTGTCGCTCCAGCCATCCCTGTCATATCGGTCATACCCTGCATACCGCCCATGCCAGACATATTGTTCATCCCTTGCATACCGCCCATGCCCGACATATCGGTCGTCCCCTGCATACCGCCCATGCCCGACATATCGCCGGTCGGGTTCATCATATTATTCGGGTCGTTCATTCCCGACATATCGCCGTTCTGACCCTGCTGCATTTGCTGCTGCTGCATAGCTGCGCCCGCCGCCTGCTGCGCGGCCGCCATAGCTTCGTTCTGTCGCTGCTGCGCGCCTTGCGGATCGGGGTTGTCCTTATCGGCGAGAATGTAGAGACCTTCGGTCGCAAGCGGATAGCGTCCTTGATCCTGGAAGAATAGCTCGAGCGCGTCGTGCATTTTGCTCGTTACTTGTACCGTCGCCGCGCGAATGAGCGCCTTACGATACTGTCCCCATACCGTCGTGCCTAGCATTCCAATCACAACGATGAGAATCGCCAATACAATCAAGAGTTCCAGCAACGTAAAGCCGGACCGTCGAGTTGAAAATCTGTCAACCGGTTTCATAACGTCTATTCCTTGTTATCTTGAGGCGTCTGGCGTCGCGCTCAGGCCGACGCCGCCGCGCTTACAGGCGCTCCGCTTCGTACGACCCAGGCGAGTCGACGAGTATCGCTTATAACTGACCGCGCGCGCTGTATCGACGCTCGATACGCGAATCCGCGCTCCGCGATTATACCAAATCTTCACGCGCGTGAAAAGACCTTTTTACCAGTCCGCTCGCGCGCGCACTCCATTATACACGCCGGAAAGAAAAAAGAAAGAAAAGCGACCGTCGTTTCAAAAAGAAAAAGACGCGTTTAAACGTCTCGACGTCGCCGCAGACCCTTTACAACTCAGGACGATTACAGAGACGCAATAACGAGAAGTGCGCGCGAGGCGCAACGCGCGGTAGAACGCGCTTCTTAAACTTACGGTTTACTGAAGACGAAGAATGACGAATATAAGACTACGGAAAACAATTATTTGATCGCCGAGAGTCCCGAGACGAAGTTTCAGTGAGAATCGACGCGCCGCAAGCGCCTTGAGACGCTTCTACGAGATTACAGGCAGCGACGCGCGGAAATATCTCCGACAACTATTCCCGAAAAAGAATCACCAATCAGGAGCGTTCGAGCTCTGTGTGATTGTAAAACACGGTCGTCATATACTCAATTTTGATCATCTGCGCAAATTAACAAGTAGCCAACAGAGCTTCAGCTGAATCTCAGATGGGCTCGGCGCCCATTCGCCAAGGTCCAAAGACGTGCCTTCTAATACGAATCTGAAGGACTGATAGCAATTTTACTTAATTCTTATGAAAAATCAATTTTTCCTCTTGAGCAATCGAAGTAAAAGTATCACAATGGTAGCAGGCTATACGTCGGTGAAACGTTTACATGAAAAATCGGTTCATGAGTCGGTTCGCTCATTGGCGCGTAGTAAGCCTCCCTGAGAAACAGCCTCCTGTGGGGGTGGTATGACAGCAAGCGAGAAACAGTTCAAAATGCGACGTTCGGCTACGACCAGCTGGCGACTGCTACGGTTCGCTGTTACTATGACGCTACCTCGTCTGCACTTGCGTATGCAATTCAGTTTGCGTCCAGAACGTCTTTCGATATTGCCGCCTTAAGTTTCACATAACGGAGTGAGAATATGAATTTTAATAAAACAAAACTAGTATTCTTCATCGTATTAACTCTACTTCTCCTTGTCCTCCTCCCCCCTTCTAATCCTGAAAGTCTCCTTAACGCAGAAGAATCTCCGGCAGTCCCTTCGCTTGACGACGTTCAAAAAAACAAATTTGAATTTCTCCAGTCGAAGTGGCGTTCCTATATGGAGTCTTGGCTCTCGATTTCGGGCGAATATAAGTCTCGTTCAGCTCGTAACGGCGAGTATTACAACGACAGTCAGGTCTCGTTTGTCGTCTCTTATCCCGAATATCTGGAAGATAGCGCGCTTCCAGATAAGTCGCGATACGTAAGCGTTAATTCCAAAAAATACGCCGTAACGCTCCGTCAGGAACCTTCGCAAGGCGACTCGAAAAGCGCGTTTGAAATTATGCAAATTTCATCTCCTCATTCGACCAAAGGCTTCGCGCAGTGGAAGTTTCCTTTTCTTACTGACGAAGGGGAGCAATATGATTTGCAGAATCCAGCGTATTCGGTTTACCTCTTTTTAGGCGGAGGGCTTCGTACTTTTACGCTGTGCTATTCGTTGCCCGCTTTATTGGCGCAAGAGGATCTGACCGTCAATCAGATTGAGTGGGGAGAGTATGAGAATCAACGCGCGTTGCATATCAACTTTTCGCTTGAACGCGAGTCCAACGCCGCCGGCGCGGCGCCTGCGGAGGAGTCGGGCGCTGATAAAAAGAGCGTCTATTCGCTCACGGGCGACATTTGGTTAGACGCAGAGTTTTACCTCATGCTACACGGCGAATTTAAAGAGCGGAATTTCGACAGACTTTCAGAACGCAAAATCGACTGCGCGTACCAAGCCTTTAATGGTACGCCTATTCCGACGAAGATTCGCTGGTCAAACGCGCTAAACGACGACGCGGACAATGTCTTTTCGGAAGAGTTTTACGATTACGCCAATATTCATAAGACAACTCGTCAGGACAAAAAACGCCTTCTCCTTTCCTACTATGGATTGCCAGAGCCGAAACTGGACGACGCTTCTTCGATTCGTTATTTCATGACTGCTATTGGATGCGCGATTCTGTTCGGCGCTATCGTCTTCTCGATTAAGAGAGCGAGAAAAGAAAAAGCTACGTTGTAACGGCGTTCATCCTTCGTGTAGCAAAAGAAGAAAAAGGAGCGCGCTCTGCGTCTGAAATGGTGAGAAAGAAAACTATTATTATATATTGTCGACACTCTGCGCGACCTGATTCTCATGCAAGCGTTCGCACATGGAGCGATTCCTACGCCTATCACGAGCGCTGGCGGCTCGCTACAGGACTTATTAAGCTCACACGCGGCGACTTCTCGTCCTTTCGCGCCAATCCGCCGTTGCCCGATATGGTCGGCGCTATTCCAGCGACGACGCTTCGCGGAAAAAGTATTCAACGATCCACTCCGAACTCGCTATCATCGCCATTTTAACAATTCAAAGGGTATCGTCGCTCTCTATAAGTTCACAACCGATATCAAGGTATAAAACGAAGAAACTCTTATGTCAGCGCAGTGCGACGGTTGCTGTAGGCGGGAATTGTGCGATAAAGAAAAAATTTCCGGAGTCTAGTTGACAAAACAACGGGAATGGCAGTAGGATACTGTGCGGCGTAGTTGATCGCTACGGAGGATTAACAATTCGATTAACAGGTTGATTGTCGCTAGTTAGCGAAAGAGAATTAATCGTCGCACACAAAATTGTCAATCTATTTCACCATAGGAGCAATTCAAGTTGTCAAGCGCTCGGCTTTATTCATTAGTTCTTGTCGTCTTCACGCTGACGACGCTTCCGCAGTTGGCGGGTTCCCAATCTCTCGAGTCAGAGGATAGTCTACAACGTTACGAAGCGAAGTTTCGCTCGATACCAAAGACGAACGATTCGCGTTGGCAGAATGTTCCTATAGAGGAGTGGGAAAAGACGTTTCAATTTCTAGCGGATTCCGCCAATTCCAATTTAGAGCGTCTAAGAACCTGGAACGCTTCTTACAACCTTGTTAAACGCGTCGATCTTTCGTCATTTGCAAAGACGCTGAAGGAGACTTCCACAATAACCGAAGACGCGTCCAGGATACCGTCCTATTACATAATGAAACAAAGGTATTCCTTTTATCGAGACAATGAAGACGACAAATCTTATATTTCGCTAGCTCGACAAGGGGACCTGATTTTCTATAATAACCAAAATAAGATTGTTGATTATCATTACAGTGATTCCCAGCCTATTCGGATTAATGAAAGATCTAATCTAAAGGCAATTGTTACGCCTGACCGTCTCTTGACGTACGAATACGACCGAGACTTGCATCGACCAGAAACGTTACAGCAGCTCGGATACGAAGAGTTTGGCAAGTACTGCGTTGTATTACCGCCTGATAGGCATATCGGCAAACTCGGATTGATTTTCGACCCTCAGTTCTTTTTTATGACAGACTGAGACCTCGGCATACATATTGGGACGACCTGGAACATGGGCTTCGATTAGCTCTTCGCGCGTACAAAAATAAGGCTGACGATTCAGTTCTCGATCGAATTAAAGTCCATAAAGCTACGGTTGACGGGGTCGAATGGGTCAGAATAGAACACCGACTCAAAGCAGACGATCCTGGTTTTGTTTATTGTTATAATAGCGAGTCTGGATACAACATCGTATCTTCCGGCGTCTCAATTAAAGACGCCGAAGCGCTCAATACGAAGTTTGAATATGATGAAATCGACGGCGTATTTATTCCAAAGAGACTACTCTTTGAATATTACGATAACCTCTCTCCTGACGACGCGTCGGTTAAACGTTTTCAGTATTTTGATCTTATTACTGCGGACGTCAATAAACCTATACCGGACGAACAATTTGTTATGGACGCCTTAGGGTTGGAGGACGACGTCGTTCTTTATGATAAAGCGGAAGGGAATTATTACGCATACGCACAAGGCGAGAAATCGCCTAAACCAATCGCGAGATTTGACGACCTGCCGAATACTTTCAGAGCGCCAAACAGGATCTCAACTCCGCTTTGGAGTTCGCCTGTAAGAATGACGGCGTTTTCTCTCGGAATAGCGTTGCTCGTCATTGGTGTGATTTATAAGTCGAGACGAAGGAGAAACTCTTTGTAGCAGTTGTTACATGACCTCCTCAACGCATTCATACGCACGCAAGGAGAACAAAGTAACTTGATTTTAATTGTCTCTGCAGAAAGGCGGTCGCTGTCATTAAAATTGCGTGAAAAGAAAAAAGTTCCGTTCAGGGCGTTGACAAAACATTGAAGAGGAAGTAGGATGTATGTAGCGTGTTCGGTCGTCGCGCACGCCCTTTGTAGCATTTTTTCCAAACAAGAATAATTGACATGAAAAATACTAAAGCCATTTTATTAATCGTGCTGAGCGCAACGCTTCAGTTTTCCGGCGTCGCCGCTATCTATGCCGGTTGCGCCGGCAGTTCGTGCGGTAGAACAACAGCGCGCTCCTTCCCGTGTAGCGAGGGAATCTATAAGAACGGCGCGTGCGTTTACGCGTCGTCAGGATACACATTGAACTGTAGCGCGCCAAATTCTGAAACGGATTGTTCCAGTTGTACCTGCCGTATTGCGCGTGGCGAATGCGCTTGTCAGTAGCGTCAACGTATCGTCGTCGCCGACCGAAAGTCAAGTCTCCGTGACTTTCTCTACATTTTCCACACGTAGCGTCTCGGGTACGTTGAATTCCACCTGAGACGCTGCTTTGCAGACCGGGCAACCCTATGAAACATATTCGAACTAGCGCCATTATTATTTTGATTCATCTTTTCGCATTGGAATGCTTCTATTCAGCCCCAGGATACGGGCAAGAGAATGCGATCACCCAGGAACAATTTCTCAAGGAGGCGCCTAAACGTTGGCTAGAGTATCTACACCAGCTCGACAACAAGGAAGCGCGCGTTCAACGGCTCGTTACATTCAACGACGGCAGTGAAACGATCAGAGAAGACTACACATTTCAATTCTCCTATCCATGCCTTAGCACATTCTTTCAGGATCATTACATTGAAAACTACTGCAATAGGCTTGTGTGCTCTAATCATCAATACGAGTTTGAACTGACACGTAACGAAGAAACGCAGGAATGGTCCATTGATCGATATGCGCCGCTCAAAGGGGACGCTTTAACCGTAGGCTCTCGAAGATCGACGAAAGATTGGCGTTTCCCACTAGTTTTTCCTCGGCAAGACGTCCCGAGAGATTCGATAAGCGAAGTGGTCGTAGCAGATCTAGCCCCGGGATTATGGTTTGCTGGAACAACATGTTCGCTGATAAATTTTTTTATAGACGACAAAGTCAAGATCCTTGATTTCAAAGACGTCTCTTCTCAATATGGAAATATTCCCGCTGTCCGTGTTTCATTTGAATACCAATTAAAGACACTTTATGACGGACTTGACGACTACCACGTTAAACTAACCAAGGAGGCAGTCCAAGACGACCCAAAAAGAGCAGAGACTTGGAAACCACTTCATATTACAGGAAACGTACTCTTTATTTCAAAGTACTATCTCGCTAGCGAAGGAAGTTTCCAATACGAATACGGCGACGAAACAAGTAAAAACAATATTAAAGTAGAATACATAAACGCCGACGAATTTCCACTCCCTGTCAAGCACACGTATAAAGGAAAAGTCAAGCGCTCTGACAGGTCATACGAACACGTTGGCGACGTAACGCTCGACGTGCGCGACCGCCCCGATAAAACTGAAGAACCGTTTTACCTTTCCGGCTACGGTTTTCCTGAACCAGAGTTTCAAGACGAAACGATATGGAACCGTATAACGCTATGCGGGATTGGTCTTGTACTCTTGACAATAGGAATGTGGATAGCGTTGACGCGTTTCAAGAATACGAAACAGGAAGAATCAACATGACGGCGCTGGAAAATCGCAGTGAGATTTGATCTAGAAAAAGGTTGAAATGGAAGGTTGCGTTCTATGAAGAAAAAATTTGCCGTAAGTTTGACGCTCGCGCTAGCGCTTATTGGCGTCGGATATCTTATGATTAAGATGCATCCCGAAACAACGGGCTTTCTCGGGTCGCTTCTTCGCGGCGAGTCCGTCTTTCTTTACCCAGAACGTCTCGATCTGGGTTCATTTGAACCTGGCGCCAAAGTTGAGGCGGTCTTTCACATCAGGAATCTTTCCGATAAAGCGATCAAAGTCGTCGGAGGAAACTCAACTTGTTCATGCGCGCTACCAAGCAACCTACCTATTGAAGTTCCGGGAGGAGCTACTATTGATTTAAAAGTTGACGTTACCCTACCAAAAAGCATACCGACTTACATTCAAGAAATCGACTTCATTACCAATGAAAACAACTCCTTTGTCATGCGACGCGTCGCTTTGTCTGCTCGTGTGTCAAACCCAATAGAAGAACCGCTCGCGCTCGAAGAAGAGCAAAACAAAGACACAAAGGAGCCCGTTCTACCCGCGCTCGCTTTCAATGGCGCTGAGGAATCAGAGAAGAATGAAAATCAAAAGGACTCGCCCTCCCCTGTGTCTGAGGACGCGTCCTTTAATTAATCGCTTACAGTCTTTAGTCGAACGCCTTCACATTAAGAAGCGTCAATCGTCAATAATATCGGGCGCCTCGCCCAGAACCTGCGAGGTGCGCGAGCGCGAGATATCCCATGTGCGCGGACGCGTGTCGAAGGAGCGCGGACCAACTTGCGCGTCAAGATAGGGGTCGCCGCCGTCGAGGAATTTCGAGGCGCGCGCCTCGCGCTCAGCGGCAGTCGGGGGCGCTAGCGTCGGAAACCAGAACCGCTCGTTATTAGGGTTCTCGTTCATCGCTTTGCATCCAGCGCCGAGTAGGGTCGCGGCGCCAGCGAGTAGCGCCAGGGTCGCAAAGCGTTTCGCGCCATGTAAGGGCGAATTGGAATGGCTCATACTATTCGATCCTTAACTAAAAAGTCCCGTTTCTAACGCCAAGCGACGTGCCAAGCGCCGGAAACGCGTTCCTATCATCGGCGATTCGGCAACGACAATAGAGCGTAGTTGAGGATAACAAAAAGAAAAGAATCGGTCAAGCGCTAAAAATATCGGTTCTAACTATTCTGCACGTCCAGCCGCGCGAAGATAAAAAAACCCGGTCGCCGCTAAGCCAACCGGGTTGTCGTTAAGTGCGGGCGAGAGGACTCGAACCTCCACGGGATTAACTCCCATCAGGCCCTCAACCTGACGCGTCTGCCAATTCCGCCACGCC
>ONJR01000075.1 GCA_900318195.1 uncultured Planctomycetota bacterium
TCGAATAGAATGGGACCGCGCGTCGTCGCGTTGACAGTCTCCTCGGTAAACTGACGCGCTTGACGCGTCCAACCGGATAAATCGATAATCGTCGCGAGTCGTTCCGAACGCTTCTTAAGCGCGTCGTACGTCTTCGCCTCGACGGCGTCCGCGTCCGCTTCCGAATACACCTTCGGTTCGGCGTTATCAAGAATATAGTTCGGAACGCCGCAGTCGTTGAGCTTCGCGGCGAGCGCGTCGGCGAGTTCGCACGCGCCTAAAATGAGAACGTATTCGTTCTCGTAGAGAGCTTGCCACGCGTCGCGGGTCGCGTCGTACGTTGGCGGCTCCGTTTCAATAAGTCGCGGCACAAAACGCCCTAGACGATCGAGCGGATCGGCTAGCTCCGGCGCGTCGCCAAGCGTCGCCGCGCAGGAATTGCCGCGTTTGTATTCGTCAAGCGTAATGAGCGCTCTGGTCGGGGCGTCGTGCGCCTCGCTCCTACTCTCGCGCGCGCTCTCCGCGCAAGTTTGCGCTGCGCGCGGCTCGGAGACGGACGCGCGGATCGGCGCTAAGCCCGCGTCGGTAAAGTACGGATACGGATTCTCCGCATACCAGTGAAAATATCCAGCGTGCGTCTGGCAAATTTCAACGGGTCTTCTCGCGCCGGTTATCTCGTCGACGAAAACCTTAACGCCCTCCTCCATAGGCATGAGCGGCAATCCGGACGATTCAAAGACGAGGCGCGATTCAGGACGCACCGCCATTCCAACTCCGTCCCACATATGCCAGTTAATTCCGAGCGCACGGCAGTCTTTGCGTCCGTGCGCAAACGCGGCGAGCGTCTTCGCCAGCATATTATTCGCAATACAATATCCGACCTGACCCGAGGAGCCCATTCGTCCGGAAATCGAGCCCATGCCGACGAGCGTCTTAGGATAATTATTCGCGTCGAACGCCGACAGAATAGCGACGGCGGACGCTACCTTGACGTCGACAATCTTCATCATCGCGTCGAGCGCGCACTTCTCGAATAACGTCGCCTTCTCGTACCCTGCGCCGAACAAGACGCCGTCGATCCGACCATGCTTGGCGAGAACGCGTTGCGTTAGCGCGCGCGCCGCACTAAAGTCGGTTAGGTCGCAGTTATAGGACTCGACCGCAATATTAGCGTCTTGGAACCTCTTGAGCGTCTTGCGCGTTTCCAACGCGCGCTCGAAACGCGACCACGCCTCGATCGGCTTCTGACCAGCCGCGAGCGCTTCGCGCGTTATCTGCTTCTTGAGCTCTTTGAGCCCTTCGGCGTCGAGCGCGAGCGCCTCTTCGACGTGCGCGATCTCAGGATCGGACGAGCCGACAAGGCACAGGGTCGCGCCAAATTGCGTTCCCAACGCGTAGGCGAGCTCCGCCGTTACGCCGCGTCGTCCGCCGGTTACGAGCCATACGGGTCGTTCTGTCTGGCGCAGGTTCGCGTCCGGCTCCTGACGGCGCGCGGTCATTCGCATAACGTAGCGCGCGCCGGCGCGATATCCGACGTCCTCGAGAACCTCGGACTCGTTCGTTAGCTCGGCAAGCAGATTCTGCGCGACCGTCTGCGCGTCCGCGTCGTACTCGTGATCGACGCAGTAGGAATAGACGCGCGCTTTCTTCGCAATGTACGTTTCAAATTGGAACGCGCGCATTAAGCCCATCATAGCGCCGTCCTCTGGTCGCGTCGTTCCACCGTCGGCGCCGAGTTCGCCGCCCATTCGTGTCGCGGCGACCACGCGCAAATTCGTAAGCTCGAACTGACGCTCGAGCGCCAGCTTGTACCATATCTGTAACGCGGCGCAAGGGAACGCGATTCCGTTCGCGCGCGCGCGGCGCCACGCGTCCTCGGCGTCGAAGATCGAGTCGGACGCGTCGTAGGAGGTCAGGATCACGACCTGAGTTGGGAACGATTCGTTCGCTAGCGCCTCGATTTCCGCCTGAAGCGCGTCGTTGCTCTTCGGCGCGCCGTTGCGATCGAGGAGCGCGACGAGTCGCGCGTCGCCGCCGCGCGCGGTAAGTTCGCGGTCGAGCGCGAGAGCAACCGCGTTCGCGCCGGTCGCGAGCAGCATGACGCGCCCGTTAGGCGCCTTTGTCGTCGTCGGCAACGCGGGAACCTGTACGACGCGATCTTCGTAACGCGTCGTGATCGTCTGAGCTTCGGCGACGTTGGCATAGTCGGTTTCAAGATTTGCAAGGTAATCCTGCGCGTTAATTTCAGGATTAAAGGACGCTCCGACCGTCTGGGACGCGTCGCCAGGCGTCGAACGCGTCGTCGCGACCTTTGAATTCTGAAGTTCGTGTTTACCGAATTCCGGCATAAGCGCCTTGAGGTCAAAGACAAGACTCGAGGTCGCGCGCTCTGGTTCCATTGCGTTAGAGTACGTGCGCTGGAAACGAACGACGCCTGCGTTGCGATAGAATAGCCAAGAGAACGCGTTGTCCGCGCGTAAAATCATATTGAGCGTGCGGAAACGCGAGGCGGAACCGGCAGCGACGCGCTTCGCGTCGTATTCGTCGCGCAAAACGGAGAAAACGTCGTCGCTCGCGCGCGACATACGGTCGGGATCGTCGCCAAGGAGCTCGCGTAAACGCTCGAAGCGCGCAATAGAATGACTCGGCGCGCTAGAATTCGAGAGCGCCGCGCGCAACGTCTGCGCGTGATTCGTACCGAACCAACGCTTAACGACAAGCGCGTTCTTCTCGGAATCGGCGTACTCGACGAGCGCCGTCGCGCCCTGCGCGTCGCTCAAGCCGATCGCCTTCGCGCCGCTAAGACGCGCGCTTTTAAGAAACTCGATCGCTTCCTCAACCGTCGCGCAACGATCCAAAATCGTCTGCAAAACGACCCCGCGATGCAAACCCTCTTTCGACGCGTTATGATAGACCTCGTCCAAGAGATCGCAAGTCGTCGCCGCTAATCCGCGCTCGTTCACGCCGCCGCGACTGCCAATAAGCCCCGTTAATAGAATCGAGACCGACGCGTAACAACCGCTCGGACGTCGCAACGCAATGTGAGACGCAAGCGCGTTAGGAAGAATATTCGAGATAGGCGCGTCTATATTGCCGCCGTGCACAAACTCGCCGTCCTGCGTCGCGCCCGCAAAGTGCGAACATCCGCCGTTCGGCTTAACGAGTCCGCCCCACTCGGCAATATGCTCGCGCGACGCCGGGAACGCCGAAAGGTTGTGGCGCACGAGCGCGGCGAGCGGAACCTGAGCGCCGTCGGCTAGACCGCGCAATTCATCGAAGCCCGAATCGCCAAAAATTGCGCTCGCGGCGGCGACGTCGGTTTCGTCGACTAGCGGCAGTAGTTTTTCCTTAGCCGTGCCGGCGACGTCCGCGTAACGACGCAACGCGCGACGAATGCGCTCGCCGTCGTATTGACCGCGCGCCAATCCAATCGCGTACGCGTCGCCTTCGTAGGAGACGACGTCCTCGGGTAGACCGTCGCCGGACGCCACTTTGCACGGAGTCTGCGCGCGCGATTCTTTCGCGGCGTCTTCCGCGACCTGTCGCGCTTCTGCGACGCGCTCAGGCGCCGACGGTCGCGGGCTCGAGTCTGCGGCGACCGCTACGCCGCCGCTTGCGCCGCGCGCGCGCAACGCGTCGACGACGGAGGCGTCAAATTCGCGTTCAACGCCCTTGATTCCGTAATCGCACACATAATAGCTCGCGTCCTCTTTCCCCTTGAGTATCTTCGCGGCGAGTCGAGTAAGAACCTGTTTCGGTCCGATCTCGACGAACCGTCGTCCGCCGTTGCGATACGCGCGCTCCATCATTTCAATGAAGTCGACCGGTTTCGTCATCTGCTCGACAAGGTTTTCGCGTATAACCTCGGGGTCGGACTCGAACCGCATCGAGACGCCGCTCAGGAAAGGAACCTTTGGGAAGTCGAACGTTACGCCGCTTAGCATATTTGCGAGTTCTGCGCGTACGCCGGCGACAAGCGGAGAATGGTACCCAGCGGGCACGGCAAGTATCACGGAGCCGCAGTGTTCCGCCTTGAGTTCCTCGGCGATTTGAGCGAGCGCCGGACGCGTCGCGGAAATAATCGTATTATCGGGCGCGTTACGATTGGAGACAAAGAACGCGTCTTCGCCGAATTGCGGGCGCAGGCGTTGGAATATTTTGGCAATAACGTCCTTGGGCGCGTTGGTCGAGAGCATACCGGACGGGGTCGCCGCTTGCTTGAGCGTCGCGTCGATAATACGGCACCTTTCGCAGGTAGCGCGCGCGGCTTCCGCGAAGGTTAGCGCGCCCGCCGCGACCATAGCTGGGTACTCGCCGTAGCTGTGTCCCGCGACCATATCGGGCTCCACGCCTAGTCTTCGCAACGTGCGATCGACGATCGTATTAGCGACGAGTAGCGAGAGTTGCGTCGCGGTAACGTCGACGCCTAGCGCGTCCGCGTTCGTAATCGAGAGCTGTTCAAAGGTCGGGTAGTTGAGCGCTTTTAGTTCGCGGTCGATTTCGTCGCGCGCGTCCCTCGCTTCCGGTAGCGCGCGCAAGATCGGGGTTAGCATTCTGGCGTATTGCGACCCCTGTCCTGGGAAGAGGAATACGACGCGATCTTTCTTGTCGTTGCTCGTTGACTTCGCCGGCGTCTGTATGGTCGCGCCGCGCTTCGCTTCGTCGTCGGCGGTATTCTTCACGGCGCACGGCTCTTTCTCTAGCGTGATCTGAGCGACCATACCGTCGCGATCACACTGCGATACGACGGCTCGCGGGTTGTCGGTTGAATCTTGCATTTTGAGGACGGCGTCAAGTATAGCGACGGCTCCCGCGACCGGTCTCAGGTCGCCGACGAGTTCGCGCGCCGTCGGTTGCGTCTCGCCGCGCGCGACGCGCTCGGTTGCGTAGCGTTTCAGATCGTCGTTAATAGCGTTTTCTAGCGCGCGATTGCCGTCGCATAAAGTTTCGACTACGAGCGGTCGTTGGGTCTGCGCTAGCGCTTTCGATTCGGCGGCGAATTCGGCAATACGCCGTTGCGCGCTCGCGGAATCGACGGTCGCCAATCGCTCTTCCTGGATCGCCGAAACGACAGCGAGAATCTTATCGCCGTCTTTGCGCGCGTCCTCGACGCGTTTGAGTAAGAACGCGACCGCGCCCTCTCCCGGCGTTATTCCATACATTTCACATTCTTTGAGTTCGTCTCGATTCATACTGCGATGGCACGCGACGCATACGACCGCGCGCAGTTCCGAACGTCGCTCCAGTAGCATAACGGCGTTCTTAAGGGCGGTAAAAGACGAGATATTACCGGAGTCGAGCGTTAGCCCGCCGCCCATGAAGTCGTACGTCTTCGTTATACGCGACGCAAGCGTGCTGATCGTAAAACTACCAGTCTCGTCTTTGAGACACGGGAACTTCTTCTCGTAGACGTTTTCAAAGAACTCCTCGCCGATCTTACGCGCTTCGTCGTGCGAAACGCCTTCAAATTCGAGCGCTTTTTCAAGTCGATCCTGATAAACGGGCGCCTGTAATTCAAGATTGAGCGCGGCGAGGAAATCGCTGTCGGAACGCGTGCCGACGACGACCGCCGTCGAACGTGAATCCAGCGGCTTGAGACGCGACGATTCGGGATCGCTCGCGTCGACCTTCTGCAAGTGCGAACGATAGCCGGCGGAACGGATCGCTTGATCTGCGGCGTCGAGCGTCATGAATTGCAACGGGTTCGCGTTCTTAATGTGATTCGGCTGGATACGATGTCGTTTCCAGTCGTAATTGTACCCTTGTACGAACCCGCCGCGCGCTTGATAATACAACGATTGCGGATTCGCGCGATCGGCGTCGGTAAAGAGCGTGTAAGTTCGATCCTGCGGGAGCGGCGTTATCGCGCTCGCGCCGCTATTAACGAGCGCCTTGAACGCCGACGCGTCGAACGCCGACGGCAAAACGCACCCGACGCCGATAATCGCGACCTGATCCGCGCGCTCGCCTTCGCGCTGTTCGGGCGCGTTCGCCGCGCCTTCCGGACCTTCGACAACGACCTGCGCGTCGAGTCCGCCAACGCCAAACGCCTGAACGCACGCTTTGCGAACGTGCCCTGCGCGCGCGCGCCACGGCGCGTTTTCGGTCAAGACGCGCAAGGACGAGGCGTCCCAATCGAATTTCGTCGTCGGTTTAGCGTACGACGTCTGTTTGAGCATCTCTTCATGCTCGAGTTCCAAGACGGTCTTGAGTACGCTCGCCGCGCCGGCAGATTCGAGAATATGCCCTATATTGGCTTTCACGCTTGTAATTGGAATCTTCACGTCTTTCGGCGTCTCCGTTTCCGCCATGACTTGCGCAAGGGACTGCAATTCGGTCGCGTCCCCTAACTGGGTCGAGGTCGCGTGCGCTTCGATCTTATCGAATTCGCTCCACGAGCGATATCCGGCGTCCTTAAACGCGCGTTCGAGCGCGAGCGTCTGACCGTCGGTAGAAGGCGCCCAAAGACTTTTGCCGCGTCCGTCCGAAGAGAAGCCGATTCCGCGAACGACCGCTAAAATGCGATCGCCGCTCGCGACCGCCTTCGCAAGGCTCTTGACGACGGCAAAGACGCAGCCTTCGCCCGAAAGGAGACCGTCCGCGCGCTCGTCGAATGGAAACACGCCCGTCGCGGAGCACGACGACGCGTTCGTAAAATGCACAAGACTCGACGCCGCAAAAAACGTCGCGCCCCCGACGAGCGCAGCGTCAAGCGCGCCGGTCTGAAGATAGTTGCGCGCGAGCTCAAACGCGAGCAACGACGAACTGCACGCGGAATCGAACGCGAACCCCGCGCCCGTAAGACCGAGCGCCGCCTGGATCGAACGAACCAGCTGATGCGGACGCTCTTTCGAGAGAAACTCTTCGCGCCCCATCGCGCTCGAGCTTGGCGTCTCCGCAAGGAGTCCGTTGAGCGCCGCGCTCTTTAATTCCGGAGAGAGCGCGGCAAAGGACGGAAGCGCGCTCAGACAGTCGGCGAACGCGTCCGCGTTCGGATGAATAGGCGCAAATTCGTTCGAGTTGTTCGCTGAAACAAGCCCGCAGAAGAGACCGATCGAGGAACTCGGCAAATTAAAGGGATCGCTGCCAGTGGAACGCAACGCTTCCAGCGCGACTTTGAGCGCGAGGAGATGACCCGGCGCTTGCGGCAATAGCTCGTTCCCTACCCCATGACTCGCGAATTCGGCGCGCAATCGCGGAACTTCGTCGTTGCAAAATCGATCGTAATCGACGAGCGCGGCTAGATTGGAGTAGCTCCGTCCTTTTTTAGCCTTCTTCTCGCGAACGGGATCGGGCGCATAGAATACGTCGGGAAAACGGGGCGCCCCGACGGGCTGAACGGAGACGCGATTATTAAAGAGATTCCGCCAATATTCCTCTGGCGAGTCCGCGTCGGGTAGATAGCATGAAAACCCGACGATTGCAAGCGGGTAAGGACTGTCCAAAATTGAGTCCGTGGACGGCGCCGACGTCTTGCTCTCGTAGTCTTTACTCATCGCTTCACCATTAAATTCCATTTTAACCCAATAAAACGTCTCAGCACACTGCGTCGACCCAAATAGCAAAGGCGTGCAAAATCTACAGGGCTCGCCATTACCAATACACCACCCGATTTGTCCATTATATCTATCCGCGCTAGTTTTTCAATAAAGTAGCGTCCAACTTTTCCGAAAACTTAGCGTCAAGCGTTTAGTTATACAAAACTAGCTAGTTTTACACAAGACGTCAAAGATACGCATTGCGCGGATAATAAAGGATCATTGGAGAACTAAAAATAGACGCCGTCGTATCAACGGCGTCCAACGAACAGCGCGGCAAGCTGCTATGAAAGAGCGGCGACTTGACTCGTCGTTAGCGACTATACAAATCCTGAAACGCGTTGAAGAGGTACTCTTGAAACGCCGGTATCGTGTGGGTCGCGCCCTTTTTAACGCGGTAGTAGATATTCTTGCCAAAGACGGTCGTACCGGTCTTCATTAAGTTCATCATGCGCGTTTGGGTCGCATACGCGTAGTCGCAATCGCCAGTAAAGGCGTAGACAATGAAATCGGCGTTCGTATAACCTTGCTTTTTAACCGCGCCCGCTAAGGTCGAGACCATCTCGCTCGTCGTCAGATTATATGGTCGCGTCGTTATCCAGTGCGAAGCCGTAAGGTCGGCGCTAACCGGTATAAACGTACTAAAATATGCAAGCTCGTTACTCAGAACGTCCCAGGTCGAGACCGCGCCCATTGAAAATCCCCCGTACGCGCGGTGTTCGCGCGAATTCGCGAGTCCGAGCGGATCCGTCGTTTCTGCGTACGTCGAGTATTTCGACTCCAGTTGCGGCACGAGATACTCGGCAAGCTCATTCGTAAACGCTTCGACGTTCTCAAACGCGCCCTCTTTACCTCCGTTTAAGATCGAGGAACCGCTAAAAGTAGCGGCGACTAAAATAATCGGTTTCATCAAGCCGACGCTAATGAGATGATCGAGCGCATTTTTGAACTCAGTACTCGTGCCAGGCGCGCCAAATAGATCGCTCGCTTTCTGACCGTTGCCGTGCATCAGATAGACGACGTCGTAACGATTCCGCTCGCTATAGCCGTACGGCAAGTAGACGCACGCGGATTTCTGCGCGGTTCCAACCGTATAGTTGAACTGTTCGACCTTACCCTGATTCTTCGCCGCCTTCTTATACGAGTTCGGAATCGCCGCGATCGCGCTCGACTCGTCGATTTCCGCGCCGCGCGCGACCTGATCGCTACCGCTTGGCACATACGTCTTCGTCGTGAAAGTCTTCGCTACGCTGTAGTCGGAATCGGAGTAGTCGTCGCCGCCGTCCCCTAGCGCCTTAATTGTAACGCTGTACGATTTACTAGGTCGAACGTTCTCAATATCGTACGACGTTTGATTCGCGCCGACCTTTACCGTAGTCGACTTGCATCCGACCATGTTGTAGACGATTTCGTAGCCTGTCGCATTATTAACTGCTTTCCAAGTAATGGCAATAGTAAACGCGGTCGTCGTCGCTTTGACGTTCGTCGGCGCGGCTAGCTGCGGCGCGAGCGTGGTAGCCGCCAGGCTCGTCGCCGAACTCTTGGAATCAGCGGTTCTGACTTTGTCCCCTTGCGCTACGATTCGCACGTAGTATTTTGTATCCGGCGACAGTCCGGTAATCGTATAGCTATTCGTGTGCGCGTCGACGAGCGCGCGTTCTTCCGAGGCAGCGCCGTACGTCTTGTAATACACGGCGTACGAATCCGCGTTCGCTACGGCGTTCCATGTAAGAGTCATCGTCTTGTGCGTTGTGCGTAGACTCGTTATTTTAGGTTGTGCGAGCGTCTGAAGGGGTTTCGTTACGAGCGTCTTGTACTTTACGCGCGCGGAATCCTTAGTAACAACGCCGTCCCCCAACGCCACGATATTGACGTAGAAGGTTGCGCCCGGGTCAAGGTTCTCGAAGCGATAACTTGTCGTCGCGGAGTCGACGTCAATCGCCGAGCTCTCTTTATCAGTCGACTGTCGA
>ONJR01000073.1 GCA_900318195.1 uncultured Planctomycetota bacterium
ATGGCGCTCGAGTTCATTAGTAAATAAGAGCGCTCGGCGCGTATTAATGAAGCGCTCTGCTAGCCCAACCAATCCGCATTGATACAGGAACCCGTATTCCCTTTCCGCGCCGTAGGCGCACCAATTGGAGCCCCGCCACTTTGTGGCGGGGGAAACGTCGAGTCACTGTACGCGTTGAGATTCTTTCTTGCGCTACTCGAGATAATGAAATCGTGTTGGCGCAATAAGGTGAATCAGCGGCTTCTGTAGGAAAGCGAGCCTCCGGCAATCGGGGGATGGATTATCTTGTCGATCGTCAAAATAACAAAATAAAAATCGCCGAATCAAACGGCAGTCCCGGCAAGCGGGACTACGCGTTTGATTCGGCGGCATTGCTTTGCAATGCTGTGGGCGGCGCAATGCGTAGCGTCGTTCCAGGCGCCAGGGCAGAGCCCTGCCCTGATTGACCTTCGGTGGGGACGTCATTTAGTCGATACGTAGGCTTCGGGCGCTGGTAATGACGGCGTGATTGACGTGGCGGCGCCCGGAGCGTGCCGTGGAATCAGGACCTCAACCTGGGGTTCCGGCTTGAGCCGACCGACGCTTTCCTGCAAAGTTCGAGCGATTCGTCGAGGATTCGCGAGAGCGTCGGTCGCCCGCGCCTCAAGCGCGGATAAGCGTACCGACGTCGAATGCGGATTCTCCTTTCTCAACGGGATTGGTTGCGCTAGCTGAGCGCTTCATTGTACGTTCCGCGCGTTTCTAATTCGCGCCTCCATTATATGCTTCCTCTGCCGTTTTCCCACCCAACATAACGTCCAGTAAGCTTGCCGCATGCCTCTGCCACACGGATCTAAGGAACGTAATATATTTAACGATGTGACTTGGCTGAAGTTCAAACCCGTCTTCCACAGGGAAATCGAACGAACAGCGCAAAGCTCCGTCGTCGAAGTTAAGCGAGAACTTGAAGAGTCGCATCGAGTAATTAATGCGCGCCATGAGCGCTGCGAGTTCGAGCATGAGAGCGTGGTCGTTGACGTTCGCTTTAATCATCGGAACCGAAAGTAGCATAAATCCAGTTGGCGTTGCGTTGATATAGAGGCGTACGTTTGAAATCGGCGAGTGGAGCGCCCAGTCTAAACTGAAGATCTGTACGTCATTCTCCATCTCGTAGCTTAGACCTGCCTCGTCCAGCATTCGACGAATGACCGACGTAATTTTGTCGTTACTATTCACGATCGATACTCCTTATTTATTGTATATTCTCTGTTTTAAAGGCGTCTACAGCTTTTATACCGCGATATACCACGTTGAAAAAGCGCTTCGCAAAGCTCTCCCATAGCAAAGCGACGAAACCCATATATTTAACGACGTCCAGTGGTTGGAGAGCGATATTGTCCACTGGGTAGTCAAGCGCACACTGTAATTCGCGTTTTTCGAGGTTAATCGAGAACCAGGCGAGCTGCGTGCAATTATTAACGAGCGTCGTCGACAATGCTAGTTCGTACAATAATTTAGTGTTATTACAGTCGAATTGAATCGGGGAGAAGGTGTTAATTCTCAATCCCAGAATCGTCTCGCTAATATATAATCGCAAGTTCTTAAGGGGGTCCTCGATTGGGTAGCGAACGACAAATGTCTTACCGTCGCTCGACGTTTCGAAGGTTAGGTCAGATTCTTCAAGCGCTTGACGAATGACTGAGGTTATGTCGTTTTTTTGTTCCATTCGTTGTCCTTATTCCAAACGTAAGTTTTCTTCTTGTTCGCGCCTGTCAATTCTTTATGCAAAAAATCGGCGAGCGACCGCGCGACGTCGTTACGTACGTCGCGCAAGGTCGCTCGCGAGTTCATAGCGCGTTTACGTAGCGCGCGGTCTTACGTTTCGAGGCGCTTGACGCGAACCGTTTACTGTTATTTCGCGTCGTTAAAGGCGTCCTCAGCCGTTTTGCCTCCAAAGAGTACGCCCAGGAAGCAGGCGCCGTAACTTTCCCACATTTTCAGGGTTAGCATAATGTATTCGGTGACGGTTACAGGACTGAGTTGCGCGTCTCCTTCGACCGGGAGATCGAGCTCGCATCGCAACTCGCCGTCGGAGAAGTCCATCGAGAACTTGAAGAGGCGAATTTTGTAATTAATGCGCGTTGCGAGCGCGGCGAGTTCGTACATGACGTTACGGTTGTTCACGTCCCCTTGAAACGGCGGGATCGAGACGATCGTAAAGCCGAGGTTCGTCGCGTTGATAAAGAGACGAACGCTTGAAATCTGCGAGTCGATTGAGAAGTTTAGTATGAAAATGTTACCGTCTGGCGACGTGTCGAATTTTAGATTCGCGTCTTTAATCGCTTGACGAATTGCCGACTTAACCATTTCGGTCTTTTCCATAATGGGCTCCTGATTTGATGAATCCAAACTGCGTTTATACTATATAATCTGACGAACGCTACTCGCGAACTACGCGCGCAACGTAGCGCGCCGTCGTCCGTAGCTCTTTAACCCAACGCGTGGAGTTCAAGCCGCTAAGATTGCCTTAACGCGCGTTACGGCAATTTATTTCGTATGTTTAATCGCTTCCTCAGACGATTTGCCGCCGACGACGTTCAGTAAATAGGCGCCGTAGGTTGTCCACTGAGTAAAACTGAGCAGAATGAATTTATGGACTAGCTTTGGCGTTAGTTGAAAGCCGTCTTGCAGAGGACAGGCAAACTCAAGTTGTAATCTCTTGTTTGAGAAGTCGATTGAAAACTTTAGGATCTTTGACCTAGAATTAATGCGCAATATAAGCGTTGCGAGTTTGCGCATTAAGTTGCGGTTATTGACGTCGACGCAAATCGTCGGTTGTGAAACGATCATAAAGAAGACGCCAATAGCTCTGACACTGAACTGCAAGACTGTGCGCGGGCGATCGAACTTGATGTTAAATTGGAAAAGATCGCCCTCGGGCGACGTCTTGTATTTTAACCCTCCCTGTTCCATCGCTTGACGAATTGCCGACGCGTTACTGCTCTGTTCCATTTTCGATACCGTATGCGCATTAATTATGAGTTCTTTCATGCCGTCGTCGTTGAAAACTAGCGCGAAGCGTCGTCGCGCTCCGCGTCTAGTTCTGACGACGCCGCAACGTAAGTTTCTAGCGACGCGGCGTTAAAACTCGCCTTGCAACTCCAGCGCTTCCTCGGGCGTCTTACCGCCGAAGATAACGCCCAGGAAGCATGGCGCGTACTTCTTCCAGGCTCGCGTCGATACGGTTAGCATAAGATGGATGAAGACCTCGGAAGGCGTCGACTGCTGCGGGTCGGTAGGGACGTCGATCTCGCAACGTAGCTCGCCGTCGCTCATGTCCATCGTGAATTTAACAAGGTGCGCATTGTAGTTAATGCGTGTAATAAGTTCCGTCAGCGCGTTCATCATTTCCTTATTGCTCGAGTCGCCCCCGACGGGAGAAATTGACGTAATCAAAAAGCCAAACGACGTCTCGCGCATAAAACATCGAACGCTTGAAAGCGGAGAGTCAATGTTGAACCCGAGGGAAAACACATTGTCGTTCTCGCCGATCGTGCTGTAATTGTATTCGTTATTGTCCAACAATTGTCGGATAACTTCCGTTGTGCTCTTATTCTCTTCCATTTTATCCTTTTCCCCTATGTAACGGACGTCGAGATTGCGCGTCCTTGTTTCACTCTCTTCCTCGTTTCGCGCCGCGCGGCGCGAAATTGACGTCGACTCGTTTCGGTCGCCGCGTGGTGGGCGTCACGGTCAGCGCCGCCTCTATTGGGTAGTTTACGCCGTATTGCGTTAGCCGCAAGGGAAATTCTGAAAATTTTCTTTGCAGTTCATTCGCGCGTCGTCGCGGTCGTTTGTCAACGCGTCTTTAATCGCGATTTCAGGCTCTTTACCGTCGTACATCACGCTCAAAAAACACGGCGCGCATCGCTCCCACAGCGACCGTAACGTTACAAAGAGCGCCTGAATCAGATAGACGCTTGGCACGTAACCCTCGCAACACGGATAATTGACCTCGCAACGCAATCTGCCGCTCTCGAAATCGACGTTAAAGACCATGAGTTTGTTCTGCGCGTTGAGACGTAGAATCAGTTCCGCGAGCGCGCGCAATAACTCTCGGTCGCCGACGTCCGCCGCAAGCTCGGGTCGCGCGCTAATGAGGAAACCGCCCGCTGGAATCGCGCGCAACAGGAACTCAATAGAGTCAAATCGCGAGTTGGTCGCCAGCTTGACCGAATAATAGTTCGTTTCGTCGTCGTAGTTAAACTGGAGATTCAAGCGAGTGAGCGCCGCTCGGATTAACGTCGTTATATTGCCATACTCTACCATATGCCGCTCCTTATCGTAGAAAACCTCGCGCAGACGAGCGCGTCCGCGCGTCACAGTAGCGCGCCGCGTTACGAAAGCGGCGCGCGAGTCGAGCGCACGCCGGCGTTACAAGACAGCTCGACTCAATTAACGCGACGAGACCTCCGACTCGTCGCTCGCTCGCGTTATGACGCGTCGTTAGTCAAAATCGCACAGCTCCAACGCCTTTTCCGCCGAAAGCTCGCCGTAAAGAATACCGCCCAAACCGTTCGCGATCACTTTCCAATAGTGAACCGCGAACATTACCGGACGTTGCACCATATCGGACGAAGGGGACTCCAAGCCCGTGCAATCGACGAAGCTACGGAAGAAGATCGTTCCCGCGTTGAGATCGACGTAAAACGCGCCGCCAATGATCATGAGATTTACGCGACAGACGAACTCCGTGAGCGCCGTAACCAACTCGTAATCGTTGAGGTCCGCCTTGACGCTAATGTCCGCCTGCACGATAAACCCCTCGTCGACAACCGAGATTACCACGTGGAGACTGCGTATCAGCGGGTCGCCGTTGTGGAAATCAATAAAGCAAACGCCGTCGTCGGCGTCGGTCTCATAGTGTAGATCCAAGTCGTCTAGCGCGTCGGTAACCGCTTCTAATATGGCCTGCGAATTTCCAAACATAGTCTCCTCCTACTATCCTAACAAACAACATTCGCGACGTCGCCGCTGAACCTCACGTCAACACACAACGCGCGTCTAGCAAGCCGCCTCGCACGGCTAGCGCGCCGCGCGTTCCTCACCGCCGCCCCTATAGACTATTTTACGCGCTATTTCGTACCCGTCAATATTTTTTTCGCAAAACTTTTTAACGCGCCGCTCGGACGCAAAAAACTCGCGAACGCGCCATGTCGGCGTGTTCGCGAGTTCCGAAAAAGAAAACTAGAGCGCGGGAACGCGTTAATCGTTAGGGGCGTCGACGTAATCGACTTCTGAATAGCCCGCGCGCAAGACGATCGAGCGCCGCTCGCCGGATGGAATACGGTACGAGTCGCCCTGACGGTACGTCGTCGTACGACCCTGTAGCGTCAACTCGCATTCGCCGCTAACGACGATCGTCCACTGCTCCGCGTGAGCGTGGGTAGGGAACGCGACCTCCTGAGTCGCGCGCACGAAATACGCCGTGCCCGTCGACGTATGATCTGCGCGGACTTCAAGTCCTGGCTGCCCGTAGTCGCGAAGCGGAACGCGTGATATTATCTCCGAAAACACGGCGCGAAACCCTTAATTTAACCTTGCTTTTCATTAGTTGTCTTCTCGTTTGATGTGAAATGATTTTCTTCGTCGCCGAGTCCGACGCTTGCAAGCGCGTTGCGCGTAACCGTCTCTTGCAGACGGCGCAACAGCGCGACGTCGATCGACTC
>ONJR01000246.1 GCA_900318195.1 uncultured Planctomycetota bacterium
AAGCGTGCGTTACCTTCTCTAATAATGATAGTCGCTTATTCGAGGATTACAAGAAGTCGCGAAAAAAATCGACGAAACTTTTCGTACTATTGCGACGAAAGAATTGAATCTAACGGCTAAAATAAAAAATCCCCACTCTTTGGTCGAGGCGTTCAAGCCAGTCAACGGCTCGACGCGCGCGCAGAGTAACACTGGAAAGGAATATCGAGCAGCGTCCCAACGCTTGCCGACGTCGAACGCAAAAAAGTCGAACTAAATCCCAGAACCTGCGCTCTATACTGACAGCGTAGGCGCTCTATACCATGGATCGGCGGTCGATCAAGCGTCGCGCGCGGTAATTTACGAGTCGAGGATAGTATGGAAAGAAGACGATCTTTTGTGACAATCGTTATGCTCGCGATCATCTTCTGTTGCATGGCGCGCGGCGAGCTCTACGGTCAGACGTCTAACGACGCGCGCGAACAAGAGCGCTCGGAGGCGACTGCGCTCGAAGGTTATTATCATACGGCGAAGAACGCCGCGCTACGTCTCGTCGACGCCGTTAAAGAGGGCGTCGAAGACGCTGAGTACGGCGAAACGCCAAGCGAACACGACTCCGCGCGCGAAGACGACGCAAAGGAGCGCGTCGATCCGGCAAGCTACCGCTATGAACAGCAAGCGCTCGAAGCCGCGCGCGCGACCGCGAAACACGCGACAAATCTCTATCGAAAATTGCAGTCGGAAGAGACGCCGCTAACAACGGCGCTCGAAGGAAGCGCGCCAGAAACGCTTGATTCAATTCGCAGTATACTGCGCCTTGCGCTCGGCAAACTTGCCGATTCGCCAATCTACTTCGAGGTCTTTCTCTACTTCGCATGCGTCGCGATACTCTCAACGGCGCTCACGCTCGTTGTCCGCACGCTATACGGCGCGTCCCCAATCTACCTCGTTCGTTCGGCGTTCTACGAAATACCGCAGCTCCGGGGCGCGTTATATACGCTCGTCTTCTTCGCGTACGCCGTCGCGGTCGTCGCCGCTTTCTATGGCGCGTGCTACGCAATACGCTACTTTAGTGATCGCGCTACGATTATTCTCGTTACCGCGATCGCGTATCTCGTCGCCGCTGCGATTATCTACCTACTCGCTCGCAAATTCAAGAATCTTATCGACGACCCATACCCTTATACTCAATTCGCCGCTAAAAAGGCGATCGTTAAATTCAAGTATGGCGTCAAACGCTCCGCGCTGCGTAAACTGGGTCGTGAATCGTTCCCAGAAATGCTCGAATACGGACTCTCCGGAGGCGTGGGGTTCCGCAGACTTGTCCTCGCGCTACAGCTCGGCGGCGGTATTGCTTTCGTTCTGATTTGCACAGATCTCACGCGTCAATACGACTGGCTCGACACAATCTACAAATGTTACGCGTCTTCTGTATTTTACCTGTTAAAAATACTGCCGATTATGCAACCGGCGCTCGCAATTGCCGTAACAATCGTCAGCTCGATTGCAATTCTTGTTATCCTAACGACTGATCAGCATTACCTTGTCCTGCGTTTTTCACGCGCCGTTCTGCTCGACGTCGTACTCGGCGCGTCTATTCTCGTCGGGGTCAAGAGCGTTGTTTTGCAGCGTGGCTTCGGGTTAGAAAAAGCTTACAACGTATGTCTCCTATGCTTTGCCGTTCTTAACCTTGCGATCTTTATTAGATGGTTCAAAGACCTCCGTCGCGCCAAGCGTTTCCGTCGTCGTCGCGCTTTAAACTCGCCGATTATTAGCGACTTGCGTCGCACGTTCAAATTCTTAGTCAAAGCGCAAAAGGACAAGACGGAATGCGAACTAACGCCGCTCGATCGCGACCGGATTGCGGAACGCGTGGCAAACGGACTCTATAACGTCGAAGCGGAAAGTTTTACGGCGCTGCGCAATATGATACGCTTTCTCGGACGTATTAGGGCGGAATACGAGCGATTCGTCGGCGCGCAATTGGAAGCGCTCGTCGTAACGCGCGAGCTCGACGCGCGAAGTCTGGGAGGAATCAACTGCGCTCCGTTCTCGCGCTACGTGCCGATTTGGGACGAGACGCTCTTTCCGCTCTATCCCCCCTCGGGCTATCGGGACCATACCGACCGCGCCTGGCTTAATAGCGAGTGGAATTTTGTCGCGATCTGCAGTGGTTGCGGCGGTTCGGGCTACAATACGGTCACGCGGACGGAATACCGCACGCGCGAGGTCAGCGACGGCGCGGGCGGGTATCGCACGGAAAGCTATACGGTCGAATATCAGGAACGCCAGACGTGCGGCGCGTGTTCCGGTTGCGGGCGAATCGAATATCAGCAAGCGATCGTAACCGTCTGGACGCGACATTGCGCGTCCGCGATCGAGCCGGAAACAAGGCTGCCGGAATATATGGACGACGCGCCCGAAAGAACCTATTACGAACGCGCGTTCCTAGAAGATCAGAGCGCGGCGTCTTCAACGCGCGAACCCGATCAGGGAGCGAGCGCGAAATTCCTAGAGCAAGCGCGGGACGCGGCGGCGCGGTTCGTCGCCAATTACGCCGACGCGCACGTTAAACGCATCGCGAAAGATTACCAAGGCAAAGTCTATCGCGCGCGCGTGCGCGTCGTCGCGTTCTGGACGATTCGCATTGTCTTTCGGAGAATCTTCGGAAAGTTCGGATGGTTCTTCGGCAAGCGCCCCGACTTCTACTTTAAAATGATTCCGTTGAGCTGGAGCGCGGTCGTCGCCGCGTGCGTTGTCGCGCCCTTCGCGCTCGCATGCGCCGTGTGCGCGCTCGTCGCTATCTGGCGCTACGCTCCCTACTGGACCGCGTGCTTATGGCGCTAAACGCGACGTTATGTTAGCGGCGACGAATCGAAGCGTGTGTCGTGCGGCAAAGCTCGACAATAACGCGTCGCGTTTCTTTTCAGAGAAACGATTTGACGTCTCAGCGCGAAATGCGTATAATATACGCAATAGTTGCGCGACGACGGCGCGCGGTAACGTGTCGTAAGGGAAATGGAGGACGCTGTGAGCCAAACGGACGAAGACAATTCGAAAGCAGACGAATTCAGAACGGTAAACGAGATCTTCGGCGATACCAAACGTTTCGGATCGTTACACGACGCGTATTTCCATTTTTGTCACAATGATCTCGCGATAGCGCAGGAATGCGTGGCGCGTTGGTTTCCCTGGGCGGGCGATAAGTTGGAGCTCGCGAAGCTCGAGATTCATTCTCGCGAGTTCTTCAGTAAAGCGTTGCGGAAAAGCGCGGTCGATTTGATTTACACCGTGCCCTGTCGGAACGGCGCGGGAACTGTGCCGCTCGCGCTCATTCTTGAGCATAAGGCGCAGAGTTCAATTTTGGATAACGCGGCGACGCTCGCGCAGACGTTAGGGTACGTCGCTTCGTATTGTCAAGAGCAGGTTAAATTGCGTCGCAAGTCGCAATCAGAGGCGCCGCTACTTCAACCAGTTCCGATCTTAATCTATACTGGCGAGGACGCGCGCCTTCAGCGTTTGCGCTGGGAGGACTCGTTCAAACTTCCAGACGAATTTGCGCGGTATCGAATCAGATTTCCACTGCATTTTATGAATATAACGCGCCTTTACAACACGGGTCGTTTAGAAGGGTCGCCGTTCCTTTTAACGGCGTACAATTTAATGGCAAAGGCGAGTCTTAATCAATTGGAGTCGGCGTCCGCAACGGCGCTTTCGCCCCTGAGGACGGTAACAACCTGGGGTATGCGAGAAAACGAATTTTTATATGCGTCTGCTGTTTACTTTTTAAAAAGCGCGTTCAACGCGCATATCAAGGTCGATCGCACGATGGTGAAACAACTATTTGCCTCGGCTGATCGCGAGGAGGGTAAGGCTATGAAATCAGTGTGGGCGGAAATTGGCGACGAAATTAGGAAAAACGAACGCGAAAGGGAAAGAGAAGAGGGGCGAAAGGAAGGACGAGAAGAAGGACGAATAGAAACCCTAAAAAAGAATGCCAAGAGAATGCGCGCGGACGGGGTCAACGACGAGAAAATTGCAGAATACCT
>ONJR01000113.1 GCA_900318195.1 uncultured Planctomycetota bacterium
AACTGTTCATTGTGTGCTATTAACTGTTCATTGTGTGCTATTGTAGAATTAATTATACTGCCTCTTGGAATAGAACCACCACCATTACTTGCTCCATATACTCTACTAGTATAAACTCCAATATTTGGCAAATCGTCTTCATAATAATTTTCAGAATATGCCACCGATTTATTATTACTAATAACACTATGCATAATTGTAGCATAATTCGTAATATAAAATCCTCCACCTGCTGACAAAGCATTTTCATAACAATAATCAATCTCATGAAACGACGTGTTTTCACTATTAACTCCGGTTCTGGCAATTGTATAGTTATTATTAATTATACAATTTGATATAGATGTCAAGCCAGTGGAAAAGATCCCTCCACCATAAGCCACCGCATTGGAGTTAAGAGGAGCATTCAGAACAGTACCATCATCTTCTGCAACATTGCTGGATATTCTGCACTTATCGAGAAATAATTGACCATTTGCTAAAATTCCTCCTCCTACAGCAGCACCATAAAGAGCCACAGCATCAACCCCAAGCCCATAATCACCATAATTCTCATGAGTTGCCAAGCCATTAACAACATCGATCCCTCCAAGCCGAAATCCATTTGTCCGTACCGATAGAACCCGGCACACCTTATTACCATCCAAAACCAAATTCTGAGTCCCATAAGAAACGATAGAGATTTTTTTGTCAAACGCATCTATCTCAATCTGCGTCGATAAGCTAATAGTGTGATTCGAATCAGTCGTTCTAACGACAATAACATTATCGTTGCCAGCTTGTCGAATGGCGTTGTCAAGCGCCGCGCGCGAAATCTGCTCGGGCGTAATTTCGATAATATTAGGAGACTCTGGCAACTGCAAAGCGGCATAAATTTCCCTAATCTCCGCCCATTCCGCCGGCGAGACGTCAAGTAGCTCCCGGCTTTCTAGCGCTTCCATGCGCAGCGCCCTCCCTCGCGGCGCTCGATATCGAGCTTGCTCCACCTCACGACGACCGCAGAGGCTATTGACAATACGACGAACGACGGAGTTAATATTCTTCTTCATGACGAGTATTCCTTCTTTTTTTATGGCGAGCCGGCTTCTTGAAAGCCGACACGCATAGGATTTCGGCGTTGGCGACCGGACTGACGAGCTTGAAATATACGTGCGAAAAACTATTTTTCGCTGTTCAAAAACCATGGCTTTTGGTATACCGAAAAAAGCGGAAAAAAAAGAATATATCAAGAAAAATAAGCCCAATATGGTCGAATTTGATTGAAAATGGACTAGTTTTTGTTAAAATAGAGACACAAAGTAGTCCAGGGGACTATGAGCCGTAATGTATAGTTTTTGACGTCAAAAGGTCGTCTGACTTTTGGCGCTGTTTTTCACGAGTCAGACGTGTATAGAAAGCTAGCACAGTAAAGGTCGAGAAAAGCGGATTATAACGACTATACCAAATCTGCGAATTAACGACGACCGTAAGACTCGCGTTTTACCAGTGAAGAGATTTTGGAACGGCTCCCCCGCGCATATCCCGCGGAGGAGCCAAATATCGCGCCTGAGGCGCGGAAGTTTTCAAATGCGCGTACTAGTTGGCGCGAAGCAAGCCTTCGCGCAGCGGTCGTCCAACTTTGAAGCGCGTTAAATAAACTTCCCTTCCGCGCGTCTCTGTTCTAGATACTCGTCGCCAATTCCGAACTTCTCGACAACGAAATCGACGTCCTTATCGCCGCGTCCGCTACAGTTCACGAGGATCGATTTCCCCGACTCGCGCGCCGCGAGCTTCATAGCGTACGCGATCGCGTGCGAACTCTCCAGCGCGGGGATAATCCCCTCGGAACGCGATAGCCGGAAGAACGCTTCGACGGCGTCCGCGTCGTCGAGCGCTTCGTATTTAACGCGCCCAATCGAGTGCAAAAAAGCGTGTTCCGGTCCCACCGACGGATAATCCAGCCCGCTCGCAATCGAATAGACCGGCGCCGGCTCCCCGTTAGGATCCTTCAGCATAATGCTCTCAAAGCCGTGCATAACGCCCTTCTCGCCGTACGTCGCCGACGCTGCGTGATCGCCGTAGCCCGAGCCGCGCCCTAAAGGCTCGACCCCGACAATCTCGCAAGGATCGCCCAAAAACGCCTCGAACATTCCGATCGAATTACTCCCGCCGCCCACGCACGCGCAAACGACGTCGGGTAGAAAGCCGGTAATCTCCTGGAACTGCTCGCGCGCCTCAAATCCGACGACCGCCTGGAAATCGCGCACCATCATAGGAAACGGATGCGGACCTACCGCCGAACCAATGCAGTAGATCGAATCCTTATAGGTCTGCGCATAGGATCGGAACGCGGAATCGACCGCCTCCTTCAGCGTGCGCAACCCTTCGGTAACGCACACAACGTTCGCGCCCAGCACCTTCATTCGCGCAACGTTCGGCGCCTGCTTCGCGATATCGACCTCGCCCATATGGATTTCGCATTCCAGTCCGAAGTAGGCCGCCGCCGTCGCCAGCGCGACCCCATGCTGACCCGCGCCAGTCTCCGCTATAATGCGCTTCTTACCCATAAACTTCGCCAGCAGTCCCTCGCCCATGCAATGGTTCAGTTTGTGCGCGCCAGTATGATTGAGATCTTCGCGCTTAAGATAAATCTGACAGGTTCCGTCCCCTAGCTCGCGCGAAAGTCGCTCGCAATGCGAGACCGGCGTCGGTCGCCCCTGGAATTCGCGACGTATGCGCCGCAATTCGGCAATGAACTGCGCTGAATTGCATATCGTTTTGTACGCCTTTGTGATCTCGTCAAACGCCTCTTGAAGTTCCGGAGGTAGATACGAGCCGCCATATTCGCCAAACCGACCGTTCGCGTCGGGATATTCTTTTAGATAATTGCGATAGTCCATAACGTCAAGTTGAATTTAATATTATCCTATTACTGCCCTGCGCGACCGACTCGCCGCGCTTTCAAGTTAAAAAAGGAGAGAACGCGCCGCCACGCATACCCGCGCGCCGCTCGTCCTCCCCACTGCGCCAAAAGTTCGCCGTGCGTTATTCGTGCCGCAACGCCTCGATCGGATCCATCTTAGCCGCGCGGATCGCGGGATAGACGCCGAAGACAACTCCAATGAGAATGGAGATCAAAAACGCGAGCGGCACCGACCAGAAGACGATAATCGGCTTGAGCTCCTGAACAATCGGCGGCAGACTCGCCAGCAGTTCGGGATTCGTCTTCTTTACGATCGACATAGCAAAGGTCGTAACCGGCGAACAAGTCAGCCCGACAAGCACGCCTAAGCCTCCGCCCACCACGGACAAGACGACAGTTTCGATCAGGAACTGTCGGACAATATCGCCTCGTTTCGCGCCGAGCGCGCGGCGAATACCGATCTCGCGCGTGCGTTCGGTTACCGTCGCCAACATAATGTTCATAATGCCGATACCGCCGACGATGAGCGAAATACCGGCGATAAGTCCCATAAAGACGTTGAACATCATTCTAGTCGTCTTCGCTTGCTCTAGGAGTTCGAGCGGCACCGTTATGCCGTAGTCCTCGAACTTCGTATGGTACTTGTCGAGCGTGAGTTTAATCAAGTCGGCGGTCTCCATAACGTCGGAGACCTTGCCAACTTTGAGCGTAATCTGCTTCAGCTGTACCGTTTCGCCTTCAAAGGATCCGCTACGGCGCACAACCACCGTGTCGCCGACGCGCGTCTGCACCGTTTGTAGCGGAACGTAGACGTCGTAGGAATAGTCTTCCGATTTCAACGAACTACCTATCGCGGCAGAGGGCGCGCGCGAATTCGCAACGCCTATGACGCGGAAATAATAGTTGTCGCCGACCCTAATCAGCTTACCGAGCGGCTCCTCGTATGGAAAGAGCGTCGTCGCGACCCCTGCGCCCAAAATGCAGTAGTCGCACGCGCGCGCGTTCTCTTCGTCCGTAAAGAAACGACCCTCGAACATTGAAATCTTAACGACGTCAATATAAGACGGCGTGCATCCGACGAGTCGACCGTCGACCTTCCAACGTCCGTTCTGGAACGTCTCCTGGTAGTCCTTAACCGGCGCGGAATTAACTACAGTTGGGATCGTTTCCGTGAGACGGTCGTAGTCCGCGCGGGTAAGACCATACTCTGGAATCTGCATACCGCGCCCCTGACTACCGGACGAAAGCGCCTCGTTCGGCGGCTTAATCGTACTCACAATGATATTGTCGGCTCCTAAACTCTCGATCTGCTCTTGAGCCTTGCGACTGATACCCTCGCCGATCGCCATGAGCCAAATTACGCTCGCGACCCCGATAAAAATACCAAGAACCGTCAGCAAGGATCGCATCGGGTGAAGGTATAAACTCTTAATGCCCGAGAGAAGTGTGCGAAACGCTTGTGTCATCTTTCAAGGTTCACCTATTTTAAGTAGAAGGTTGACCGCCTGGTCGAACAATCTACGTGTGTGCTAACTGTGCGTCGTCGTGCGCGTGCGATTTATATCGGTCGCAAACGCGTGTCAGACTCCACGAGACCGTCGCGTAAACGAACTATTCGCTTACTGCGCGCGCCAACGTCGTCTTCGTGCGTTACCAAAATGATCGTTCGACCCTGCTCGCTAAGTTTATCGAGTAGATCGAGGATTTCCGCTGTGGTCTTAGAGTCCAAATTGCCCGTCGGCTCGTCCGCGAGAATGAAGTACGGATCGTTCACCAAACTGCGCGCGATCGCGACGCGCTGCTGCTGACCGCCAGAAAGCTGAGTGGGACGGTGATTTAATCGTTCGCCGAGCCCGACCATTTTCGCTAATTCGACACAACGCTTACGCGAACGCAACGATGCGTTGCCCTGGTAATATAGCGGCACTTCGATATTCTCAATGACTGTCAGCTGCTGAATGAGATTGTACGACTGAAAGACGAACCCAATCCTAGACGCGCGAATCTCAGAAAGGCGATCGTCGTCAAGCGTAGTTACGTCGTCGTGTCCCAACCAAATTTTACCGTGCGTCGGTCGATCCAAGCATCCCAAAAGATTGAGCATCGTACTCTTACCAGAGCCAGACGCGCCCATAATAGCGACGTAATCCCCCTCGGGCACTTCGAGATCGACGCCGCGCAACGCGTAGACCGTCTCGCCTTTGAGCACATACTCGCGCTTAACGCCGGTGAGCTTCGCGGCAAAAAACTGCTCGAGTTGCGCGCCGTCGTCAGACTTCGTAGCTTTCTTCTTTTTATCAAGCATAAACCTTCCCCAGTCGTCTTGTGGAGAAACTATAATAAGTCGTCGCGAGCAGATCGGCGCGAGCCACACGAGGAGTTACCTCATATTGCGCGCCGGCGCTCGCGAACTACGAAGAATAACATTACCTCGGAGGAGGTCCGGGGAAACCGCCGCGATTTGTATCGACCGCATTGATTAACGTCGTGGAAGCGAAGAGGTTCTGAGCCGTGTCGTTCACTTCGTGATACCCCTTAATGAACTCAGTCTTCTGAAGCGTTCCGTCCCCATTGAAGTCCATACGATTAACGTAGAGCGCAATCGCTTGGCGCAGACTCGACGCTTCAGCGAGCGTCTTAATCGGCTCGGAAGAACCGAAACGCGGCGCGCCAGGTAGCGCGAACTCGGAAGGAGCCTGCGCGCCGTCAGGACGCTCGCCCTCGACGCGAGGTCGCTGCGGTCGTTCGCCCCCCTTGGCGTCGCCGCCTTCTGAGTTAGCTCTACCAGCCTCAGGGTTGGCGCCTTCAGCGCCAGAATCACCCAAACCTCCGGTCGATCCTCCGTTCGGCATTCCCCCGCGCATTCCTCTTCCTCCGCGCGCTCCTCGCGCTCGTCCAGCGCCAGGCTCCTGGCGTTCGCGCAAGATGCGATCGGTAACTTGCGCCGCGTCGGTCATAGCGACCGAGGAAGCGGTAGCGCTACCGGCGAGTTCAGCGAACAATTCGTCGATCGTTTCGTCCGACTCCGAGTTCTGGAACTTCTGGCGATCCGAGAAGAAGCCAATAACGAATTCAGCGGGTCGCAGACTGTCGTCTTCGCTGTGATCCCAATCGTCGAAAAGCGGTAGGAACGCGGCGTAATCCTCGTTCGCGTCGCTCTCTTCGGAACCAGCTTGCGCGTCTTCGTCGAATTCGAGGTTGTCAGCGCCGACCACTACGACGTTCGAGTCGTCTTTCGTAACGACGTCGAGCGCTTTTGAATTCGGGAAGAGTTGATTAAAAACGACGTTGGAATCTTCAGCCAGGAAATTCAACGCTTCCTTAGTAATATTGTTGCCGCTAACATAGCGATCCCAATCGACCATATCGTGATAAACGATGCGCGCAAGAGGATCGGCGTCGGAATCGCCGCGCAACTGCTTGATCTCATCAATGAGTTGATCGATCGACGCTTGCGTCGCGGCGGCGTCGACGGTACCGGACGCCAGGGACTTTTGAAGTAGTTCAACGTCTTCCTGGCGTCGCGTGATTTCATTCTGGCGCGCGGCAATTCGCGCGCTCAACGCATCCGCCTTGCGTTTAATCACGGAGGTAAGCTCGCGTTGCATTTCCATAACGGTGCGCGAAAAGAAGGGTTGAATTGCAGCCACCTTCGCGTCGTGCGCAAGATTAGCTTCGATCGTCTGAGAACAGACCTCGGCTTCTTCCCGCTTTTTAATAGCGTCCTCACTCTCGCCGACTCCCATGCCAGGCAGACCGCCGCTCTTGAGGCGCTCTAGCATCTGAGGAGGGATATTTGCCAAAACAGACTCGGAAATCTCACCGTTCTTGACTTTCTGAGCAAAGTCGGCGATCATGTCAGGACTAAAACCTGCGCCCATACCGCCCGGCATACCGCCAGCGCCCGGTCCTCCCGGTCGTCCGCCGCCCATACCCGGCATACCGCCCGCACCTGGACCGCCAGCCGCTTGCGCGCTCGCTTCGCGTTCCGCTTTCTCTTGTTCAGCGGCTTTCGTTTGCGCTAGCTGCGCTTGGTATTCCGGCGTGTCCTCATGGATCGAGGGCTCATTCGGATCCGGGAAGGTAACGTTTTCGCGATAATTGCGCGCGCCGCTCACGACGACGTCGCCTTCTTCTAACCCTCGTGTAATGATAACCTGTTTCTCGTTCGAGGCGCCTAGCGTAACTTCTTTGCATCCCCAAACGCCGTTGTTAAAGGTCAGGCAGTATTTCTTATTACCGTACTCGGTAACGCAGTGGACGGGCACCATGAGCACGTTTTCCTGCCTATCGGCGATGATTCGCACCTGCGCGGTGAGTCCAGATCGTAGCTCTTCGAGGTTCTCATTAATTTTAACGAGCGTCACGTAGTCCTTCGCGGAGGACATCCACACGATTTCAGGGTACAGATTGACTTTAACGACTTCGCCCTTGATCTCTCGTCCCGGAATGGAGTCAAAACTAATTATCGCCGGCATTCCGGTCTTCACAGACGAAATGTTAGACTCGTTGATCATCGTTTTGACTTGCATCTGAGTCTTATCTGGCAACCGAATGAGCACCTGCCGCTGTCGTACGGTAGATCCTTCCTTAATCATTTCAGACTCGGACATCCGTCGCGAATCCTGATTCGCATAGACGACCTGTCCGTCTTGCGGCGCCACAATCTTACAATTCGCGAGTTGCGCGCGATATCGCTTTTCGCGGTTCAGGTTGATATTGTAGGAGTTCTTATCGGAATCGACCTTAGCGCTCGCAGTCTCAATATCGGACATGAGAGACGTAATCTGCTTCTCGCTCGTGTACTTTAGAAGAATCTGCTTCTTAAGGTTCGCTTGTTCGAGTGAGTTTTCCGCCTTCTTTTCCGCTACCTTATCGATCTCGTACTGCAGTTCTGTAGAGTAGTTCAGATTGAGCAGTCGCTCGGTGAATCGGGCGCTGTCGGCGTTTTGCTTACGCGTCTGCTCCGCTTCAAAGATCGAATTCTCGTAATCCATCCAGCTCTGCGCGAAGGTACCTTCCACGTACTCCTCGAGCGAAATTTCCGCCTGGCGCAAGTTGGCGCGCGAACTGTTAAGAGTTGCGCGCGAGCTGTTCGTCGTTACAACTTGAGAGTCGAGTTTCTCGGAGATATCGGAGCTGTCAAGTTCAACGAGTAGGTCGCCCTTCTTAACGTCCGCGCCCTCGTCGATCAGGTAAATTACGGTCGCTTGCCCTTCGACCTGGGACGCGACGTCGACGTTGCTCGCGCTTTCCGCGCTACCCTTGCCGTTCACTTCGTGCACGAACGTGCCGCGCTCGACCGTAGCAAATATCAGATTGACTTTCTTCGACGACTGCGAGTTAGATTGCGTCCAATAGAAGACGCCTCCTCCCACGCCAATCACGACTAACAAAGCGACGATCACGCCGACGGCGCCGCCTTGTCGCGCGCGCCGCGTGCGGTTAGAACCGCCGCCATTTGTGTGTTTCGTTCGTGTCTGCATTAGGTTTCCCTTACGATTAAATGGACGATCGTCCCTGTTGAACGCTTGCGCGTCGACGCGCAAGTAAAGCGACAAAGTTGGTCGAGGTAGCGTCGCTTTACACGCAAATGCGCAAGCGACCGCGCGAAGAGCGCTCCTGCGAGCCCGCGATGGAGCCCGGCGCTTACCGACAATCAAGAGCAAGTCCCCGCCAGTGTGTTATTATAAGCTCAAAATTCCTCGGCTGAAAACTTTCGAGCGAAGTTTAATCGATTTATAATACCCGACTAGCCTAATTTTTGCACCTAACCGCCTTATCGTTACAATCGCGCTAACAACGCGTCGCGCTCGGCGGCGGCTTATAACGACTGTTACTTCCAGCAAAAGTTGCATTTCATCTATTTTACACAACCAACGTAATCGTTCAACTCCTTAATTTCTCGTCAATGGTACGCGTAATCGTGCAATTCCAGAAGCGAGCGTCAACTTTAAGTCACTACCGACGCGTTTTTGGTCGATACCGAAAGTTAGTAGCGCTCGCGCCGCAAGACTGAACGCCTGCCCCCAAACGCTTGCGTACGCTGTCAACGCAGTTAGACCGCGCGTTACCGCGCTAGGTTTCGTAGCAAAATGAAAAAGTCGCCTCGGCGCCCTTCATGACGCGCAGTTTAGCGTCGTGTCGAGCGCGGCGCGCGAGTTCACACTGATTATTACGAGTGATATTATGAAACACCGAGTCTTACACACAAGCATGTTTGTTGCGCTCTTGCTCGCGCTCGGCCCCGCTTTTTCGTGCAACGCGCGCTCAGAAGACATACCAGATAAACTCAATGTCGAAAAAACTTATTCGTTCGTAGAAACGATTAAGAACGACGACCTACGCCCGGTGATAACGTCTCTCGCGCTCTCGGCGGACGGGTCCACCATTTATATCGGGGGCGACAGTCAAGAAATCTACGCTTGCAACGTTGAGCAAACCGATATCGACGTTTCACAAACCTTTCGCGACCCCTCGCGTAGTAATGCGAATTACGTCGCCGGAAAGGATTGGATTCGCGCATTGGCGCTCTCGCCGTCGAACCCTAACCTACTCGCGTCCCTTTCTCAAGACGGTCAAGTCGTCATGTGGGACGTAAGAACTCGTCGACCGGTAATGAAATCGTCGGCGTCAAGTGAAAACGACGTCAAAGGCGGACACGCTCTAACCTTTATCAAGAACGGCGAAATGCTCGTTGCGAGCGCTTACAAGAGCTTTGCAAACGTTTACGACAGTTCAACGTTGCAGCAGTTCACCGTATGGGAAGCGCCCTCGTTCGGCACAACGGAATTGGCAAGCTCGGCGTTACCGGGTAAAGACGGCAAAATGAAGTACGTCCTCGCGATGGGCGGTCGTTCGGGTCAACTTCGCGTCTTCCGCATCAAGGATCCTAGTATCTTTGCAGAATGCGAACTCGTCAACTCCCAAGGCTCGGTTCCTCGTCGCATTCGTGCGATCGCGTTTAGTCCCTCTGGTCGGTTTGTCGCGTTCGGTGGCGATTCTAATCGAGTTCAAGTCTGCGAGATTCGTCTCGATCAGAATGAGAACGTCATCATTAGTCGTCCGGTAGAATGCCTTAGCGGCGTGGACGGTAAGGTGTGCTCGTTAACGTTCTGTGGCGAAACACAACTTGCAGCTGGCTACAGTACGAATATTGTGCGCGTTTGGGATTTCGAGCAAAACCGAATAACGTATGAAGGAACCGGACATACGGGGACGGTCTCTACGATGTGCTACGACGCGCAGAACAACCTGTTGTATACGGGTAGCTTCGACACTACGGTCAAGCAATGGTCGCTTCCAACGTTAGCGACAGAAATAGTCCACTGAAAACCTGAAAAAATAATTTTTTTGTTGGCGCGCACGCCATTCAATCGCCGATTAAAGACCGAGAGTTAGCGTAGTCTCTACGTCATCCGTAGGGACGCGCGCGTCGGTGTAGTCGTCGCCGTTCGGTATTTGACGGCGACGACGTTTGCACGCGCTGAAATTAGATCAAACCGAGTAGACGCGAGATTCGCGCTTCTCGAGATATTGACAATAGTCCGTCCGAATCCTGCGGGCGGCACGTAATGGTTATGCGAACGCGCAAGGAGTCGCTCCAGCGACGGTCATCCGCGCTCACACGGACGAGCTAGCGGAACTTTGCACGAGTCGCCCAACATAGTTAGCGTTGTAACAGCAGCGCTCGAAAGGCTGAAGTATGTCGCTCTTCATAAGAAAACACGCGATTGAATCCCATTCGGCGTCGAAGTCGGAACGTAAGTCCCGGAAACGCGCCAAGCGCGGCGATAGCCCGACGACGCGTCGTATTTGCCGTGTAGAAGAACTCGAAAAACGCGAATACCTAGCGGCCGACCCCGTCTCAGTAGGCGTCGTTTACCAAGAGCAATACATGGAGGAATTGGGCGACCTATTCTATGTCGCCTGGGTCGGCGGCGAAAACGGCGCCGGCACGACGCTTGACACGTTGGTCATTAACCTTGACAAGAACGGCAACGGCGCGTTGGACGCTGGCGAACCGTTCTTCGACACGTCGCAATCCGGACTGGGCGTCAACGCTTCCGTTCCCTTCACCGTCGTCGACAAGAGCGCTAATATTAACGTCGAAGGCTGGGAAGTGCAAGACGGAGGGCTCACGCTCGAGATTAGCTTCTCGAACTTCTACGAGGGCGATCGCTTTGTTTTCGCGATCGATCTCGACGAAATGCAGTCGCCTCTCAACCCGATCGTTGAGGGCGCCGAAATGGGCGCGGTTGGCGGTCTCGAAGGTTCGAAAGTCGACGCTACTTTCAGCTCGAAACACTATCAGACGGAAGTATGGTCCGGGATATTTTTCGACAACTACGACGACGAATGCGTACGATCAACTGCGCTCTCTTTGCAATATAGCGAAGACGACCTTCCCTACGATCGCACCGACGGCAACGACGGTATCGCGCGCGCCGGCGTATACGACGATTTCACGCTAACTCCTAAGCCGATTGTCATTTCCGGTACAGTCTACGCGGATCACAACGTAAACTGCGAGTACGAGCCGGAGCTCGACGATCAGCCGCTCGCCGGCGTCGAAGTTACGTTGGTCGCTGAGGACGGACGCACGTGGACGACAACGACGGACGTCAACGGCTATTACGTCTTTAACGATAATCTCATGCCGGGCAAGTACCAAATCTTCTCGGAGGCGAATATCGTCTCGCCAGAAGGCTGGCAGTACTTCGACTTCTGCGCTAGCGGCGGCAATTATGGCGAACGCGTTAATCCACTAGAGATTGTCGTCGAAGGTATGCAGGGAGGCGAGCACGCGAATGAAAATAACTTCGCGAAGGCGCTCGTTAGTACGATCGACGGCTACGTCTTCGAAGATCTCAACGACGCAAACGGCAAGGAACCGGGCGAAGAATGGGACGGCGTACGTTACCCGGCGGAAATCCAACTCTGGCGAATCGATTACGACGCCAACGGCGACGCCGTTTACACCTTCATGGAGTCGCAAACAGTCGACGCCGACGGTTACTATAAATTCGAGCTCAACGGCGCGTGGAATGAAGCGGGAACAAAGCGCAAGTTACCCGAAAAGACCTACGAGATTCGCGAAATCTTCGCGTCGTCCGACTACGCGGACGGAAAGGACTATCCAGGCACGCTCGGCGGCGTCGCGCTTAACGACGCGATCACGAAAGTCTTCGTCGGCTACGGTCAAAACGGTTATCATTACGATTTCGGCGAATTAAAGCTCGGATCGATCGCCGGCAACGTCTACGAGGATCGCAATGACAATGGAATTAAGAATGTCGGCGAGTCTGGAATAGCGAACGTGCGTATCGATCTGTATAAGTGGGACGGCTCGCAAGGCTACGTCTATCAGGAGAGCGCGTACACCGACGCGAACGGCGATTACCTTTTCGATAATCTTGATATCAACTGCGATTACGCCGTCAAAGAATGGCAACCGAACGATTACGACGACGGTAAAGACAACGCGCCTGGTTCGCTCGGCGGGGTCTCGTCCGACGACTATTTCTCGGACGTTCACGTCGGCTGGGATCAGCATGGCGTCAATTATAACTTCGGCGAGCTGAAACTCGGTTCTATCGCAGGCAACGTCTACGAGGATCGTAACGACAACGGGGTTAAAGATCCCTTGGAAGGCGGAATCGCGAATGTTCAGATCGATCTGTATAAATGGGACGGAACCGACTATACGCTCTATCGTTCAACGTTTACAGACGCAAACGGCAACTACTCATTCGATAAGTTGCCAATCGAAGAGCAGTACGCGGTCAGAGAACGCCAGCCCAACGATTATGTCAACGGCAAGGAGAACGCGCCTGGCACGCTCGGCGGTCTCGTCGGTAACGACGTCTTCGAGGACGTGCGCGTCGGTTGGGACGATCATGGCGAAGAGTACAATTTCGGCGAGCTTAAGCTCGGCGCAATCACCGGGTATGTGTATCACGACGCAAACGACAACGGGTATCGTGAACCGTCCCTCGGGGAAGCCGGTATAGCCGGGGTTACGGTCGAGCTGTATGTCTTGGAGGACGGCGACTACAAGAAGATAGCGGAACAGAAGACGGACGAATTTGGCTTCTACAAGTTCGACAACCTCGACATACAACGTACGTACGCAGTTAAGGAACTTCAGCCGGAAGACTGGGTCGACGGTAAAGATCGCGAGGGCACGCTTGGCGGCGTCGTTGCGCCAGAAGGTGATCTTATCGAGGCGATTCCAGTCGACTGGGCGGATTACGGCGAAGAATACGACTTCGGCGAACTTCTGCCTCCTGGTTCGTTAAGCGGTTTCGTCTATGAAGACGATAATAACGACGGGATTATGGACACAAATGAAGCCGGAATCGAAAGCGTGCGCGTCGATCTCTATCGAATCGGCGACGACGGAACTGCGACCTTTGTCGATTATCGATTGACAGACGCTAACGGTTACTATTTCTTCGGCGATCTCGATCCCAACAAGACATACGTCCTGCGCGAACGTCAGCCGGACGCATACTACGACGGCAAAGACACGGTCGGCACGATCTTCGGATTCACCGTTGGAACCAATCCTGAAAACGACGTGCTCGCCGACGTCGAACTGCCTCCGAACGGACACGGCGTCAACTACAACTTTGGCGAACTGCGCCCCGGCGCAATCTCGGGGTACGTTTACCACGATAAAAACGATAACGGCGTACGCGAGTCGGGCGAGCCGGGTATCAGCGGCGCGGCTGTTACTCTCTTAATACTCAATCCTGAAACGGGAGCGTACGAGCCGACAGGTAGAGTTGCTACGACGGACGGAAACGGTCATTACGTCTTCGAGAATCTCGAGCCCGCGCGCGTTTACAAGCTCGTGGAAACCCAGCCCGCCAATTACAAAGACGGAAAAGACGCCGCAGGATCGCTTGGCGGTTACGTTGAAACGAGCGACGTAATCACGGCGATTCCAGTTAAACCGGCTGATTATGGGGTCGAATACGACTTCGGCGAAATTAAGGAAGACGAATACATTCCGCCGCCGCCGACAATCCCTCCGGTTACGCCCCCGACGAACCTGTGGTCGCCTTCTCCAACGACCTTCCCGTATATCTGGTACCAGCCGGTTATTCCGGGGAGTATGACGACGCTTTACGGCGGCGCGGTTGGGTTCACGGAAGATGAATTCACTTGGAAACTAAGCGTATTAAACGGAACGGAACCTCGATCCGCAGTTGCGGCAACTTCAACTTACGGATGGCGCGGATCAATCGTCGCTACCGATTCGCCATACCACACGGTCTCCGCCTTATCAGACGCGTCGAATACCCCGTTGGCGTACAACTCCGGAACTTGGCGACTATCCGGTTACGTCGATACGAATGGTAAGCCGCTGTCGATTTCGTTCGGCTTAATCGGCGCAAAGCCTGTCGTAGGCGACTTCGACGGCGACGGAATCGACGATATCGCTCTGTACGACGGTGGTAAATGGTACATCAACACCAATCGCAACAGCAACGCTATGTATCTTGAGGCAAGGCTTGGAGCGCTGGAGGATATTCCAGTAATCGGCGACTGGGATGGAGACGGTAAGTCCGACATTGGCGTCTTCGGTAAGAAGTGGCAATACGACGACCGGGCGATCAACCTCGATCCTGGACTTGCAAGCGACTTGAATTTGAGCATATCCCTCGAGAACAATCGTCGCGAGAAGAATTTGCCGCCGAAAGAGAAAGAGCTCGCCGATCTCTATAGGAATGCGTACAATTATTGGCGCGAAGCGACCGACAATTCCACGAATAACAAACGTTACGACTTGGTCGATCACGTTTTTGGGTTCAACAGTCGTCGCGGGGACGTTCCGATCGTCGGCGACTGGAACGGCGACGGCATTTCGGAAATCGGCGTCTACAGCAAGGGCGTATTCTATCTTGACACGAACGGCAACGGCGTTCGCGACTCAGGCGATACAAGCTTTGCGGCGCCCGAAGAGTTGCGCGATTTCACTGCGGTTGTCGGCGACTGGACCGGCGAAGGTATCGACCGAGTCGGGCTCTTCAAAGACGGCAAGTGGGCGCTCGACGTCGGTGGAGACGGTCGATTCGCGAAGACAAGTTATCATGGTCAGGCGGGCGATATTCCAGTTGTCGGCGACTGGAACGGCGACGGCGTCGACGATCTTGGAACCTACACGCCCCACGATATGCCTGTGGAAATGCCGACGTCCAGCGAACTCGCGCAACAATAACGCGCGCAGTTCTAACGCGGTTCAAGTCTCACATGATCGACGCGCGCACAAACCCGCGCGCGTCGCGACGACTTGAATTTCAAAACGAAGCCTGCTATCATATTCGATTGCAGGCTTTTTTTAACGGCGGTCATATCATTGCCGCGCCATACACCCCTTAGCTAGGAGACGTCATGATACGATTTGCAGCGCTCGCCGACCTTCAGTACGGCGATTTAGACGAGACTATAGGACGAACCTATCGCGCGTCCATTGAGAAGTTCTTACTTAGCGTCGGCGAAATTTCATGCGCCGACGTGCCGTTCATACTGAACTTGGGCGACTCTTGGCAGAGCGATTGGAGTAACGCGCTCGCTATGCGCGAATTATTTAAGGTCGCTGAAACACACGCCGGTATCGCCTGGCGGCACGTTCTCGGCAATCACGACTTTCACGTCGCAAAGGAGAAAAAGTCGCAAGTCTACGATCTATTAGGACTCGAAAAGCCGGGTTATTACGACTTCACAGTCATGGACCCGGAAGACGCGACGAATCGCTGGCGCTTTCTCGTACTCAACGGCAACGAGATCAGTACGTACGCAGCCGAGACGCCGGCAGAACGCAAACTAGCCGAAGAGGCGCGTGAACGGTGGAAGCTGTCGAACGGCAAGCTACCGGCCGAGTGGAACGGCTTAATTTCAACCGCGCAACTTGAGTGGCTCGAACGGAAACTTCAAGCGTCGGACGAATCTGGTGAGAACGTCGCCGTCTGTTCGCACTTTCCGCTCTACGCGAAGTCAAAGTCGCTCGATAGTGATCGCACGCGACTTGCCTCGCTCGTCAATCTTGACGTCTACTATTTCAATCTAGGAATCTCAACGTGGAACGGTAGCGAACTGCTCGCGATCCTGGATCGACACAGTTGCGTTAAAGCGTATCTCGCCGGACATCTACACGAAGGGTCGTACGGCGTACGTAATAACGTTGCGCACATAACCTTCAAAGGGGTCGTGGAAACGCCAGAAAACTGCTACGCGTACGTTGAACTCCAGAAAAATGCGATCATAGTCGACGGTCGATTTGCGCAGCCGTCGTATCGTTATGAATTCGCATAAGCGCGTTACAGCGCCGCGTGAGAAAGGAACGTTTTATGCCGCAACGTCGAACGCTAACGCCGCAAACTGTTTCGCTTGCCGATTCGCAACGGCTATGGCTACGCGACTTTCTTAGGTACGTAGCGTATGAACGACAACTTGCAAAGAACACGTGTTTCGCGTATCGCGCGGATCTCATTCGATTCTATCGCTGGCTCGCCGACCGACCAATTCCCGGACTCACAATTCAGCAATTGGCGGACTTCCCCGCTTTCCTACGCGACCAGAAGCTCTCGCCCTCGTCGATTGCGCGCAATCTAACGTCTGTACGAGTCTTCTTTCGCTTCTTACAGGGCGAAGGCGTTCTGCAAAATAACGTTGCGGAATTGCTCGGCGCGCAAAAGCAGTGGGAGCGTCTACCGTCCGTACTGACGCCGGGGCAGATTGATCGGTTACTAGTCGAGCCCCAACCTGGAGTCGACGAATTCTGGATTCGCGACCGCGCTATTCTGGAATTCTGCTACGCGACAGGATGTCGCGCGTCGGAAATCGTTAATATTAAGTTGGAAGACGTTTGGCTCGATCGCGCATGTTGCCGCTGTTTCGGAAAGGGGTCAAAGGAGCGTATCGTTCATCTCGGCGAATCGGCAATTCTCGCGTTCAGGAAATGGCTGGAAGAGTCGCGTCCTGTCCTGCTGGAGCATTCCGAAGCGCGCGCGGCTCATCGGCAAGTCGAACGCAACGACCTAGTCGGCAACTTGTCCCTCTCGCCGCGTCTTCAACGATTAAAACGGGGCGCGCCGCCAAACCAAGGCAGCGCCGTTTACGCGTTTCTCACGCGTAGCGGACGCAAAATGCGGCGCGAGGCCCTGTGGGAGCTCGTTAAGAAGTACGCGTTACGAATAGGAGCGCCAAGCTCTATCAGCCCTCACTCTTTGCGACACAGTTTTGCGACTCACCTCCTCCAGGGCGGCGCCGACTTGCGACAGGTACAAGAAATGCTAGGACACGAAAGCATTGCGACTACGCAAATCTACACGCACGTCGATATGTCGCGCTTGCACGACGTCTATTTGAAGAATCATCCGCGCTCGTAACAAAACAGAACGAGCCGCTAGTAAAAATAACGCTAGCGGCTCGTTTTTTGTTTCAGGAAATTATCGTACGTTACTCGGCGGGAGCGGGTTCGGTCGTCTCAGGAGCGGACTCGGAGGCTTCCGGAGCAGGTTCGGTCGCCTCAGGGGCGGGCTCGGCAGCTTCCGGAGCAGGTTCAGTCGCCTCAGGAGCGGGCTCGGCAGCTTCCGGAGCAGGTTCAGTCGCCTCAGGAGCGGACTCGGCAGCTTCCGGAGCAGGTTCGGTCGCCTCAGGAGCAGGCTCGGTAGCTTCCGGAGCGGGTTCGGCCGCCTCAGGAGCAGACTCGGCGGCTTCCGGAGCAGGTTCGGTCGCCTCAGGAGTGGGCTCGGAGGCTTCCGGAGCGGGTTCAGTCGCCTCAGGAGCGGGCTCGGCAGCTTCCGGAGCAGGTTCAGTCGCCTCAGGGGCGGGCTCGGTAGCTTCCGCATTTTCTTCTTCGGAGTCGTCATTTAGACCGAATTCATCGCCGGTCGTTACAGGCTTAGCAGGATCGAGTTCGTTTTTGTTCTCGGAGACGATCGATTCGGTTTCGGCTGGATCGGGTAGCTCGCGGTATACCTTCGCAACAGTTTTATAGTATTCAACGGTCGCGTTCTTCGCGAGTCGATTGGCACGTTCCTGCGCTAACGCAATATAGGGATTATCGCCGCCCAACTCAACGACCTTTTGAAAATTCTCTTTTGCAGAATTGATATTCGTAACGACGTCGGCGTCGTTTGCAATCGACGCGACGTCCTCGTAGACGACGCCGAGATTGTAAAGCGCGCGCGACTTAACGACGAGATCCTTGGAAGTCGCTGCCTCTTGGTACGCGGCGATAGCTTCCGCAAACGCGGCGCTCGGGTCGTTCGCTGGTTTCTCTTTGACGCGTCCGGCGCTGTAGAGTCGTCGAGTCGCGATTGCGTTGCGCGCCACGCGCGCATAGGCGTCCCCTGTTTCGGCGTAAAGCGTGTCGCCAAATTCGCTACGTTTGTAAAGTTCCGCCGTCTGTTTGAAGGTCTCTGCCGGCGCGCTCGAGACGTCGTCGACGACGCTATAATATGCGGAATCAGCCATGACGTCTTTACTTGAGCCGAGGCTCAGGGAGCGCGCTAGCCACACGGCGACGCACGCAAGTATGATAACGAGCACAAAGAGCGATACGCGCGACTTATTCTCGTTATAGTATTCGCGCCAACGTATCAAAAGTTGTTCAAGACTGTTTCTTTCGTCTGTTCTCTTAGCTTTTTTCATTGATTAAATCCTTTGTTAGAAGCGCGCGCTCTAATGCGAACGCGCGCCTCGCCGACCGAAAAGTTTCGTCCTGCATATAATATAAGGGTAAACCGGCTTTCTCGTCAAGCGGATTCAACCCCAGAACGCGCCGAATTTGACAAAAAAGGCAAATAACTCTCACAGGTATGCGTCATCGCCCCAAAACGACGATAACAACGTCCGCGTTTTCATTGTCGTCGTCACAAATCAAATCGCCCGTCGTCGAATTAATCGCCGACTTCTTGTAAATGCGATAGCCCTTCTGCGCGCAAAATTCTTCAAAGTCGAGTATCGTAAGAAACCTCACGTCCGTCGTATTGTACCATTCTCGACCTGGTCGCGGATCCGTACGCGGCGCACGACCGCCGGCTAGACGCTCGCGATGATTACGATAACCCAAGTTCGGAAAGCTAACAATCGCGCGCGTACCGACCCGAAGCATCTCCTCGAGAACGCGCTCGACGTTACGAATCGTCTGCAACGTCTTCGAAAGAACGACAAAATCGAACTGATGATCCGAAAAAGACGGCAGCCCGTCGTTCACGTCGAGCTGAACAACGTCCAAGCCGCGCTCGACGCACTTTAACACGAGCGACTCTTCCAACTCGACGCCAAGCAAACGCTCGTGTCCGCGCGCCTTTAGACGCGCAAGGAGTTCGCCCTTACCGCACCCAATATCGAGAATCTTCGTCTTCGGGGGAATAAGCGATAGAATGCGGTCGTAATCGACGCGCAACTTAGGCGCCGCTTCTGGCTTGCCGTAGCTCTCCGCCAACGCCTGACGACGTTCGTCGTCTGAACTCCAGTCGAGGCTAAGATTGTGCAGAAAAGACGATATAAGCGAACCGTAAACGGGCAACTCGTTTTCAAGTAAAAAAGCGTCGTGTCCGCAATCGCTCTTGATATTGCAGTAACTCACACGCTTATCCCCGCTAATCGCCGCGTCGACGAGCTCGCGCGCTTGGAACGATGGAAAGAGCCAGTCGGAGCTGAAACTCGCAAAGAGCCAGCGGCACATGGAACGACGCAACGACGCCGACAACGTCGCGCGATCATGCCCGAGATCGAAAGCGTCAAGCGCAAGCGTGAGCGCTATGTAGCTATTCGCGTCGAAGCGCTCAACGAATTTATCGCCCTGGTACGCTAAATAGGAACCGACAGAAAACTTCGTTTCAAAGGACGTGTCGATCTTACGACCAACATTGCGATCCGCATTGAACTTGCGGTTCATTGACTCCTGCGACAAGTACGTTATATGCCCCAGCATTCGCGCGATCGCCAAACCGGTTGACGGTCCGCGTTCCTTGTCGTAGTATTCGCCGCCGTAGAAATAAGGGTCGCTCATGATCGCGTTACGCGCGACTATGTCGAACGCCAACGCCTGCGTCGTCATGCGCGCCCCCGTCGCGATCGCCGCAATACCGGCAACCCCGTCGGGATAACGCGATCCCCAGTCGAGCGCCATGAGCCCGCCCAACGAGCCGCCGATGATCGCAAGAAGACGCTCAATACCGAGCGACTCGACCAGCATCCGTTGGACGTCCACAATATCCGCCACAGTAATCGAAGGAAAATCGACGCCGTATTTTTTGCCAGTCTCGGGATTAATACTATCCGGTCCGGTTGTGCCGCGGCACCCGCCCAGCACGTTGGCGCAGATGACAAAGTACCGATTCGTATCGACCGATTTCCCGGGTCCGATAAGCAGATCCCACCATCCTGGATCGTCCTTCTCGTCGTGCGCGGCAACGTGCGAATCGCCAGAGAGCGCGTGAAAGACGAGAACGGCGTTGTCCTTGTGCTCCGAAAGAACGCCATACGTCTCGTACGCGATCGTTAATTCTGGAAGAACGCCGCCGTTTGTCAGACGAATTGGTCCTGGAAAAACCGCCGTCTGAACGTGCGCAAGCGGTTTGCCCGAACGGACGGAATCGCTACTGTCAAAAAGATCGTCTGTTTCTAATGCCATCGTGTCGTCATTCGCTTTCGATTCATACAACGCGTCGTCGCGCGATACGTGAACGCGCAACGAACACGAAATTACATTAAATACTTAATACAATAAAATCCGCCGATCAGCAGGATTAAAAACGCGATCGTGAGCCAACCGAAATAGCGGTCGATCCAGCCCTTGATGCTTGGACCAAAGACGTAAATTAACGCGCCTACCATAAAAAAACGCAAGCTACGACCAATAAAAGCCGCCGCTAGCATATACGGCAAAAACATATTCGCTATACCGGCGGTTATTGTAAACGCCTTGAATGGAATGGGCGTAAACGCTGCGGCAAACAGCGCGCCGAAACCCCACTCTTGGAAGAAGTGCGAGACCTTCTCCATGTTCTCCGTCGAAATAATCGCAGGGACAAAATACCCGCCAACCGCCTGCCACAGCGCGTAGCCAATGTACCAGCCCAAAACGGCGCCAAGCGTTGAAGCTATCGCGCTCACGAGCGCATAGTAGAACGAACGCTTAGGACGCTCCAGCGAGAGCGCTATCTGCAAAACGTCGGGAGGGATCGGAAAGAAAGAGCTCTCCATAAAGGAGAGCGCCGCGAGAGCTACAGTTCCGTAACGAGAATGCGCCCAAGAGAGAACCCACTCGTATAGGAAGCGTATAAAACGGCGCGTCTGCTCGAATGGAAAAAGCAGGATTTTCCATAAACAAGGCGATTCGTTCGCGACGGCGCGAGAATCCGCGTTATCAATAGGCGATTCTGAACTCATCGATTGCTATTCTCAATCTAATACGAGGACTCGCCGCAAAGCGACGATTAAACAATACCCTCACATTATAGCATACATCGAGCGGATAACAAGCGGCGCGTGGCGATAAGAACGACGCTAGTAAAAGAAAAGCGACGCTCCACTCGAGAACGTCGCTAAAATCTATGCCAATTGCGCGTCGACGCGTTACTTCAAAAGCTTGACAAAACGTCCGTACGCCTCGTCCCAATACGCGCCGCTATTCGCGCTGGGCTCGTATTCGACGACCTCAAAGCTATTCCGGACTATCTCGCGCGCTTCTTCCACGCCAGAGACGTCGCCAGCGCCGATCGCCTGCATGAGCGCGTTGCCAACCCCGGTGCCTTCGATCGGACCGCAGACCACGCGTCGTCCAGACGCGTCCGCCGTCGCCTGCATGAGCGCCTTGTTCTTAACGCCGCCGCCGACGACGTGAATCGTCTCGATCTTGCGTCCGCCAATCTCTTCGCACATCGTTAGAACGTGTCGGAATTTCAGCGCGAGACTCTCGACGATCGCGCGCAATACGGCGCCGTCGGAGTCCGGAACCGGCTGACCGGTGCGTTTCGCAAAGTCGCAAATAAGTTGCGGCATATTGGCAGGCTTCGCGAATTCCGGCGCGTCCGGATCAATAAAGGTAACGAAAGGTTTCGCGTTCGCGGTGAGCACGTTCATGTCTTCCCAGTCGATCGGCTGGTTCGCGGCGTTCACTTTGCCAGCTTGGCGCCAGACGCGTCGGCATTCTTGAAGTAGCCACATACCGCAGATGTTCTTCAGAATGCGGGTCGTGCCGCACACGCCGCCTTCATTCGTGAAGTTGAACTTCGCCACGACGTCGTTCACAACGGGCTTCGGCGATTCGATTCCCATGAGCGCCCATGTGCCCAAACTAATATAAGCCCAGTCTGTCGTTCCGAGCGGACTCGAAGACGGCACGGCGAAGACCGCGCTCGCCGTATCGTGCGTACCTGGCAAAACGACGTTCGCGGCGGTAAGTCCCGTCTCGCGCGCCAGCTCGGGTCGCAGGCATCCTAGCGTCGTGCCGGATTCCGTTGTCGGCGGGAACAGGGTCGTCGGAATGCCAAACTTCTTGAGGAGCGAGAACGCCCAAGAGCGCGTCGTTGGATTGAAGCATTGCGTTGTCGTTGCGTTCGTGTATTCGTTGCTTTGAACGCCGGAAAGAAGCCAGTGAAAGAGGTCGGGAATCTGCAATAGTCGCTCGGCGGCGTCGAAGAGCGGAGAATTCTGCTCCTTCATGACCATGAGCTGGTAGAGCGAATTGAACTCCATGAATTGCAACCCGGTCTGCGCAAAGATCTCGTCTCGCGGGACGATTTCAAACGCGCGCGCCATGGCGCCGTCGGTACGCGGATCGCGATAGCAATACGGGTTGCCCAATAGCACGCCGCCGCGTCCCAGGAAAGCAAAGTCGACGCCCCACGTGTCGACCCCAACGCTCGCGATCGAGGCGCCGTACTTCGCGCCGACCGCGTACAGACCAGTTTGCACGCTCTTCCATAGACCCGGCAGATCCCAGAACAGAGACCCGTTCATCTCGACCGGTCCGTTTTCATAGCGGTACATTTCTTCCAGTTCGATCTTCTTACCGTCAAAATGGCCGACAACTAATCGACCGCTCGACGCGCCCATATCGATCGCTAAATATGATTTCTTCATTGAGCTCCCTCGTTCGCGTTAAACGCTACCGACGATTGTTCGTGTATGTAAAACTTCCACGCGAGTCGCTCGTTCGCACGAACGACGACCGCTACCCTACTCTACCAAATTCTAATTCAGATTGCAAGCGTCGGGTTGAGAAAAAGGAACGGATTCCCTAAGGAACGTGAATTACCCAAGCATGAAGAACGTCGCACGTCGGCTTGCGCTATGCGACTCAATGACGCTAGTTTCGCCTAAGCGTCGAAGATATCTCTTCACCCTGTGGTATTTAAACTCGCGTTTGACTCGTGTTTTAAAAGCACGAGCCGCCGTCAGAATAGTCTTTTTCGTACCAATCGGAGCGCCACTTCCACACATTACCATGCATATCATAAAGCCCCCAGTCATTGCGATTCTTACTTTCGACAGAATGTGTTTTCTTCTCTGAATTCCAATCGTACCACGCGTAACTTTCCAATTTCGCATCGGGACAGTTATACTTCCCGCTCGTACCTGCTCGACAAGCGTACTCCCAATGTGCCTCGCTGGGTAATTGGAACTTAAGACCTCTAGGAGCATACTACTGTATCCTCTTGAGAAACTCCTGACAATCGTTCCAACTTACTTTCTCTACGGGCAGACTGTCCCCCTTAAACTCACTAGGGTTTTCTCCCATCATAGCCTGCCACAGCTTTTGCGTCGTTTCAGTTTCGGCGAGCCAGAACCCGCGACTGATGTGAACCTTGTGTTGCGTCTCATCGGAGCGGCGACCTTCCTCGTCTTAGGGCTCCCCATTTTGAACTCGCCTGGTGGACACCAGCGAAATTTCACTTTGACGTCGGCAATCTTTATTTCTTTTACTGCGCCAGCTTCCCGACTACCTGGTATCGGGGACGGCTTGTTTTTCCTGTCGTCGTCGCTTGTTCCCGGCACAGGCTTCGGCGGGTCAGGTGTAACAAATGGCGGTTCAGGAGGAGCCGTAATTTGGTGTTCAGCAAATCTCTGCTGAGATACAATCAATTCTCGATAAACAGGATAGGTAGAATTCTTTGTATCCAACTGAATCGCCTGGTCAATATACTTTAACGCTTCCTGAAATTGCTTCGCATTAAGAGCTTGTTTCGATTTCTCATACGCTTCTTGCGCTTGCGCGCCGCTATCATGCTTTTCGATTCGTTCCTTAATATGCGCGACCTCGGGGACGTCTGGCAAGATACGATAGGCTTCCTTAATTCTTTCGAGCGTCTCAGCGTATTTCTCATCTTTTTCAAGCGCTTCAGCTTCTCGGCAAAACGTCTGTCCACGCCGCCAATCGCTCGGATGATGACCAAAAATTGGCATATCTTCAAAGAGTTTATAGTCCGCAATATCGCTAAAGGAGGCGCCTTTCATCATGGTAAAGGTCGGATTCTGCATACCGTTGCAGTAGAGTTGCGCGTCTTTCGGAACACGTGATTCGAGATAATCGCGAATCTCACCAAGAGTTACCACGCCGTTCTGATCGGCGTCCGCTTCGGGCGAACGACCGCTAATAGCGTCCACGAACGCGCGCGTAAAGAGACCGTTGCTAAACGGCGCGTTCGAGCCGCCGTATTCGTACGAGAACTGCCCCACGCGACAGCTCTGCGTCAGCGCCACGCCCTTCGGAGCCTGCGAGATTGAAAGACTCCTCTCCATACTGTTCGGCCTCTTCGTAACGGTCGGCGCCAAGTCGTTGCGACACGCGTCGACACAGAGCCACTTAAAACGCGCTTTCGACTCAGAAAGTTGCGCTATCATCTCGTCGATCGAAACCTTCGTCTCGTCGAAGTAGTCGAATACGAAATCCTGCGGCGCATAGTACGAGCCGGTTCCATTCGCG
>ONJR01000069.1 GCA_900318195.1 uncultured Planctomycetota bacterium
ACGCTCTTGGTTTGCGCGCCTCCTTCGAGCGCTTGACGTTGCAACTCCTTAGCCTCAGCCTCGTCGAACGCCCAGTCGTCGCCGAGTGTGTCGGTCGGCTTCTCCTTCTTTTCCGGTTTGATGAATTCCGGCGCCGGCTTTTCGCGCATTTGCGTTAGTAGTCGGTCGTATTCGTTCTCGACGTCTACAGCCGCAGACTCGGCGTACAAGTCGGAGAGCTCTAGTCGTCGTTTCGCTTCGGGCTCGTTCCCCCATTTTCCACGCCACGGCGCGTTGAAGTCGATCCAGTTGACGATGAGGCGATACGCTTCGTCGTCTAGCTCTACGCCGTGATGTCCCTTTTCTAGCATCTGCACGAGTTCGCTCGTCGACGCGTGGTATTCATAGGGCGGCAACACGTCCATATCGGTTTCCGGACCCGGTCGGCGTACGAACGGGTGAATGTTGTTGTACGCCGACTGCGCGTCTGCGAAGGACGGTCGATCCGGCTTGGAGCCGTCGTGACATCCGATGCAGAATTTCTTAACAACGCGGTGGTAGAGATCGAGTTCAAATGTAATCGAACGCGGCGGACCAAGATACTCTTGAATCTCGCTCGGCTCGCGGCGCGACGCCTGCGTTAGAACCGATTGAGTCGCGTCTAACTGCGATTCGTGGCAACCGTTGCAACTCACGTTCTCGCCCGGCATCCCGACGAACCAGCTACGGAACAATTGCACCGCCGCGCCGTTCTTGTCGACCGGCAATAACGCGACCGGCGTGTTCGACGGAATTTTAAAGAACGCCGACCCGTCCTTCTCGACCGGAACGTACCCCAAAATTCGCTTGATATCCCAACTGCTCTGCACGCCGACCGACTCGTGCCCGCCTGTGTGCAAGTACGCAAAGTGGTACGCAAAGATCTTAAGACCAACGATCTCGCCCTGCGGAATATTCTCTGTGCCGAAGCCGTTGTACACGTCCGTTATAAAGACCGTCGCTTCCTTGTCCCCTTCGATAACGCGATTCGGAAGGATCGGTGGAAGCTCGCGCTCGATTAACGGCGTCGGGAAGAAATAGCCCTCGCCTTGAACGACGCTAATCGGCGTCATATTGTCGAACGTGTCGACTAAATAGAGTCCGTACGTGCCGGGGGCGCCGTCGATCTCGCAGTTCACTAAAATATAATTTTCGCAAAGCGGATACGGGAAGACAAAGTTATACTTCAGTCCCGTCGACTGCATATCCAGTACGTTGCCGACAACGTCGCGTCCATATCCTGGAATCTCCGCGACAAAGCCCGTCTGCTCCGCCGGCAAGACTTCGGGATGCGCGTCGAATTGCGTGTTTTCAGGTCCCCATTCTAGCGTCTCGGGGTGGTAGCGGAACGGGTACTTTCGCGCGATCGTCGGGTCGATAATGAGTAGTCTGCCGGTGTCGCCGCGTCCGTGGTGCCCAGAACCAATACCGACGATCTTGGATGAATCTGGAAATTCGCGCGCGTGCTTGAACGCCGTTGGGAATAGCGAGCCCGAGCCGTAGAGCTCCGCCTGGTTGGTGCCGTCCGGATTCATGTGGAATAGAATGCGGCTATAGTAGTGCATAATGTCGCTGTATTCCCAGCGTAGATACATAATGCGTCCGTTTTTTAGCGGGGTAGGGTGCCAGTCGGAGTCCTGCTCGAAGGTTAGCTGTCGTACTTTCTTCGTCTCCGGATCGATGAGGTAGATATTAGCCATGGGATCGGAGCCGTTAATACACGGCAGTCCCTGCTTGCCGGCGTTTGAGCATGCGACGACTTTTCCTTCCGGCGTATAGCATGAGTCGAAGAAGTCGACGTCGGGCTGATCGGTGGGCGATAGCGTTTTGAGATTGTTTCCTTCGCGATCAATTTCGAAGATAGCCCAGCGTTTGTTATCTTCTGAAACGCTTGTGAACATGATTCGTTCGCCGTCCCAGTTGAGTTCCGGCTCGAGGATCGGTCGTCCGTTTTGCGGCTTAAAGATCGGCGTGAAGACCGGGTTTTCGGCGCGCAGATCCGATAGCACGCCCAGTTCGACGTTCCAGCCTTCTTTCGGCACGCGGTCGATCGTCATGAAGTCGTCGCCTACGGCGGGCAGTCGATTTGAACGTACGACGACGAGTTCCAGGTCGTCTAGCTCTGGAAGCGCGAGCAACGCCTTTCTGCGGAATTGTGCGAATCGCTTCTGCCAATCTTCGCCGCGCTCGCTCTCTTTTTCCAAGGCTTCGAGTTCTTTTAGATACTCTTCGCCGTTTGGATAATCTTCGCCGAATTGCGCGATCATGTCGTTAATAGCGCGTCGTACAGACTCGACGGTGTTCATCGGACGGTCGTTGTCGTTGCCCGGGAACTGCCGCGCTTGCGCCGTTGTAGCGGCGAGTACAGCGACGACGACGAGCGCGAACGCCCAGCGTAATCTTTTCATATCTATCCTCTCGAAGTTTCCATTGACCTTCTTGCGCGTATATATCGTCTAGCGCGCTCGTTGCGCGCGCCGCACGATATTCTACCATAGACTTGGCGGCGTGTAAAGGATTTTTTGCTCTCGAGCGATTTTTTCAGTTTTGCGCGGCGAGCGACGCGTGTAAACGCGTCGGTTGCGTTTATGAGGGGAGAAAATGACGGAAAATCAAAAAAAAGTCAAGAAAAAACTTGCGCGCCGGGCGGGTTGATATTACTCTTTAGATAATCGAGCGTGTTAGTCGACGGACGGTCTCGCTTGAGTGCGATTTGCGGCTCGTAGCGTTCGCATAACATAACCGACGCGGGTTCGCGTTGTCGCGTTCCCTTTTAAATACCTTCGCGCGCGACGCGATCAGGAAACCTTATAGAGGACAAAGAATGAAAGTTGATCACATATCGAAGACGACGTTCCGCGTCGTTAAGACGGCGCTCTGCACGCTCCTTCTGCTGGGGTTTTTCGCCTGCGCGACGTCGAACGTCATGAGCCAGAATCGAAACAATAATAATAACAACAATAACAATAATAATAACAATAACAATAACCGAAACAATAATAACAACAATAATAATAACAATAACAACAATGGTGATTACGATAATACGTACTATCGCTGGGGTTATCGTAGCGCGGTCGGCGGCGTCATGATCGACGTCGACGGTGTGTTGCGTAACGCGACTTCGCGCGAACTGCAAGCGTCGAACGCGGAACTCATGGCGCAGATGGAAGCAATTCCCAGCGATCTGTCGCAACCGAGCGATTCGCGTAAGATTTCGCTGAAGCGTCTCAACGCGTTGCTCGCGGAATGCCACGCGACGAACTCGGCTATTCCCGATTCCGCACGCTATCTCGGCGGTCTGACCTCGATCGACTACGTGGTCGCCGTTCCTGAAGAAAACGATATTTATCTCGTCGGCGCCGCTGAACCGTGGACGTTGGACGCGTCGGGAGTTGTTGTCGGCGCGAAGTCTAAGAAGCCGGTTCTCCAGCTCGAAGACCTCGTCGTCGCGATGCGCGCTCTTACGGCTGATAATCACGACCTTATTTCCTGCTCGATCGACCCGACGCGCGAAGCGTTGCAGCGTCTTGCCGCGCTTGGTCCGCTCAGCGACGCTGAAGCGAACGCCGCCGCGATGGGCAATATGCAGGTAACGATAACCGGCGTCCCGAGCGACAGCCGCATAGCGAACGTCCTCGTCGCCGCCGACTATCGTCTAAAGCGCATTAGTCTTGGTTTCGACGAGACGTCGGTCAAGAATTTCAAGAGCTATTTCAGCATGATTCGCAACGGTCAGTCCGCATACGCGCAACGCTTCTGGATGGAGCCGAAGTACGACACGATTTATCGCGATAGCGATTCGCTCGTCTGGAAAGTCTCCGATTCCTCTGTGAACGTTATGACTGAACGCGAATACTTCACGGCGCGCGGCGAGCGCAACGTTTCGCAGAAGGTCGACGCAGTTGCTACTCGGTTCGCCTCGAACTTCAACAAACGCTACGACGAAATCTCAGAAGCCGAGCCGATCTTTGCCGACGCGAAGAACGTTATGAACGTCGCGCTCGTCGCGGCGTTGATCTACCGCGAGAACCTGGCGGCGAAGGCGACTTGCGAGCTTGGCGAGTTCACCGGCGCGACGCTCATGCCCGCTGTCGCAACGCCTAGCTCGGTTCCCAGCGACTCCCTGGTTCGTCAGGCAGGTAGTCGCGCGCTCGTTTCCGTTACGGGCGGCGTTGTTATTAATCCTTGGAAGGCGATTCAGGAGAACGTTAAGGTCGACGAGTCGCTGTCGTTCGCATCAGTTGAATTCCAGAGCGGCAAGTGGTACGCCGACTGATTTCAACTTACCGTACAAGACGCGCGACTGTTTCGATTTGTGGGTTGCGTCTTGTAACTGCGTCCGTTTAATAACACTCGCCGACCAATCTCCTTTCTCACCCCTTTGAGAATGAAAGCTGTAAGTTCTCAAAGTCCTTTCTGTGGCGAGCTTTCTCTCCCCTCCTGCGGACGTTTTGGGAACGCGCCATTTCCTCCGGCGCGTTCCTTTTTCATACGCTAGGGTCGCACGTCGGTCGGAATGAGCTTTTGCACGTCGATCTTCTCGACGCGACCGTTCTTTTCCGTTCCATGCTCGCGCTGGAACGCTTCTATTCCGCCTCTGTATTCCTTTTTATGCCATAACGCGTAGATCGCGTCCGGCGCGTCCTGCCAATATCTGTTCTCAGATAGTTGCGGGCTCTCCGGGCGCCACTCCACGTCGGATCGTACGAGCGACTCAGTAGCGTTCGCGAATAGATTGCCTTTGACGATAAAGCGACGCGTCTGAGCCGTGTTGCTGTAGAACATGAGGCAACGTCCGTTTTTATCCGGGCGTTGCTCGTGTCCCCAGCCGTAGCCGGCGTTAAGACAGATATTGTTGACGAACTCGATATTCTCCGTTACGGACGTCTCGTCTCGGTTCCAATACTCAAAAGAGTATTCGCAGTTCCAAATGATATTGTTGCGATAGATTATATTGCGCTCTTCGTTCACCCCAGACCCCTGGTTCGTGAGCGCCGCGTCGTAGACTTCCCAAATGCGACAGTTCTCCACCACGTGATCGCGCGCGCTCGACCAAAATTCGATCGCGTTCCCGAACCGCACGCGGCGCCCCTCGCCGCCGCCCTGGTACTGATCGCCGCCCCCAATCCACGCGAGATCGCAGTTGCGTATCGTTACGCGCGCGTTTCCGCTGCCGCCGAACCCGTGCGCGCCGCCGTAACGAAGGTCAAGACCGTCGAAAACGACGTCCGTAACGCCCGAAAGATCGACAATGTGCCGCATAACGGCGGCTTCGAGCGTCTTATAGCGTTGCGCCGGGTTCGTTTCAGAATAGAACCATACGCGTCCTTCGCCGCGCTCGTAACAGAAGTCGTCCTGCGACTTGAGGTCTTCGATCGTCCAACGCTTCCATGCGGCGCGTTTACCGTCGAGGATGATATTGCCGACGTCGGGCGCTAGCGACAACGCGTCGATTTCAACCTCTTCGACCTTGAAATTGGCAAATTCGAGCTTCGCGCCGACCGGTAACGCGCCCATATAGAACGTTAGTCGCGCGTCTTCCGCCGTCTGATTCGCCGTGAAGATAATCGACTGACGCGTCGAGGTTTCACTCCTATGCAACTTGCCAAGCACGTCGCCGTAGCGAGACCACGG
>ONJR01000067.1 GCA_900318195.1 uncultured Planctomycetota bacterium
AAACGCAGAAAAAATCTGATCGCGCGCGTTACCGGTTACGACTGGCGTCGCCAGACCATAGAAGAAGTCGACCCCATTGTTATCGACGATCGTGTACTGACAGCCGTCTACGCTTCCGCGTTGTAGCGTTGACGTTCCTTTACGTTTACCCACCATTGCTGAACTAACTCCCATTTTATTCTAACCTCGCACGCTCTTGCGTTGAGGCAAAACGTAACTTTTATACTATTCTACCACAGTTTGAGAGTAAGGTCAAATACTATTGGCAAGAGAGATGCAAAAAAGATAAATTTCAGTAGCGCGCGCGTCGTAATCGTTATAATTTGCGCGGTATGTAAAAGAAGGGTTCCGCGTGTGAACGAGGAACCCTTCTTTTCGTATAATCTGCTAAGCAGATTCGACCAGAGCGTCGCGCAAATTAACGCTTCGAGAACTGCGTGCTTCGACGCGCCTTGCGACGACCGTACTTTTTGCGCTCGACTTCGCGCGCGTCGCGCGTTAGCAAGCTCTTTTCGCGTAGAACGGCTTCGCATTCCGGATCGTATTCCTTCAGCGCACGCGCGATCCCGAGTTTGCAAGCGTCCGCTTGACCGGTGGTGCCGCCGCCCTGTACGGTAATAACGACGTCGACGGACTCGCGCTTTTCAGTCGCGAGTAGCGGCGCGAGCACCGCATTGCGCAGCTGAACCGAGCGGAAGAATTCTTCGAATTCGCGATTGTTCACGCTAATGCGACCCTGACCGGCGCGAATACGAACGCGCGCGATCGCGGTCTTACGACGACCGGTGCCCAGCTTGTCGTTCTTGCCGTTGCCTTCAATGACGTAATCGCCACGTTTAATCATATGTCTTTCCCTTATTCTATGCAGAGGCTTGTATGCTTACTTACTTCTTAACGGCCAGTTCCAACGCTTCCGGATTCTGCGACTGATGCGGATGCTGTTGATCGGAAGTGTAGGTCTTAAGTTTGCTCAGCATTTGAACGGCAAGCTTGTTTTTCGGCAACATACGACGCACGGCTTCGCGAAGAATCTTCTCCGGATGCTTCGCAAAACGCTCGCCGGCGGTCTCGGAACGCAGACCCGGATAGCCGGTCGTCCACGTGTAAACTTTGTTGTCCCACTTGCGACCCGTGAAGACGACCTTGTCGACGTTCGTTACGATGACGTAGTCGCCCGTGTCAACGTGGGGCGTGTAGGTCGGGCGATGCTTGCCCATAAGTATCATAGCGATATCGCTCGCGAGACGCCCGACGACTTTGTCGGTCGCGTCGACGACGTACCACTTACGATTGACGTCGGCGGGCTTAGCCACGTACGTTTTGTGTTGTCGCGTGAACTTAGGCGCTGGCTTATTTTCGTTTTCTTCCATTACGGCAACCTTCATGCTTCTACTAATTAATCTAACCGGCAAATCAAATCTGAAACCGACGGAAAATCCGTCGCAAGGATTCGACCCTAAGGGAGCTAGCTTAGCTCCACGCGCTCACCAGAAAGGCGTTGCGCCGTCTCCAATAAGCGCTAGGACGAACGACAACAACGCACTGAGAACCAGATATTCTCGCATTCCAAGCCGCCTTCGCTTCCGCGAGGCGCCTCTCGCGACGAACAAATTGCTTCGTTCGCGCGGATTGTCGTCTTGAATAGCCGTCGGTTATATGACGACTTCGACGCGCACGCCGATCAAGGAACGCGGTCGAGCCTCCGCATGCGGAGCCACGACTCGAACGTTCCCGTCCAAGGTTTGCGTCAGATTGTACAGCAGACTCCGTTTTCGTCAAGCCTTGTGAGAAAGATTTTTCCTAAAATCGCGCGCGCTTCACTGCGCGCCCTGATAGACAGAGACATTGGAATTATTGTGCGCCTCATTGCGCAACGCCGACGCTCTTTCGTAAAGTTCCGAATCGGGAATTTCACGCTTCTGCGCGAGCGTTACGTGGCAATGTTGTTCGTCTCGGATTTCGCCTGGTACGAAGTTCTCTGAAAAGAAGTCTACGCCGGGGTAGAGGTACCACGGGCATCCCGCCTTATAGTACGTTTCGCTCATTTCATATCCTTCTTTGAAGCATTTAATATTGTATACTCCTGAATGCACGAAATTTTGCGAGATTGGCGTCTTACCGATTTCTTTATTATTAAGATAGACGACTGCTCCCGGCGGCTCCGAAGTAATCGTGAGTCGTCTGCGCACGCTATTGCATCCGATCAAGGACGCGCCTACCGCGAGGGCGAGCGCGACGAGCGCCATGCGTCGCGCAAGCCGCCGTGCGTTTCCTGCGCGACTGCGACGATTCTGTGGGCGATTAGCGTTGATTGGCGGTTTCATAGCGTTTAAACGATCCTCATTTCTTAACGACTCCATTACCAGCGCCCTAATGGGACGCGGCGGCATTCTAGTCTTGTTTTCAATATGAGTCTAGTCCAATTTGTCATGCGCGCGTCTTTTTGTGTTGGTTTGTTAAAATAGACGTCATAGCCAAAATAAGCGCATAGACGCAAAATAGGACGGGCTGTTTATGTTAGTTCAGGATAAATAGGAAAACTTTGCAGACGGGCTGAAAAAATGATTTGCGAAAACTTGAGCAAAAAACGTCTGAAAAGGAAATTTTTTTGCAAGATTGCGCGTCCAAGCGCGTACTAATATCCAACGCGGTCGTCGTGCCGAGCGGACGCTCAGGTCGCGGCGACTGTTCTGCGGAGAACACACTTTACTAAGAGAAGGATTCATTCTGCCTGGGAACGAGCGCCGAGCGCAACGTCGACTTCCCCCCAGCGACGTTGACGCGAGGCGTATTGAAAGCGACGAATTGACGCGCGGAGTCGCGCTAGCGTCGCGAGAGTTGAGGAAAGTTAGCTTTTTTCGCGTGAAAAATCGCAAATTGCTCTTTTTCCAATCGGCGAATCATTTGTATACTAGCAACGGCGCGGTCTGACGTCGCGCGTGGCGCCTTGGCGCGTTGCGTAACGTCGAACCGTCCGAGCGCCAGCAGAATTAAGGTGAAAGCCATGTTTGAAGCTGTCGGGTCTTATGTTGAATTACGCTCGCTGAGCGACGAGGAACTCATGGTGGAGTATCGCGCGTTCGGAACGATCATGTATTTCGACGAGATCATGCGTCGCTACCGCCCCGAACTGTCGCGTTTTTTGCACAGTCGCTACAACCTCGGCGCGCAGGAGATCGAGGAAGCGTTGCAGGCGACGTTCACACGCGTTTGGGAAAAGCGCGAGCAGTTCGACGCCGCGCGACGATTGCGTCCCTGGATATTTCGCATTGCAGTTACTCAGACGGCGGATCTTTTCCGAAGAGGGAAGGGGTGCGGTCTCGTAGCGTCGTCGTTTGACGCGCAGGCGAGCGCGGACGATCAGAGCGAGTCGTGGGTTAATAATATAGCGAGTTCGACTCCTGATCCGAGTAGCGAACTTGAGAACGCGGACGTCGCGCGCCGAGTGCGTGAAGCGGCGGCGAATCTTCCGGCTCGCTATCGCGACGTTGTTCAGATGGTATTCTTTCACGACATGTCCTTCCGCGCCGTTGCGTCCGCGCTCAATATAGCGGTCACGACGGTCTCGCGTCGCCTGAAGCGCGCGTTAGAACTGTTAAGCGCCGCTCTGCTGCCAGGTCGACTTTCCGAGCGTAGCGAACTTGCGCTCTATTTCGTCGACCGCGTTGAGAACGCGTCCTGAGCGCTCGATGACTTTCGACAACCGACGTTTCCGCGCCACAATCGGTTAATTTAGTGTTGCGCGCGCCGCGCGACCATATCGAACCTTCGAGGAGAGTCGTCCGCAGACGACCTGAATGTACAAGTGACGCGAACTGATCGAGAAGAAGTTGTCAACTACGTCTTAGCGCGTATGACCGCGAGCGAAGTCGAGGCGTTTGAACGCCGTCTCGGCGAGTCGTCTGAACTGTCTCGACTTGTCGACCGGGTTCGCGCCGAGCTCGTTGCGCGCGCGGCGCAGCCGTCGCGTGAAGAGGCGCTCGAAACGGCGTTGCTACGCGCGTGCGAGCGGTTCGAGCGCGCGAGTTCTAACGCGTCGCAGAACGACGGAACGTCGACGCTGAAGCGCGAACTTTCTAACGACGACGCAAGCGCGGCGCCGGACGCGCGCGAAACCTCTGTTCCCGAGCGTAGTTCTGAATGCGACCAAGAGCGCGAGCTTTCTGATTGGAACGCACAATCTCTACCGACCGACGAGCGCGCGTCGCATATGAATACGCCGCAACGTCTAACAGCGGACGCCGCCGCTCGCTCAGGGGGCAAACGTCGTAAACGGCGACTAGAATTCATTCCAAAGCTCGTCGCGACTCACGAAAGACGCGAGGATACGACCTTCGTCTTCAAACGCGCGACCATAATGTCGCCCGAGGAACGCGCGCGCCGCGCAGCCGCGCGACGTCCGCAGACGTCAGCGGCGCGTTCGATCTTTACGCGCGTGAAAGCGAGCTATTCACTCGTCGATTCCGCGCCAAACTATAGCGAAACGTGGCGCGCAACGACGCGATTGCGTCCTGAATACGCCGCGAGTCTCGACGCCAAGTTCCGCGAACGCGCGCGCGAAGACGGAACCTGGACGGAGACGCCCGCGCAACTGCTCGATCGTTCGGCGCTCTCAATTAGCGCCAAGCCGTCTAAGGTCGGCGTGGCGATCGCCCAAGGCGCGGTCGAGAAGGGCGGGCTAGAATTCGCGTCTGGTATTTTGACAGCCGAAGTCGCGCACAACGCTAACAATCTTGTCGGCGCCATTCTCGGCGCAACTTTTGCGACCGAACTCGAGCCGCGCGGCGGTCTCTATGAGTTCGCGCCGGTTGAGTACGCGCAAGGTCAAACGCGCGTCGCTGAAATTCCCGTTCCCTATCAATTCGAAGAGCTTGGTTCAAGCGCTCCGCCGCCGTCTGCCGCGCTCGACGAAGCGCGCGTTATCGCGCCGCCGCCAGTTGTTCCGCATCCGGTGGAAGTCGCAGACGCGCCGCTAGTTGAAGCGACGACGACCGCGCCGTTGCCGTCCGCCGCGCCGCCAGTCGAAGAGCCGGCGCCTGCGCCGCCGCCGTCCATTGCGCCGCCAGTCGTATCGGCGCCGAAGTCGCGTTTTGCCGTCGCGTCGCAAGAGACGATCGACGCGATTACCGCCGCAATCGGACAGAGCGCGCATATTATGCCGCAACGCGCCGACGCGTACTTTTCAGCGGAATTGGACGCGGAGGATCGCGAGGCGCTCGGCACGACGTTAAGCGCGGAAGATCGGCGACTCGCCGAACTTCTCGGTCGCGAACCGACTGCGATTGATCTGGACGAATATTACTGGGAAGAAGTCGAGGATGAGGACGCGCAACAGGGCGGCGCGACGAGCCGCGCGTCCTTCGGATTGATTCGCCAATTGTTTTACATTGCGACGTCGCCGCCGGTTCTCGTTGGTCGAGCGACAATATCGATCTTTCGTACGATCTTCCCACACGATATCGAACGCGAAGAGGCGTCGCGCGAGACTCGGCGGCGTAATGACGATAAGGAACAGGTTGGTCGACTCTCGGACATGATGATCTCGACGATCGCGGGCGTGCTCATTGCCGTGTGCATCGTCTTCCCGTTGCTCTATCGAGTTGTTGAGGAGCTGTATATTACGGTAGCGACGAGCACAGTGCGCAAATACAGCCAGAACGTTACGATGCCGCCGCTCGAATCAGAACTCGACGTTATGCCGTTCATTACGGAACAGATACTCCATCCTCGTTTCGACGCAAGTTCAGTTGAGGGCAGCGGAACGACCGTCGAGATGGAGAGCGACGGTCTACCGACGTCGCACTAGCGAGTCGCGTGGTTTTTACTTTTACTATATGGTCTATTGCGCGCGTTGCAGCAGCGAATTGATCTCTTGCAATAGCGCGCTAATATTTTCTTGGTCGAGCATTAGGAGCTTTCCTTCGGGTTTCGGCACAGTTGAATTGTCGTAGGAATACCGTCCTCGAACGAGCGTTATGCTTCCGCCGTTGGAGAGCGTTATTCTTTCGACGAATTTTCTTATCCCGATCGAACTCCTCGTCGTCTCGTCGTCCGTAACGTCGCGATCGTTATGGACGCCGTTCTTTTCCAACTTGTCGAGTAGCGCGGCGAGTTCCGTTTTAGGACGTAGCCAGACGTCGCTCGGAGGGTCGAGCGCGACCAGAGCGTCCCCGCGCGCTAGTTGTTCATAGGCGAATTCGAAGCTCTCGGGCTGATAGTCCTCGTCGCCCCCGATAATAACGGCGACTTTACCACGCTCTTCCGTGTCGGCGCGCGCGATGCAGAAGGGATTGTAATATCTGCAGAGGATTGTGTAGATATGGTAATATCCCGAGGCGTCGGGGTCGCCGAATCGTTTTGCGCCGGGTCGCAGGTCTTCCCAGCAGATAAGAACGTCGCTCTGTTGCGCGTACGCGGCGTAGCGATCCAAGTCGGCGAGTTCAGGCGTCTGCAATAGCCATGCGAACGCGTTGATCCAGAGACGGTACCCGTCTAGATACTGTAGGAAAAAGGGGGAAAAGAGATTCTGATCCCCGACGATAGCGATTCTCCCGCGTCCGAACTCTTTGGCGAGTACGATTCCGGACGCGCCTTGACGCTCATTTTCGTCGCGCGTGAAATTCCCGTAATATGCAAGATCGGCTTCTCCGTAGATCGGCATACCCGGCGCGTCTTGCCAGGAAGTAGGACTGGACCATGCGACGGCGTCTTTGGGATCGACTCCTCCGCCCGTCTGGAACGCAATTTCACGGAGACCGCGCGTTATTTCATGCTCTTCGAAGTCGTTGAAATAGAGCCATCCTTCGCCGTCTCCTAAACGGTGTTCCCGGTCGCATACGCCGTAAAATTGCGGCGCAATATCGAGCTCGTGAAAGAGCGGCGTGAGACGCGATTGGTGAAAGTAGCAGTTCGTGTGATCGACAATAAAGAAAACGGCGCCTCCCTCTTCGACGTAACGTTTGATTGCGAGGATTTCCGAAACGAGAAACGGCTCTTTATCGCCCGAGGGCAGATTCAAGAAGAGCGTTTGATACTCGCGTAGCTTTTCGAGTTCGAGCGGCTCTTGCGACTCGTATTTTTCGACGCGCACGCCTTGCGCGCGGAGATAGGCGAACGCCTTGTTAAAAGAGTAGATTCTATGATAAAATCTGTCGTCGACGGTAAGCGGAAAGTCCGAAAAATCGTGCGCGTGTCGCATATCGACGAGTACGGTCGGCGCGCTCTTTTGCGCTGGCACGAGTTCGAATTCGTCTTCCGCTAGTCGTCGCCCCTCTTCTACATTGGCGAGGTACGTTGCCGGACGGATTGCATTAGCGCGCGTCTCTTCTTTCGGGGTAAAGCGCGCTGAGGAGACGTTTGAATCGTAGAGAAGGATAGTCTCCTCCTGTCCTGCGCACCGAGTAGCGCGCGCGGCGCCAAGCGCGAGGACGGTAAGCGCGACGAGCGGCGCAAACGTGGAATAAAGTCGAGTCATAGCGGTGAGTCTCCTGAGCGCGCGCTTGGCGCTCGTGAATGAGTCAAGGTGCGAACGGCGGCGCTAACTTTTGGCGCCTCGCGTCTTATTGTAGGGGTTCCTTGGTGAAAATCAATTGGGGCGTCGATTTCGGCGCACTGGAGGTTTCCGTCGGGGTTGACGCGCGCGCGTAAAGAAGTATATTGGTTGTTTTGGTCAGTTTGCGCTCGGCGGTCGGGTATGCGCTTAGCCCGCCGGTCGTTTCGAGCGTTGTTTTAACCTATGAATAACGTCGTCATGTCGAAAATATTAATAACGTCGGGTCCGACGCGCGAATACCTTGATCCCATCCGTTACCTCACGAACGCGTCGAGCGGTCGTATGGGCGCGGCGTTGGCGACGGCGGCGTTGGAGTCTGGCTACGAGGTCATAGTCGTTAGCGGTCCGGTTGAGGTTGAGTATCCTGCCGGTTGCGAGGTGATTCACGTCGTTTCGACGGAAGAGATGCACGTTGCCGCAATGCAGGCGTTTGCGTCGTGCGAGGGCGCGATCGGCGCGGCGGCGCCGTGCGATTATCGTCCGTTTTCCATCTTGACCGATAAAATGTCGAAGGACGATTTTATTCGCACGCCGTCGGCGCAAGGCGAATTGCTACTGCGGTTGCGCGAAACCCCCGACGTTATGGCGGCGCTCGGCGAAATGAAGCGCGGCGCGGACGATCCGCTTGGTCGCCAGTGGCTGGTCGCGTTTGCCTTGGAGACGTCGGATCATCACGTTCGCGCGTTGCAGAAGTTGCAGCGCAAGCATTGCGACATGATCGTGGTGAACGATCCGACCTCGATTAACGGCAGGTCGTCGAACGTTGAGATCCTCGATCCGAGCGGCGCGACGCTTGCGAAATTATCGGGGGTCAAGCTTGAGATCGCGCGCAGACTGATCGCCGAGATACGTCGAGTTTCCAAGTCGCACTAAGACGCGCACAGTAGACGCGGCTCGCCAGCGCTGCGTCTTTCGTTTGCGTCGTATGGTCGACGCGTAATTTTTTATTGAGGGTATTTGAATGAGCGAGTGTTCGCACGATTGCAGTTCCTGCGGAGAAAATTGTTCGTCCCGCAAGGCGTCTCCCGAGTCGTTTAGGGTTGCGCCGCATGAGATGAGTCGGATTGACAACGTTGTCGGCGTCGTTAGCGGCAAGGGCGGAGTCGGCAAATCTCTTGTAACGGCGTTATTGTCGTGCGCGTCGCAGCGTCGCGGCTACGAGACGGCGGCGCTCGACGCGGATATTACGGGTCCGTCGATTCCGAAGGCGTTTGGTCTGACGGAGCGGATGCAGGCGAATCAGTTCGGTTGCTTTCCAGTTAAGACCTCGACCGGTATCTCAGCCGTCTCGATTAACCTACTAATGGAAGATCCTTCACAGCCGGTAATCTGGCGGGGACCGGTATTGGCGAACGCCGTTAAGCAACTGTGGTCCGAAGTTATTTGGACCGACGTCGATTTTATGTTCGTCGATATGCCCCCGGGAACCGGCGACGTGCCGCTTACCGTCTTTCAGTCGTTGCCGATTAAGGGGATCGTCGTGGTGGCGACCCCGCAGGATCTCGTGTCCCTCATCGTCGAGAAGGCTATTAAAATGGCTGAGATGATGAACGTGCCCGTGCTCGCGCTTGTGGAGAATATGTCATACTACAAGTGCCCGCACTGCGGCGAAGAGTTGCAAATCTTCGGTAAGAGCAAGCTCGACGAACTCGCTAAGAAGTACGGAATCGAGAAGGTCTATCGTCTGCCGATCGATCCTGAGATAGCGGCCGCGTGCGACGCCGGTACGATCGAGAAGACGCCCGCGCCTATTATGGACGAAGCGTTCGACTATATTGCGAAACGTTGCGAAGCGATTAAACTCGCGAACGAAACGTGCAAGAGCGGCGCGTGCGCTGGGAATTGCGATAGTTGCGACGGCGCTTGCAGTTGCGATAATTGCGAAGATCGAGAGTCGTGCGATAAAGCTAATTCGTAATTGCCTTCAGACGCGTTACGACGACGCCGTCGCTCACGAATTAGCGAGCGACGGCTCTTGAGACTGACTGTTTCCGCTCGACTGTAGGATGCGTTATTTACTCTGCGCGAGCGCGTCCTCCAGAATTTGCGTCGCGTACGCGCACAGTTCGCCGCAAGGGCGTTTGCGATAGTATTCGCTTGTGCGCGCCGCCGGCGTCGGGTCAGATTTCTGCTCTTGTAGTCCGAGCAACTCGCGACAGATAATTGAACCGCCGTTGTCTTCTTTGAATCTCTGCGCGAGCGCCTGAATCTTCTTATACTGTTCCGCTTTGCCCGTCGAGTCCTTCGGATCTTCGTAGCCCGCTATCATTCCGAGCGCCATGCACAATCCGGTAAAGGTTCCGCACACCTCGCGTAAACGACCGATCCCGCCGCCAAACGAGGACGCGACCTTAGCCGACGTCGCGCGATCGAGACCGGTAAGGTCTTCGAACGCGATTAGCGTCGCTTGACAGCAGTTGTAGCCGGATTCAAAAAGTTCTTTTGCGCGTAACGCGCGGGGGGAATAATTCATTGGGTCTTGTTGCGGCATAATGGTCTCTCCTTAGATTGGTTCTACTTGCGCGCACGACGTCCGACGATCTTGCCTTGTCAAGATCAGGATATTTGCCAGACGCCGCGCTAAAGATTATAACATATCAAACTCACTCTGGAAAGACCTGAGCGTTCTGTGTCCACGTCGGGGTAAAGACCGCTGGATTACTGTATGCTGGCTTTTTTGTTGTTTCTTTCTTAATCGAATTCCTTTTGGGACGCGGCGTTTAATTTGACTTGCGGTTACCTTTCTGTCTTTCGTTAAATTCGTTAAAACGCGTGTTTTTCTTTAAGTCGTTATTATAGGTTGCCGATATACAAGAAGGAAAGTCCATATTGTTCCAGTCAGAAGAAAATGCTCAAACCTCGGAGAACGCCAGTGGCACACCTCAATTCACAATCAATCCGCCAAGTAGCGCCGACGCTCCTACGCGTCGAATCGCTTGAGGAGCGTGCGCTCCTCGCGGTTGCGAATTTGGATGATATAGCGAGTATTGTAAATGCTTCTTCTTCGCACGATTTTACCTCTCCTGCCGCGCTCTATTCCAACGCAACGCTGGAAGGGGACGCTACGCCCCTGATCGATTTATCGTCCCTGTCGTCGCCTAGTAATCTTGAAGCGCGAGCGTTCGGTTGTGAGAATCTGGCTCTGGCGTGGGAACATTCCCCGAGCGCGCTCTATTATTATATTGAGACGTCCCCCGACGCCGGCGCGACTTGGACGACCGTTGCTGACAGGCTACACGGTTCCCTCGCAGTCGTGGCGGCGCCGCTTGATTCTGCGAATCTCTATCGCGTCGTTGCGGTCAACGAAAACGGGGACGCGTTTCCGTCGGAGTCGGTTGTCGGCGCGCCTAGTCCGCTCGGGTCAGCGAGCGATCTCACCGCTTCTGCGTTCGAACGACTTGCCGTGCAGTTGGACTGGCGCGCGCCGGATACGGACGAGTATCCGCTCTTCGCAATTGAGCGCTCGCTCGACAGTGGCGCGACTTGGACGACCGTCGCCGAGAATTACGACGGAGTCGTCTGGGTTGATCGCAGTCTAACGCCCGGCGCAACGGCGAGCTATCGCGTTTCCGTAATATCGCCTTCCGGCGCGCGCGGCGCCGCGTGCGAACCGGTCGCATATACGGTTCCATTTCTCGCGCCTAATCCTCCGATCGCGTATGCAACGCAACTCGACGACGGCGAAATCCTCGTCGAATGGTCTGCTGAACCGTGCGTCGATTCGTACCAACTTGAACGCTACGACGACGGCGTTTGGTCGACGCTCACAAGTTCGAGCGAGAACGCGTCTTATCTCGATACCTGCGCGCCCGATCCCGTAAACGCGCTCTATCGCGTGCGCGCGCGTAACGCCGCCGGTTACTCCGAATACTCCGCGCCCGTCCAGCCGCACCCCGCCGAACCGCTTGCGCTATGGCTCGCCGATCGCGCCGACGCGCTCGAACTCAATTGGACGCCCGGCGCTAGTAATCTCCGCTACCAAATTGAACGTTCCAATAACGGCGACGAGTGGTCGCTCGTCGCGACTACCGCGCCCAACGCAACTTCTTGGCAGGACGAAGATTTTTCACGCGACGCGCTCGCTAATAGCGCCGAGCTCGTCTATCGCGTTGCCGCTGTTTCTGCAACCGGCGCGCTCTCGCAACCGCGTTTGCTAACGGTCAACGGCGCCCCCGACGCCCCCGAACTCTATGCGCCTGAATCGCTAACAGCCACGCCGATTTCGCCGATCGAAATAGCGCTCTCATGGAACGCTTCTGAAAACGCAACTTCGTATCAACTCGAACGTTCCGACGACGGCGGCGTTACATGGCGCGCGCTAGTCGCCGACCTCGACGCGCTTGAATTTCGCGATAGAGAAGTCGACCCCGGCGCAACCTATTTCTATCGCGTCGCCGCGCGCGCGGACGCAACCCTTTCCGAATATTCCGACGCCCTTTCAGCGACGGCGCTTATTCAACCGCTCGCCGCGCCCGACGCGCCCTATGCGATTCCAACGTCGACGTCCTCGATACTCCTATCATGGCGCCTAGTTCCCAACGTCGTAATACGAGTCGAACGTAGCGACGATTCCGGCGTAACCTGGCAAGCGCTTGATTTAGGCGAAGCGACAACTGAATATCTCGACGAAAACCTAACGCCCGATACGGTCTACCTGTATCGCGCGAACTATATTTCAACGTCCGGACAAGGCGTCTCCGCGCACTCGGTTGAAACGACAACCCGAACGTGTTCTACGTTACCGTCGCCGTCCGCGCCGAGCGCAAGCGCTACAACGCAATTTTCAACCGCTCTCGCCTGGAGCGCGTCGGCAAACGCGGCGCAATATGAGCTCTGGCGCGCGTCGGAATTCGAGGACTGGCGCGTCCTCGCAACGGTCGACGCGACGACGCTTTCCTATCTCGATCAAGAACTTCTGAGCGACGTTCACTATCGCTATCGCCTTCGCGCGGTCGACGCGACCGGCGCTATTTCCGTCTTCTCGCCCGAAACGAATATTCTCACCGATTGCGAAACGCCGGACGCGCCGAGCGAGCTGGAAGCGGTCGCGCTCTCGCACGAGGAAGCGTATCTCGAATGGCGCGGCGTCGTCTCGGCGAGTTCGTATAAAATCGAACGTTCGCTCGACGGCGTAACGTGGAGCGTTCTCGCCGCCAGCCATACCGACGATTATTATATCGACGCAACGCTAACCGCTCAGACGACGTACTACTATCGCGTCTCCTCAGTAAATCGAGCAGGCGTCTCGGAGCCCTCGGACTTTGTTTCAATAACCTCGCTTCCCGCTCCCGACGCATACGAACCGAATAATTCAATTTCAGTCCTTGATCTTCCCGACGCGTCGGCTAATCTCGGACTGCTAACCTCCAATACGTCAATAACAAATCTTAGTTGCCTTGGCGACGACGACTACTTCCGATTTGAACTCAACGAC
>ONJR01000064.1 GCA_900318195.1 uncultured Planctomycetota bacterium
GGGGGCTACGCGCCGTTGGCGCTTTTGACCTACGGTGGGAACAGCCATTTATTCCGCTGCATACCGCGCCCTGACGCAACGCGTCTTCTGGCTCACGCTTACGCTACTCCGTTTCCTCAACGTAATTCATAATTCGCACGTTCCTAACAGTTCCGACAAACTGATACGCCCCGTCTTGCGTTGCGGAATACTGCCCGATCACGAGCTCGCCAGACCATGGCGCGAGCGTTTTCGCGCATTCGCGTTCGCCGACCAGCTTGCCGTTCTGCCGAACCTGCAGCTTCTTACCGTCGTAACTCGCCACAATATGCAGCGGCTCGCCAATCGGAACCTCCTCCGTCGTATCGCAATCGACGCCGGCGAAATGGAATCGCCATTTCCCGTTATAGCGCTGGAGGAACCACCCGCTCTTATTCCAATGTCCAAACCCGACAACGACGGGCATCTGCCCAGCATCCGCAAAGCAGACGTCGAGCTCAAGCGTAAAGCGTCGTCCGGAATTAAATTCCGCGCGATTGGGGTACGCAACGTACCCACCGGGCGCAAGTTCCAGCGCGCCGTCGGCTATCTTAGCGGCGCCGACGACGCGCGGCTCCACGGTCGGCGTCGTACAGTCGTTGAGATTAGCGCCGTAATCTTGCGCATAACTCGCCGAGAAGAGCACGTTCTTCGGCGCCGCGAGCGCCGTACCGACGCAATAGCCCGGTTCAGACTCCTCGCCCCGACGCGAGACCGCTATTACCTCGTACACGCATTCGACCCCGACGGGCGCGCGCTCGTCAACGTAGCTCGTACCGTAAATCGGACTCGGCGTCAGCGTCTCGCCAGCGTCGGAACCGCAGCCAATAAGCCGAACCACTTTATACCGTAGTGGAATCGACGACTCAGACTCGTCCCACGTTACTTCGACCCGCTCGATACCAGACGACGCCCTAACGTTCTGCGGCGCCTTCGGACGCGGCGGCGCGCTCGTTTCAACCTCGCGCGTTACACGCACGCCCCGCTCGACCGCATACTGCGGACGCCAGCGTCCTTCCGCGCTCGCCCAATACGCGCCGCACGAAAGCGTCGGGTCCGAAATCGGCGTTAGCTCGTAACGCACGCGCCCGACCGGCGGCGCGACGTCAACGTACTCGAACCGCTCCGTCTTCGTTAGAAGCGTCGCGCGTTCGACGCCATTCTCGTCCGTAACAACGCGCTGCAACTCAAAGACCAGCCCGATCGTCTGCGCGGAACGCTCCCACTTCAATTCAACGCACCCGTCCGACGTAACCGTCGCGCTAAACTCGATTTCGCGCTCCGGCGCCGTCGCCGGCACAATCTGACGCGACCGCCCTTCGACGATTCCGCCCGGCGCCTCGTACGCGTTCGTGAAATCGATCCTCGGGTTCGAGAGCGCCTTTGCGCGCGCGCGCTCGATAATCGCTAGCATTTTACGATAGGTCGCGTTCTCGCGCGTGTCAAAGGAACAGACCGGGTCGCCGCTCTCGTCCCACTCGCGCCAAACTTGCGTCGGGAACATCTTCAGCTCTTTGACAGCATGCTCGTACTGACCGTTCGACATTATGCCAAGTCGCAGAAAATCCTGATCGAACGCACGATTACGGCATAACTGCAGACCAGCGAACTCCTTAGGATCCTCCGACCGTTTCGCAAGGGGCGCGCGGAGAATACGACTAGACTCAGGACGCGATATATTAATCCAGTCGTTTTCAAATCGCCGCGAATCGCCGTGACATTGCGCGCACCCGCTCTCCGGCGCGCGCATAACCGCGATCAGCTCGCGCTTCGCCTCCTCGATCGGGGTCAGAATCGGTCCGGACGCGGTATAGTCCCAGGTCCCGTAATAGATCCCGTTCGAGTCGATCCACGTAAAGACGAGCTCGCGCTCCTCGCGCGTTAGCAGCTCGCGGTGCACAGGATCGTTGAGCAGTAGTTCCGCAAGTGGCGCCGCGCCGGAACCGTGTTCGTACGGCTCGAAGAATTTACACGAATAGAACGCCGTGCCGTTCATACAGCAGACGCCCGCGATTAAATCGACCTGATACTGGTTCCGACGCCGACTCGTAAGATTCTCGTAACTTATATTGAACAGTCGGGTCGGCGCGCCCGAGAGATCGAGTCCCGCCGCGAGTCGTTCGCCGCCGTGGCAGGACACGCACTTCGCGTCCCAAATCGACTGGATCTGCGACGGATAATCGAGATAGCCGCTCCCCCACGATTCAGGGCGCAACTTCTCAACCGCGTCCTTAGGATACCGGGTCGCGCCGCTCTCCGTGAGCGTCGGCGGTCCGTACTCGTGGCAGCCGACGCAACTGCGCGTTACGCCAGGCGCCGCTTGAATGAACGTGCGCATACTCCTCACTAGCCGGTAATCCTTATCGAGCAGCTGGAAATAGACCGCGCGACCCGACGGGACCTCGAAATAGACCGAGCCGTCCTCCTTAACCGGAACGACGCCCAAATAGATCTTAGGACTCCACGCAAGCGCCGCTGAAACGGAAAACGTCTGATTCAGACCGTTACTGCCAGGGGACGCCGTTACCCGCGACGTCTCCTCAACAACGCGCAGCCACTTAACCGTCCCGCGCTCGACCCCCTTAAGACCCTGGTACACGTCGCTAACGAAAAACTGACCGACTTTCGCGTCGCGATCGACCCGTTCGGAAACGATCGGCGGCGCCTCGCGCGGTACGACCGGAATCGGAGAATGCAGATCGATCGAGTCGTCCCGCAGAATCTCGACCCGCGCCCCGCTGCGGTCAATGAGCAGGAGCGAATTATAGACCCCCTTCGGCTGCGGCAGGACCGCCCCGATACGTTCCGGCTCGTTGGGATTCGTCGGTTTCGCGGTCGGCAGCGGGTCGGCGATCATTCCGGAGTATAGTACGAGATTTTCGTCGAGCGCCCAGGGATCGCACGACTGCCCGCGATCGAAGGTCGGGCAGTCGTGATATTCGAAATTAAAGATCGCGTTCTCGTCGTTCTTATCCCCTGAGACGTCGACGATAGCGATCGCGCCCCGGGGCGGTCCGTTGTGCGCGGCGAAGGTTCCGACGATCAGGTCGGGTCGACCCGGAACTTGACGCGCTTGGAGTATCGCTTCGGGAAAGACCATATTATTAGCGTAGAGCGCGGTCTCGTTGGAGCCGTCGGGCGATACGGTCCACAGACTTTGGATCGTTAGCGCGTTCTTATCGATATATTCCCATCGTCCGAAGAGTATGCGTCCGTCGTCGAGTACGGTCGGGTCGAACTCGGTTACGTTATTAACGGAGATCGAATGGAGATCGGTTCCGTCGGGATTGACGACGAATAATACGGCGACGCCGTTATTAGCGCAGGGTACGAGTCCGGAATATCGAGTCGAGGTAAAGACGATCCTGCCGTCCGGTAGGTAATCGGGCTGAACGTCGTGCCATCCCTTTCCGGAACCGCAGTAGAGATTGCAATTGTCGGTAAATCCGGTGATTTTGCGCAGCCCTTTCCCGTCGATTCCGATTTCGTACAGCTCCGTATTGCCGGTCGCGCTCCCCCTGAAGGCGAATAGCACGCGCTTGGCGTCGTATGAAAGCGCCGGGGACGAGTATACGCCTTCGCCTAGCGTTTCCGGGGTCGTCGGGTCGATCACAGGTCGTACGACGCGTTCTTCCTCGGGCGCGTTCGGGTTCTCGAGTACGTATATTCCGCCGCCCGGTCGATACTGATAGTACGTGTCGTAGATGTGCAGACCTTGGTAATTATGCTGTTTCGCGAATAGGATTGGAAAGTCGAGTCGTTCGCGCATTTCGTTCGCCTTGTCGTCCTGCGCGCGCGCGACCTGGGACGCCATGAACGCCGCGACGATCGCGAGGCATAGCGTCGTTA
>ONJR01000164.1 GCA_900318195.1 uncultured Planctomycetota bacterium
CTCCTGTTTCGCGCGCGCGCCGCCAGCGCGCATTCTCTCGCGTCTCGGTTCCGTCGCGTCAAAGAATATTATTTCGTTCGTCATGCTATGTCCAACTTTCCCAAATCCCACGGTCGCGCGTATAATTGCGCGCCGCGCGCGCCTTAGGGCGATCGGCGCTCGTCGTTATGCTCTATGCTAATATTTATATCGCAAACGCGAAATTCGTCTAGGCGTCGCGTCGCAAACGCAGGTAATAGACGTAATTTTCGCCAGTTACAACGTCGACGCGCGCGACCGGTTCGTTTGCGTTCGACGCGTCGATCGGAGTCGCGCGATCAGCGCGGCGCGCGAAATACGGGCTCGGCGCGTCGAGTTCACGCTCGATAAACGCGGCGTCGCGCTGCAGTTCGAGCGCGCCCTTGACGCACGCCGCCGCGCCGCTGCCGGCGCCGAATCGACCAATGCGCGAGGTTACGGTTCCCAAGCGTGTCGCGCGCGCGTTACGCTCGTCGGCGAGATCCGCGATCGCGTCGACGAACTCCGCGTCGCTATCGAGCCCGGCGAGCGGTAGTTCCACCACGTCCGGTCGCGCGTCGCTCGCGTTCGCGCGTTGCGCCGCTAACGTTACGTTCTCGTAGACCGACCGGTTCGACGCGGCGCCGATTTTCTCTATTACGGCGTATATCTTATCGGCGTCGCGCCGCGCGTCCTCGAGTCGTTTTAGCAGTAAGACGCCGCAACCTTCCCCCGGCGCGGTTCCGTTCGCGCGCGCGTCGAACGGCGAAAGTTCCGGTCGACTCGGAGCCGCGCCCGTCGCGTACAGTAAATCGAAGACGCCCGGTCCCAAATCCTGCTGTCCACCAATGACGACCATCATATCGTTGCAGTTCGCGAGCAACTGATCGATCGCGCACATAACCGCCGCGCCAAAGGAGCCGTGCTCCGACTCGACCGCGACCGCGCCGCCGCCTAAATCGAGCGTCTTCGTTATCCTGGACGCGAGCGCGCTCGGCGTGAAACTGCCCGTCTCGTCGAGCAACGCCGGCATTCGCTTGTGCAGGACGTCTCCGTACTCCTTAACGATCGCGCTAATTCGCGATTCCTCGACCCCCTGCTCGCGCAACGCCGTCGCTAAAATGCGTTCAAAACGCGGAAGATCCAAAACCGCGTTCATCTTATTCGAAAAGTCGCCGCCGAACCCCGAACCGACCACAACGCCCGACCGGCGCCGCGCGTCCGCCGACAACTCGCGCAACCCGGCGAGCGCCTCGTTCGTCGCGTCGAGCATCATGAACTGAATCGGACTCGCGTTCTCTACCTGCTTCGGCGGAACCTTGTTCTTCTTCCAGTCGTAATGGTAATTGTCGATTACGCCCGCCAGGAACGGCGGCGCCTGCGAGAAATCACGACCCTGGTAGTCGCGTCGGAAAATCTCATGCTCCCACACCTTGCGCGGAACCTTGCGAAAGACCTTCGCGTCCGAGTCAAGGAGCTTCTCAAACGCCGGAACCGAATACGCGTCCGGAAAGATGCAGCCGAGCCCTACGACCGCGATCGCGTCCGCGTCCTTAGCCGCGTTCGCGCTCGCGCCGACGGCGACGCTCGTACGACCGCGCGACGGCGCTTCCTCGCGCCAGTAGTCCGGAAGGTATTCGTCGAGCGCAATATGCACGTTGAGACCGCCAATACCAAAGGAATTGCACGCCGCGCGACGCGCGCGACCGTTCGGCGACGGCGCCAGCTTCTCAAGTTGCATTGGCGCGTAGAACGGAATCTCCGACCACGGAATCTTAGGATTCGGAACGCGCAGTCCGCCGACCGGCGGCACGAGCCCGGTCGAAAGCGCGAGCGCCGCCTTCAAAACGCCCGTCGCGCCCGCCACTTCAAGCGTGTGCCCGACGTTCCCCTTCGCGCTCCCCAATGGAATACGCCTACCGCGCAACGCGTCCCCGAGAGCTTCCTGCAACGCTTCCAGTTCCGTGGCGTCCCCGAGCGCGGTCGAGGTCGCGTGCGCCTCAATGTAATCAACGTTCGCCGCGCTCAGCCCGTCGACGTACGCCTTGCGAATCGCTTCGATCTGTCCCTCTTTACGCGGCGCCCAAAGACTCTTGCCCTTGCCGTCCGACGCGATTCCCAAGCCCGTGATGAGCGCCATAATCGGATCGCGCGCCGCTAACGCGTCCGAAAGACGCTTCAGAATGAACGCGACCGAACCCTCGCCGATAACGAGTCCGTCCGCGTCCTTATCGAACGGACACGAGCGATTCTTTGTCATTGACCGCGAACTTGCGAAGAGCAATAGCGTGTCGCTGTGGAAGAAGGTCGAGCCGCCGGCGATCGCCGCGTCGATTCGACCGCGCCGCAACGCGAGCGTCGCCTGACTCAACGCGTGCAAAGAGGACGCGCACGCCGAATTAAAGACCATGCCGGGTCCGTCGAGCTTAAAGGTCTCCGCCACGAGCCGCGCGAGATCGCTGCTCAAATAGAGCGGTCGAAATCCCTCGGGAACTCGCGCAAACCCTTGCGTCGCGCGCTCCTGGAGACGGCGATAGAAGCCCGGAACGTCCGCAACCGCGCCCTGGAACGCGCTCGTCTCGTCGAGATAGCTGATCGTCTCCGGATAAGTAAAACGATACGACCACTCCTGCGAAACAAAGCCCGGACGCGTGTGACCAACGAATACGCCCGTATTGCGCGCCGGAAACTTACGCGGATCGTAGCCCGCGCGCCGACACGCGGCGGCGACCGTCTCGACGTAAGCTAAATGCGCGACTTCGTACCGCTCTTCGGCGCCGTCCGGCAGCGGCGTCAGCGCGCGATCGATCGGCGGATACTCGACGAGCGCGGCAAGATCCGTGTACGTCTTATTGCGCGCGCCGACCTCTGGATCGTATAGCAGCTCGCGATTAAAGCGCGCGTCGGGAATATGATCGATCGCAACTTTCCCAGCGCATACGGCTCGCCAGAATTCGTCGACGTTCCGTCCTCCCGGGAGTCGACACTCAACGGCGACGATCGCGATCGGTTCCTCTTTGTAATCCCTTGAAAATCTCATTTCTTCCCCGGCGCTAGTTCTAGTTTACAATGTGGTTGACGCGTGCGTTTTAATAAGCTCGCCGACCGCGACGATCGCGGCGTCTAATTCCTCGCTCGTTCCGCACTCCCATGACGAACGCGTTAGCAAATCGCCCGCGCGTCGCGCGTCGTAGACCTTGCGAAAGATCGACGAATTAACGGTCATTAACGGCGCTTCGCACGGCAGTCCGCGCGTCGCGGTCGCTTGACCTTGAACGCGTCCGATCGTCCAGTCGCCGCCTCCGACGCCGGAAACGCGCAGTCCAAATACGTTCGTCATTTCACACTCGCCGAAATTAGCGTTCGTCTCAAGCGCGGTCGCGATCGGGAACTCGATTCGCGTCGGCTTAGGCTTCGGCCATCCGAATTTGCTCTCGATCGCGTAACGAATGAAGACGAGCAACTGCTCCGGCGTCATCGGGGTCGGCGGAAATTGCGGGACCGCGCGCAACGTGTTCGACATATCGAACTCGGGATCGTCGCGCCAGTACGCCTGGTAGACCTCCATTTGATCGTGGAAGATCGGCAACAGGTACGATAAATCGGACGCTGCGCGATTCGCGCTCTGGCGCTCGCTGGGCTTCTTATAACGCTTAATTCCTTCGGCAATGAGTCGGCTCATGTCGCCGATCGAGACGCGATTCGCCGCCGTGAGGTGGTAGGTCTCGTCGTGCAAGCGCTTGTCGACAATTATGGCGGTCATAACGCGCGAAATCCAGTCGACCGGCACGAAATTCTTATGGTCGTTCGGATTCATACCGAGTATCTCGCCAAAGGACGCGACCCCCGCGACGTCGACGTCCTGAGGATCGACGAGCGGCACGAGAATCTTCATAGGCGCGTAGAACCCGTGGTACGTCGACGTATAGCCGGTTACCGAGTCGCCGACGATGATCGCCGGCCGAAAGACCGTAACCGAATCGAGCCAGTCCGCCTCGCGCACCATTTTCTCCGCCGTAAACTTACTCTTCTCGTACGCGTTGCCGAACCCGAATTGATCCGTGAAGTCCTTCTCCATGATCTTTTCGCGGCGATTACCGCACACGTACGCGGTCGAGACGTGGTAAAACTTCCGCACGCCAACCGCGCGGCAGAGCTCGAGAACGTTGCGCGTGCCGTCTACGTTCGACTTATACGGCTCGCCGCCGTCCGTCTCCACAAAACTCAGACTCGCCGCGTTGTGCAGAATAGCGTCCGCATGGCGACGCAGCCACGCCTTCTCCTCGCTCGTCAACCCCAATTCCGGCTCGCGAAGATTGCACTCCATAACGATCGGACGCGGTAGCGCGCGACCCAACTGACGCTCAAAGCGCTGCAACACCCCCTCGACCCGCTCCGTCGCCGTTTCGAGCTTCGACGACCGCACGAGCGCAACGACCGGAACGTCCTCGATCATGAGATCACGCAGTAGGAAGGAGCCGAGCAAACCGGTCGCGCCGGTTAAAATTGTATACTTCGTCATGATTCGCTCGTTTCTATTACGCGTGTATCGCCGACCCACCGTCCACGACAAGGGTCGCGCCCTGCACCATGTCGGCGAGCGGACTGACAAGGAATAGAATCGCGTTCGCAACGTCTTCGACCTTCAGCGTGCGATTACCGACCATCGAATGCGCGACGATCGCGTCGAACATTTGATCCGCGCCCGGTAATTTCCGACCCGAGTCCGTGTCAAGTAGTCCGGCGAGCACAACGTTCACGTTCACGCGCTCGCCCAATTCGAGCGTTAAATGCCGAACCGTCGCTTCCAGCGCCGCCTTCGACGCGCCAATCAGCCCGTACCAGTGCAACGCCTTAAAACTGCCGTGGCTCGACAGCGCGACTATCTTACCGCGTCCCTCCGCGCGCCATAACAAGTCTTTCGCCGCCTGCGCCAGAAGAATCGTCGGTAGAACGTTCGCATGAAACGCCGCGTCGAAATTCGTCTTCGTCGCTTTAAGCAACGGGCGGAACCCGCCGGTCGCCGCGTTGCTAACGATTATATCGAGCCGACCGATCTGACTCTCGATGAAATTCATCATTGCGTCGACGTCTTCCTTCTCGCCGACGTCGGCGCGCACAACCCACGCTCGACGTCCGAGCGCGACGATCGCTTCCGCCGTCTCGCGCGCCGCGCCCTGAGACGTTACGTAGTTCACCACGACGTCGGCGCCCGCTTCCGCGAGTCGAATCGCGGTCGCGCGCCCCAGACCGCGGGACGAACCGGTTACCAACGCTACTTTGCCTGTAAGATCTATCATTGTTATATCCTTAATCCGAATCTTGCGAACGTCGTGTCGCACGCGCGCGCTCGTCGCGCGCTCTTGTCGGAAATACGTGTCTAATTAAAGTAAGCGAGCGCTCGACCGCTAAATTTCTGTAACTTTGAACCCGGTCGCCTCCCAAATCGGGTAGTTTTCGCTATTGTAAATCGTGAAATCGAAGACGACCTGCGAGTATCCCATTGGCAACGTCTTGCGTTCGCGCACGAGCGCGCGCACCGCGCACGTTTCGCCCGGCGTAATCACGCCGGAAACGCCGCGCAATACGGCGAGCGAGTCTGGAATGACCGACCTTCCCGGTCGCGCAAAGCCGTTGAGCGCGCCGCACGTCCAGAACGCGGCGTCGAGCAGCGCGCAATCGAGCGTCGCGCGCTTGGACTCCGCGCCGAGCAGCTCCGCTCGCTCCGGCGCTTCCAGTACGCCGACGACTTCTGTCGCGCTCTTAAAGTAGCAGCGCTTCAACTTCTGCAACGCCGGACCATGGTAGAACCCCTCGGCGTTCGGTCCAGGATAGTCCGGTCGCCATTCGGTCGCGCCGTCGAGTTCGACCTCCAGTCGCGGCGCCACGACCGACGTCGCGTTCGGCGAAACGGTCGCGCACGCGTTCGCAGTGAAGTATAGGAACGAATCGTTAATCGTCTCGCCGCGCGCGTTCACGCGTTCGCCGACGAGCCGCAGTTTCCAGCATTCGTCGCTGCATTCGTCAGTATCGCGCGCCGCGACGACGCGCAGCTTGTACGGTCGCGACTGCGTAAAGAGTAGTCCGTTGACCGCCTTAACGCCGCAGAACGTCCAGCGTCGGCGCGCGTCGTCCGGCGCGAGCGTCTCCGCAAAGGATTCGAGCGCGACCACAAAGGGTAAGATCGGCGTTCCCTTGAGCTGATGCTGGATTAAATAGGGCGCTGTTCTCGGGTCGGGC
>ONJR01000059.1 GCA_900318195.1 uncultured Planctomycetota bacterium
AAATGCCTTGAAAACAATTCTTCTTCCCGCAGGTAAATTTGACGAATACGTCCGTGCCAGTTCTGACCCCGTATACGCTCAGGAATTAGCGAGGCAATATTTCCCCGACGGAGTTCCTGGCGTCGTCGCCGAATTGCGTAAGAGATCGAAACTTAAGGCGCGTGGGTAGCGTAGAGCGTTTTCGCGCGTCATGTTTAGCGTCCGCGTTTCTGCAACTTATCAGGCGTCAAGCGCGAACGCTTTGTCCAAGGTCGTAGCCGTTAATACTCGATTGCGCCGAGTCTCCTCGCAGCGTTCTCTTCAAATAGCGCGATTCTCGCCTTAATTTCGTCGAGCGAGTCGCCTCCGAATTTCTCGACGACGGCGGCGGCGATTTCAAATGCGACGACGTTTTCCATTACAACGCTAGCGGCGGAGATAGCGCACGCGTCGCTGCGCTCAAAGGACGCCTCGACCGACTCCTTCGTGTCAAGATCGATCGATCGCAACGGCTTGCGCAACGTTGGAATTGGTTTCATCGCGGCGCGCACGACGATCGGCTTGCTATTCGTCATGCCGCCTTCGAGACCGCCGGCGCGATTTGTCGGACGGACGAAACCAAGCGAACGCGAGACTCGCTGCGATTCGTCCCATAGAATTTCGTCGTGCGACGCCGAACCCGGCGTCGAAGCGAGTTCAAATCCCGAACCGATCTCAACGCCCTTGAAAGCCTGAATCGCCGCAACCGCCTGAGCGAGTTTGCCGTCCAACTTGCGCGACCATTGCGCATGCGTACCCAGACCGAATGGCGCGTTATACACCCGCGTTACAACGACCCCGCCGAGCGTGTCGCCAGACGCTTTCGCAACGTCGATCGCAGATTTGCCAGCCTCGTCGGCGTCGGCTCGTAGCGAAAAGAGGTCGCTAGCGTTCCGAAGCTCGCGCTGTTTGCTAGGTGAAAGTTCTAGCGTTGTAGCGTTCGGCGTTAAATCGACTGAGCCGACGCGCTCGACGTACCCAACAACTTCAATTCCAAGCTCGCGCAATAGCAACTGCGCGAGCGCGCCAGCCGCCACGCGACCAGCTGTCTCGCGCGCGCTTGAGCGCTCTAAAATTGCTCGAATTCCCGTTCCGTATTTGAGCGAGCCCGTGAGATCCGCGTGCCCTGGGCGCGGACGCGTTAGTTCTGGCATACTCTCCAACTTGTAGTCGCGGTTTTTAACCCAGAGCAGAATAGGGGAGCCCATACTGCAACCGTGCAATACGCCCGTTAAAATCTCAGCCGCGTCCGTTTCGATCGCCTGACGACCGCCGCGACCGTAGCCCGATTGGCGGCGGCGCAGTTCGCTTGCGATAAACTCTTCGTCCAACTTTACGCCTGCCGGAAACCCGTCTACTAACGCCGCGATTCCCTTACCGTGCGATTCGCCCGCCGTTAGATACGTTAGCATAGAACGTTCCTCCTATCCTCGCGTTAAACGCGCAATTCCGATTCCGCAATCGCGACGTTCGGATAACGCGCGCGAATCGGCTCGACGATTTCCGCAATGAATTCTTCGACCTGTTGCGGCGCGCGTCCAACGAATTTCATGGGGTCGAGCTCGGCGTCGACGTCGACTTTGGCGAACGCAGGATCGTTGCGCAGTCTTTCTAGCAGGTCGTTTTCACCGCCTTCCGCCTTAACGACGTTTGCGGCGGCGACGCTATGAACGCGAATGCGTTCGTGCAGTTCCTGACGATCGCCTCCCGCTTCGACTGCCGCCATGAGTATGTTTTCCGTCGCCATAAATGGTAACTCCGCGCGCAGGTTCTTTTCGACTACTTTCGGATAGACGACGATATTCTCGACGACGTTCTGCATAATAATGAGAATAGCGTCGATAGCGAGGAACGCTTGCGGCATGGTGAGGCGGCGATTGGCGCTGTCGTCTAGCGTGCGCTCCATCCACTGTGTCGCGATCGTCATTGCGGGACTCGATTGCAGACTCATCACAAATCTCGCAAGAGAACAGACGCGTTCGCAACGCATCGGATTGCGCTTGTACGCCATGGCGCTCGACCCAATCTGATTCTTTTCGAACGGCTCTTCGAGCTCTTTCTTATGCGCGAGAATGCGCATATCAGTTCCGAACTTGTGCGCGCTTTGAGCTATGCGAGATAGGACGTCGAGAATCTGCGCGTCTAGTTTTCGCGGGTACGTCTGACCCGTTACGGCAAAGGGACGTTCGAACCCAATCTTTTCGCAGACTTTGCTTTCCAGTTCGCGCACTTTCGCATGATCGCCGTCGAATAATTTGAGAAAGCTTGCTTGCGTGCCAGTCGTGCCCTTATTGCCGAGCGTCTTGAACTTTGAGAGACGATATTCTAGGTCTTCGAGATCTGTCGCAAGATCGTAGGTCCATAACGTTGCGCGTTTGCCAACAGTCGTCGGTTGCGCGGGCTGTAGGTGCGTTAGACCCAAGCACGGCAAAGCGCGGTATTCTTGCGCGAATTTAGCGAGTCGATCGATCACGAGTACGAGACGGTCGCGCACGCGTTCTAGCGCTTCGCGGTAGATAATGCAGTCGCCGTTGTCGGTAACGAAGCAACTTGTCGCGCCGAGGTGAATAACGCCGCGCGCTTTGGGACACAACTCGCCGTATGTGTGCACGTGCGCCATGACGTCGTGCCGCAACTTCTTTTCATAAGCGGCCGCGACGTCGAAATCGATCTTATCGACGTTTTCGCGTAGTTCGTCGATCTGCTCTTGTGTGACGGGCAGTCCCATCTCGTGTTCCGCTTCGGCGAGCGCGACCCATAGTCTTCGCCAGGTCGAAAACTTCTTTTGCGGACCAAATAGCTCGCACATTTCGCGCGAGGCGTAACGTTCTATTAAGGGATTGTCGTAAAATAGGCGATCTTGCATGGGAATACCTTTGACGTCGATTAAGTTTATAGTGCGCTCGAACGACATTAGTCGAGCGTGTGCAACACGCGCCCCTATTATCGCAGGAAAGCGCGCTTGGTCAAGCGCCGGAAGAATTACGGCTTAGCAAGAAACAAAAAACCGCGTCGATTACGACGCGGCTATAATCGGGGCGACACGATTTGAACGTGCGACCTCTACGTCCCGAACGTAGCGCTCTAGCCAGGCTGAGCTACGCCCCGAAA
>ONJR01000159.1 GCA_900318195.1 uncultured Planctomycetota bacterium
ACGACTCTCCCTTTTGTAAATTACAACGTCGTTCGGCGCTCTCATTCCCCTTTCAGTGGCGGGCGGCGCGAAGTAGCGCCGTTTACGATGTGGGACGTTTGCCATTGAAAGGGGTTTTTAGTTTTTAGTATTTAGTATTATTACTTCTCCCTCTTTGTTGCGAGGCGCGTACGTATTTTTCGCGAACCGCCTTTTCTGTGTTCGCATCTGCTCGTATAATCGGTACTGTTTGCCACGTTTTTGCGCTCTTTTCTACATTCTCTTTTGCTTGACGAATTTCACAACCGGGTTAGAATGGAGCAGCTACACGTTAGCGACTTAGACGCACGTCCCTGCGGTCTCCGGCATAACAATCGACCGTAGCGGAAGTGAGCTCCGCGCGCTTGCGGTCGAGTTTACTCTCGTCCGAACGAGCGTGCCATATGGGTCGAGCGACCTTGACGCGAAGCGTAAGCGTCCGCCTCTTACGCCAATCCGAAGTCGTATTCTCCTTGGGACGACGACCTCTCCGGATCGAACGGACGCGCGCCGGAAGAACGCTTCTTAGACGATTAGATTTAGAACAGCAGTGAAACGAGGACGATTTGTTTTTTCATTATCGGCGTTCTTATGCGCCTCTGTTGCGCTCGTCGCGACGATTTTCTTCTCTTCTCAAAGTTCGAACGTTGCGCGCGAGCCGGTTGCCAACGCACAGGACGATTCTCGCGCGTCAACTTCGACTTCCGAATCTGCCGAGCAGGCGGCGGTTGTCGCGGTTGCGAACGCGGTAACGATAACGGATCTTGCGCCGCGTCAGTACGCAGGTCGTCTGTCTCCAATCGACGACGTTGATATTGTTCCGCGCGTAACCGGTTGGATCGAGAAGGTAAATTTTAAGGAGGGCGATTTTGTCGAGGCCGGCGATCTGCTCTTTGAAATCGAGGACACAACGTACGTTGTAGCGGTTAAAAAGGCGGAGGCGGGACTTGCTCAAGCGGAAGCTGAGCTTAAGAACGCGGATACGAACTATAATCGCGCGAAAGAGTTGCTTGAGCGCAACGCCGGGTCGCAACTCGATTTTGACAATGCCGAGCAGAGATTGGCTCAAGCGCGCGCGGCGGTTCAGCTCGCCGAGGCGTCGCTCGCGGACGCTCAGAACACGCTCTCTTACACCAAGATTAAGACCCCAATTTCCGGACGAATCGGCAAGGTAACGGTAACTCGCGGCAACCTTGTAACGCCGCAGACCGGTAAGATAGTCGACGTGAAGTCCTTCTCGCCGATTCACTTGAAATTCGCGATCGGCGAAAGCGTCTTCAGCCATACGTTCGAGGGCGAGAAGCGGATTCGCGAACTCGCGCAGATTAAAGTATGTCCCGTCGGCGAGGATCGCGAAGATCCAGAGGCGATCGCGAAATATCCTGAGGCTAAGATTGAACTTGTCGACAACAAAGTCGATCCCAGTACGAACACAGTCGTCATTTGGGCGACGCTCGAGAACGCCGACTACCGTTTCTTCCCCGGTAGTTATGCGACCGTGCTACTGTCGCGCAAGTTGCAAGAGCCGCTCGTCGGCGTGCTACTCTCCGCGTTGCAGACGAACGGCGACGAGGAATTCGTCTTCGTGGTGAATTCTGATAATCGCGTCGAACGTCGCGTTATTAAGCGAGGTCCGATTTCCGGTAAATACCAGGTCGTGCTCGCCGGAGTTGAATCGGGCGAGTCGATCGTCGTGGAAGGTATGAATAAATTGAAAGACGGGGCGTTAGTCGCGCCGGTCGAGTTGAATTCCGCGCCTCATCAGGCTCGCTAGTCGAATGGAGGACGGAACCAATGTTTGCAAAGTTATTTATTGACCGACCGAAACTTTCGCTCGTTATTTCGCTCGCAATTTCGCTACTCGGCGTTCTGTGCATTTTCAGACTGCCGATCGCAGAGTATCCCGAGGTTGCGCCGCCCTGTATTTACGTGCTTGCGCAGTATCCGGGCGCGTCTTCTCAAGTCATGACCGACACGGTCGCGAGCATTATTGAAGAAGAGGTCAACGGAATCGAGAATATGATCTATTTCAACTCGACGTCCGAAAATAGCGGCAGCTATTACCTCACGCTGTATTTCCAGCCCGGCACGAACTCCGACGTGGCTCAGGTCAACGTCCAGAACGCGATCAATCGCGCGAATACGAAATTGCCTCGCGAAGTAACGGCGATCGGCGTTAAGGTTGCGAAACGCTCGACCGATATGATAGGTCTTTACGTCTTTACGACGGAGGACGAAGAGAAGTTTTCCTATCTTGACCTTGCGAACTACGTTCGGATTAACGTTAAGGATCGATTTGCGCGCATTCAGGGCGTGAGCGATATCGATATCCAGGGCGAACGGAACTGGTCGATGCGCGTCTGGCTTGACACGCTGAAGCTGTCTGGACTTGGGCTGGAAGCGAGCGACGTCGTTGCGGCGTTGCAGTCGGAGAATATCCAAGCGGCGATCGGCACGCTCGGAGGCGAGGAGTCGAGCGATTATCTTCAGCTGAAGGTCGACGCGCCGGGTCGCGGGACGTCGGCGGACGAGTTCGCGAAGATGATCGTTAAGACAACGGACGACGGTCGTCAGGTAACGCTTGGCGACGTCGCGCGCGTCGAGCTTGGCGCGGAAATGTACATGAACAATAGCTACTGGGGCGGCAAGCCATCGGTCGCGTTGCAACTGTACCGTCAGACGGGCGCGAACGCGGTGAGCGTAATTAACGAGTGCAATAAGACGCTTGAGGATATTAAAAAGCGTCTACCCGAAGGCGTCGAGGGCAAACTAGGCTACGACCCGACGGAATTTATTCGCAAGAGTATCGAGGAAATCGTCTTTACGCTCGTGCTAACGCTTGTGCTTGTCGTATTCGTAACGTACTTCTTCCTGCAAGATTGGCGCGCGACGATCGTTCCAGCAGTCGCGATCCCCGTCTCGTTGCTCGGCACGTTCTTCGTTATGTCCTTATTGGGCTTTTCGATTAACGTTCTTTCGATGTTCGGATTGATTCTTGTCGTCGGTCTTCTCGTGGACGACGGCGTAATCGTCGTTGAAAACGCGACGCGCCTCATTGAGCAGGAACATCTTTCGCCGTACGACGCGGCGGTTAAGAGTATGAAGCAGACGACGGGCGCGATTTTAGCGTCGACGTTCGTCATGGTTGCAATTTTTGCTCCGCTTTCGTTCTTCGGCGGTATAGTCGGTACGATTTATAAGCAGTTCTCGGTAACGATGTGCGTAGCGATTATTTTCTCGGCGATTAACGCGCTTACGCTCAGTCCGGCGCTCTGCGCGTTGTTACTGCGACCGCATACGGGTAAGAAGAAAAACTTCGTCTTCCGGTTCTTTGATTGGAATATTTCGACGACGAAGAATATTTATCTCGCAATCTCCAAGGCTTTTGTTCGCAAGAGCTTGTTGACGGTTCTGATAATCGCGGTTATTGCATGGCTGAACTCTTGGGCTTTTAAGCAGTTGAGCGAAGGCTTTATTCCGAACGAGGATAAAGGGGCGCTTTTGTGCGAAATCCTTCTGCCTTCTGGCGCGCCTCTGAAGCGTACGAACGACGCGCTTGAGCAGTTTCAGGAGAAAGTGTCGGAGATACCCGGCGTGCGCAATATAGTTTCAGTTTCGGGTTTCTCTCTCATTTCTGGTATGTGCGAAAACGTCGGGCTTGGTATTATTGAGCTCGACGATTGGGATAATCGTAAGACTCCTGAGACGCAGATCGACTATATTTGCAACGAAGTTATGTCGCGTTGCGCTTCGATTCCTCAAGGAACAGTAACGGCGTTCCAACCACCCGCAATTATGGGACTTGGCGCGACGGGCGGCGTCTCCTTTATGCTGGCGAATCAAAACGGCACGCCGAAGACGTTAGAGAAGGATATGGGTCGCCTGCTCGGTATGCTTAACGATAAGAGCGTCTTTCCGAACGTAGCGTACGCGTTTAGCTCTTATACAGCGAGCACGCCGCAACTCTTTTTGGACGTTGATCCTCAAGCGGCGGCGGCGCTGTCGTCATCGAAGGGCGAGGTCTATTCGGCGTTGCAAAGTAAGATAGCGTCTTATTACGTGAACGACTTCAATGCAAGCGGATACTCCTTTAAGGTCAAAGTTCAAGCGGAAGAGGGCGAGAGGTCGAACGTCGGCAATATAGACGAGCTTACCGTTCGTAATCGCTTGGGTCAGCAGATTCCTCTTTCAGAACTTGCGACGATGCGTTACGACCTTGGCGCGCAACGTATAACGCGCTTTAATATGGCAATGTGCGCGCCGATTAATGTGATTCCGGCGCCTGGCGCGAGTACAGGCGACGTTATGCGTCAGATCGAAGAGGTAGTATTTGATCATTTTCCGCGCGAGTATAAGGTCGAATGGACGGATCTTAGCTATCACCAGCGCGGCAACGAAGGCAAGTTGCGCGTGCTTATGCTCTTGGCGTTAGCGTTCGGTTACCTTTTCCTTGCGGCGAAATACGAGTCGTGGACGGTTCCTATTCCCGTCTTGCTCTACGTTCTCTTCGCGACGTTTGGCGCCATGGTCGCTATGAAGATTTGCGGTCTGAACTTGGACGTTTACGCTCAGTTGAGCTTGATCATGTTGCTCGGCTTGGCGAGTAAGATATCGATTCTTACGGTCGAATTCTCGAAGCAGGAGCGCGAATCGGGGGTTCCAATAGAGGAAGCGGCGCTCAACGGCGCGAAGCAGCGTTATCGCGCTATCATGATGACGGCGGGCTGTTTTATCGTCGGCGTTATTCCTCTTATGACAGCGACGGGCGCAGGTTCGGTTTCGCGCCGTATTGTTGGGATTTGCACAGGTTGGGGCATGATAGCGGCTACGGTTCTGGGAATAGGCTTTCTCCCTCCGTTCTACGCGCTCGTTCAACGCTGGCGCGAATATGTGAACACGAACTTCTGGGGGCGGTTCAGACGCTCGGGCAAGTAGTCGACGACCGACTGCTGTAAGATATGACAAGACGCGCGAATTCCTTGTAGGTGTTCGCGCGTTTTTTCATTTGGTACCGAGCAAGGTCATGCGCTAGAAGACGTCTCGGTTCGCCGCGTTCTCGCAAGCAAACTCCGTTCAGCTACCCAGTCGCCGTACTGAGATTTCGCCGTCGCGGATGATTTGCGTGTGGAAGATACGAGACATTTTTCCGAGAAAATACGCGTCTTCTGGCGTAAAACATATGCCTGATCCAAATTTTTACTAATACGCATTTTGTCCAGTTTAAAGTCGTAGCCTCTGAGATTAGAGTTGCATAAAATGGGGCGCTTGCTAGTTTGCTATGGGCGTGGAAAAAACATCAACAAGACCAGCAAACTATAACAAACGATTCAGTCTCTGTTATGCCAACCGCCATCGAATTGCAAGCCTATTTTGAACGACGCGGTTCTCGAGGACTTGACAGGAGTATTTCTTTTGGTATAATGGTTATACCAGTGGATGATGTCCCGGATTTAGCTCGTCGTAGCTAACAGCGATTGATATTGTAACAGAGGTTTGTTATCCCCGGCGTTTTGCGCCGAGTAAGGATTTGCGTATGAGAACAGGCGACGATTGCCGTTTGCTCTATTCCGCACAAGGTAGCGACGCCTACTCCGCAGTCGACGCGCTTGCGCGCGGCGATACGGACGCGGCGATTACCATCCTCGAACGCGCTATTGCCGCGCGTCCTGAGGACGCGGCGCTACGTAATAATTACGGCGTCGCGCTCATGCGTTTGGGAAGGCTCGACGACGCGAAACGCGAGTTTGAACGCGCGATTCAACTCAAACGAGACTATCCCGACGCGTTCGCCAATCTCGGTCAAGCGTCCCTCTTACTTCACGACGCGCGCGCTGAAAGAGACGCGAAGTCTGCGCGCAAAGCGCTCACACGCGGAAAGGACGACTACTTATACGTCGAACGAGCGCTTCTCGAAGCGTTGCGCTTGAATCCGAATCATTTGAACGCGCTACTAACCCTCGCGCTTCTACGGCGACGACAGAAGCGATATACCGAGAGCGCTAAGACGCTCGAACGCGCAAAAGCGCTCGACTCGGACGCGCAAAAATATCCTATGCTCATCGCGGAAGAATACGCCAACGCGCGCAATTGGGCGCAAGCCGCCGACGCGCTGCAGGAAAACGCCGACGAGCGCTCGCATATCGGTGAAAGCGCGACTAGAAAGCTGGCGGAATATGACGCGCTTGCAGGACGACGCGAAACGGCTAAGAGGCTTTTTCGCGCGATCAAGCGCGACGCCTACGCCAACCAACGTTTCGATTCGCCCGAACGCTGGCGATATTTAGGTCTGTGCCCCTTCTATTTTGAGACCTCAGAGAAGATCGACGATTACTGGCGATCACTCTCAGCAGAACTTGACGAAGCGATTGCGGAACGCCCAAAATTCGACTGGCGGACTCTCGCGCGCGAAGGATTCATACCGTCGTTTCAACTCGCGCATCACAATCGATGCTGTCGCGAGATTAAAGAGAAGTTCGCGCAATTTTACGCGCCTTCTTTTGAGTCGGAGCAGACGCCGGTCGAGTCGCGGCGACGCTCGGGTAAATTTCGCATTGGTTTTATAGCGTCCCCCGGCGCGGAGGGTGGGTTTCTACGCTCCATGTCAGGCGTCATTTCGCGACTCGACCCTGAGAAGTGGGAAACGGTTCTCATTTATCGCGCGGCGTCCGCTTCGGCGTTTGCTCGTCAAGACGCGACCTTGCGAGTCGAGATACCGGAAGATTTCGAGCAGGCGGCGGAGACTATTCGCGAGCTTCAGTGCGACGCGATATACTACTGGAAGGTCGGAGGAACGACCTGGGACTACTTCCTGCCAATGCTACGTCTGGCGCCGATTCAGATAGCGTCCTGGGGCGTGCACGGTACCTCGGGCGTGTCGCAAATCGATTACTTCATTTCGCAAAAGCGCGCCGAAATTGAGACCGCGCAGGAACATTATACCGAAAAGCTCGTCCTGTTGAATGAAGCGCCAATCTTTCAGCCGCTCGCTCAAGACGTGCGAAAACGAACTCGCGAAGAACTGGGACTGCCGCCGACCGGCGCAATATACTTCTGCCCACAACGTCCGGCGAAGTATCACCCGGAATTTGACCGTTACTTTAAAGAGATCCTCGACCGCGATCCCAACGGCTCGATACTCATAACGCTCGGCGAACGCGACGACGAAGTGTCGCGACAGATCAAAGAACGCATAACGAAAAACGTTGGCGCAACGCTAGCGAAGCGATTAATTTTCGTTTCGCGACAATCCCCGAAAATATACGGACAGCTATTTTCGGTCGCAACCGTCCTCTTGGACTCCTGCGTTTATTCCGGATGCGTAACGCTCTACGACGCGCTTGCGCGCGGCGTTCCGAACGTGTCGCTCGTCGGCGAGCTTCTCGTTCAGCGCTTTCCGTTCGCGGCGTATCGCACGATGGGAGTCGAGCCGGCTCCGCTAGCGAGAACGCGCGAGGAATACGTCGCCAACGCCGTTCGCCTCGGACGCGAACCAGATTATCGGCGCGCGCTCGTGGATGAGATCGTTAAACGTCGAACGCTTGTTTTCGAAAGAGAACAGGCTGTCGCCGAATTCAGCGACTTCATGTCGCAAGTAATCGAATCAGTTCGATCATTGTAAATGCGCGAACTTCTCGCGCAAGGTTTGTTGGCTACAAGTTAATTGTGGCGAAAATTTATTAAGGAGTGTTTATCATGAAACGTTTTTTCTGTTTTACCGTCCGGCTCGCCGGTTCTGTTCGCAAGAGCGTCAATAACGTCCTCGCGTCGCGTCGTCTCGCGCTCGAGTCTCTGGAAGATCGCCTCGCGCTCTCAGCAACCCCCATTCCTTGCGCGTCGCCGCCGACGGATAACGAAGCGATCTTGTGTTGCACGGCGCAACTCGACACTGATTACATGGAGGCGATACCTATTGCCGCCGAAGTTCTCGCCGCTCCGCCGCAGCGCTGTTGCGCGGACGGCGGAGCGCAGACCAATGAGAACGTCGACGCGTGTAACGCTATTCTAGCAGACTGGTCGGAAGACGAAGACTTTTTCATCGAGGAAGCGCCAGGTTTGAGCGCCGCAGTCGATTCAGAAACAACGTTCGGATACGGCGAAACCGACGAATTCCTCGCGTGCGCGGCGCTCGAAGAAGACGACGTCGAAGTACCAGACGACGCGCTAGGAGACGGGTGCGGCAGCGGATGTGGCGACGGGTGCGGATCAGGTTGCGGAGACGGATGCGGAGGCGACGGATGCGACGCAGGTTGCGGGAATGCCGTTTTGTCCCTCGCTCTAGGCGCGCCTGGGAATATGGTCGCCGGTTGTTTTGACGGTACGGCGACGAACCCAGAGTTGGAACTTGTCGTTATTCAAGGTCCTTACGGTACTGTTACCGTACCGGCGTCTATGACGGGCTCGAATGAGTCTGGTTACGGCTTTGCCATAACGATCTCCAATCCCGGAACGTATTGGAATAAATCGGTTGGCTCGAGCAACGATACGTTTGTATGGAGGAAGCCTAATAATGTAACCAATGCCGCCGCGACGCGCGATTTCACGTTCAATTATATCGTGTATCACGACGCGAATAATAACGGTTCGTATGACGACGGTGAAACGATCGCCGCGTCAGAATCAGCGTACCTGCATATTGCGTATGCTGAAATTTTGATAAAAGTAGCAGGCGAAGGCGAATTTGTTCCGCTTACCGCGGCTAATAGTAACGTAATTGTTGGTCAGAAGATTGAAGCTCGAATTGGTATGGATTCGAGACTGTCGATTTCTAACAATCCAACCTTGGACGGATCGCAAGCTTGGTCTTTTATGTCGACGCTTGGTGGCGAGTCGCGAGTGAAGAATTATACTCCAACAGCGCAAAGTTGTACCGTTGAATATCTTGGCGAATCTGATTACTCCAGCGAAACAATAGCGTTCTATGAAGTAGAGAAGCAGAATATGTTAATAATGTGCAACGTTCCATTAGTATGGACTCCAAACGGATCAAATGATCAACGTTCGGCAATGGTACATTGTTTTGCGAACATTAACGTAGTGGCGCCTGAGGCAAACATTTTTTGCAATTACCTAGTCCCTCGTTCCGAAATTAGACCTAATAGTAATGGCGACCCAACTATTATGTCGCCTGGAATCCTATACGGTTCTAATTTAGGGGCTGCCGAGCTAACGCCAGGGAATTATGCCACAGGAGAAGTCAATTATCTCATTACCCTGCAGGACAACAGTTCCAAAAGAAAGAATGGAATTTGGGAAGAAAGAGATATAGCTTACATAAACGCCCTCGATTTGCGTTTCCCGTATGGAATCATCAGAGAGCTTGAAGATGGAGGAATCGAGCTAACTCAGGAGAGCAAGAACCTTGGTAGTACTCCAGACTACGTAGACACTTTTGATCAGCCGTCTGAAGGTCTCGGATATAAATACGCTAACGGCTATGACGCTGTTCAGGTTGACGTAAACTATACCATAAGCCTTATATATAAACCAAGTGGTACTGATTGCATTTGGGTTCCGTTGTCTCGTATGTACTTGCGATGGAGAGCAAGAGCTGTCGACAATCAACGTAATAATAACTGGTCTCTTGAAGCGTCAAGCGTAACCGAACGAATATGCGAGACGGTCGTCCCACTTCAAACATGGAGCATCAATATTGAACCGAATCTACACTGGTAAAGGTCATATGATCATGAATTACAAAAATATAACGACGTTAGCATTATTTGTTTTTTGGGGCGTCCTGCAAATATCAGCGTTAAGCCAAGAGCAAAAACACGAATCGAAGTTTGTTTTTAGATCGGAACAAGAAGCTCGTACTGAACTGGCTTCTCCTTCTTCGTCATTTTCGCCGTCAAACTATGATATTTATGCACGAAGTCAAGCGATTTCTAGATGTGTTAATCAGTCAGCTAATCCACTCAATATCCTTCATAGTCTCAGCTCTCAGTACGATTATTATCTTATTGCGTTTGGCGGCGCCACAAACGCAACGGGGTTTCCTTGGCTTATCCCAGCAAAAAAATCATGTCTTCCAGATTTGCAATGGCAAATAGCAATATCGGAAGCCAATATCTCCGGCGATCCTATTATGCTAAAAGTATCGCTAAAAAACGTGTCTCCTAAGCCTGTCAAGTTTGGAGACCTTACTGTTCTGCACGGTTTTTATCTAGCGTCAATTAACCTGGTCAAATTACAGGAGACGCCCATACCTGTTAAAATGACAAAGGAAGGAATAAAATATTTTTACTACGGGTGGTCGACTAGAAGATTATTAGTATACTCAATTTTCATTGATGCAGACGAGACGTACGATCTACGTTTTCCTGGCGAGTTCGATCTTGCGAAATATTATGACCTTTCCGAACCCGGCGGATATGAGCTGACCTTCTATACGCGTCGCTTTCTCGACGATAACGGCGAACCGGCGGTCGACCAGGAGCTCGAGTATCCGCGAAAAGCAACGGTAAGATTTACCGTTTTGCCGGAGTGCGAAATCAGTGAATCCAGCGTCAAATAACGTTGCGCGAGATCCCGAGAGCGCTTTAGAAAGGCGTTTTCGGGATCAGAATTTGTCAAGTTGATCATTATCCGAATTTAGGACTTCACGTCGCAAGCGATCGAATCAGTTCGATCATTGTAAATGCGCGAACTTTCGCGCAAGGTTTGTTGGCTACAAGTTAATTGTGTGGTGAGAATTTATTAAGGAGAGTTTTTCATGAAACGTCTTCTCACTTTTACAGTCCGGCTCGCCGGTTCTGTTCGCAAGAGCGTCAATAACGTCCTCACGTCGCGTCGTCTCGCGCTCGAAGCCCGTGAGAAACGCCTCGCGCTCTCGGCAACCCCCGTTCCTTTCGCGTCGCCGCCAACGGATAGCGAAACGACCTTATGTTGCACGGCGCAACTAGACACTGATTACATGGAGACGATACCTATACACCAAGTCCAGTGGAGTTGGAACTGCGAAGCTACTTATGATATTTTAGTAGGATGGATTCAAAGTAATGTCTCTTACTCATTGTCATATGTGCTTTCTCCTTCTCTACAAGAATGGAGCGACAACATACGATACTATACGAATTGGTAGACGTCAGCGTCATTATGATAAGGAGATTCATTATGTTGAAATCAATTGTCTCGCTATTTTTCGTACTGTTTGTTATTATGCAAACGTCTATGACGGAGTACGTCAATTCGTCCGGCAACAGAACGACATTGTCTGTTTGTATTGAGCGTCAATTTGCAGTATCTACTGCAGATAATAATATGCAACGCATTACAACTAACTTCACGCACAGCGATTTGTTTTACGATGAATGTAGAAGAGACTCGCGCTATTGTGTTCCTTCTCTCATTGGGGTTGTTTGTAACGACGACAATAAAAAAGAAAGCGCCGTCGCTACTGATTCGTCTACGATAACAATTGACGATAATCGGTTACAGCAAAGAACATATTCGTTCACCACTAAGGAAGAAGCGAATGAAGAGATTATCAATCCCAAACCGACGCCAATTCCCTCTAATGAGCTCGTAACGGAACGTTTTAGGGCGATAGCTCCCTTCGATTCGACGTCGCGACATGCAAGCACATATTACTGGCGATTTCGTTTGACGTACAACTTCTTTCTTAATTCGACGAGACCTCTTTTCAATTCAAAAGGTGAGTTAGACGTCAATCGAACGACGCTTCCAGTTCGCGAGCTTAGTAATAAGGATCTCGAGCAATTAGCATGGACAATATCGCTTCCGTCGAAAGTTGAACTAGGAACGCCTACGCAACTTTGGGTTGGCATAAAGAATATTTCTGACCGCGACGTCCGCGTTACGTGTTCGGAAAGTGACCTGTCTTTCTTCTTTCTCAATTCAATCATGATTAGAAAAGTTGACGACGGTCAAGTAGTTTTCCTCACAAAAACTGGCGTCCGTAATTACTACGACCTCAAGAAGAGCACGTCGACAAATCTATTTCCAGTTGTAACCTTAAAACCAGGAGAAACATTTGATCTTCCATATGAAAGTTTCGATCTTTTAGAAAATTACGTTTTAACAGAGCCTGGAGAGTACGAGCTGACCTTCTTTACAAGACAATATTGCGACGAAGCAGAGCGTCCTCTTGCAAACATGGCGCGAGAATATCCGCGTAAGGCGACGGTAAGATTTACCGTTTTACCTAAGCATATCGATAATGAATCAAGCGTCAAATAACGTTGCGTGAGATCCCGAGAGCGCCTTAGAAAGGCGTTTTCGGGATCAGAATTTGTCAAGTTGATCATTATCCGAATTTAGGACTTCACGTCGCAAGCGATCGACTTAGCTAGAGCGTCGTAACTTCGCGAACTTTTCGCGCAAGGGCTTGGGACTAGAAGTCTTTTCATAACCTCCTTATCACAATCATAATACGCGCAAGGAGAAGAAATGCAAAGTAACTTGATATGAATCTGTCATATCGAGTAGCCGCGCTTCTGAAATTCAATCGCCACGAATTGGTACGTTCGACAATCCCACGCCTTTTATAACGTATGAGTTTTTGCCGATCCTGTATCTTATGTTTGCAATCTTTACGGCGTCGACAGATTAAATCAACGCCGCCTTCTTCTTTGAGTCGAACTCGTAGCGACGTACAATCAGCGGCTCTTTTGTATATCAAACGTTCATGAATCGGGTTCCGTTATGAAATGACTTCTAGCGTTCGCTACCGCGCTATTCTTCTTCTTCTTCTTCGTCTTCGTCTTCGTCTTCGTCCGGATCATATCCTATGACCACGAAGTCGGCGAGATTATTGTTAGCCCACTCTTCAGCGTAGCTATCCGGATAGACGTACACGGTTTCCGGACCCTCTTCAAAAGCTTCGTCTCCGATTTCTTCGACGCTTTTGGGAATCACGAGCTTCTTCAACCAGCACATAAAGAAGGCGTTCATACCGATGATTTTAACTCCCTCTGGTATCACGACGCTTCTTAGATTTGAGGAGGTCGACGCGTCTGAAAAGGCGCCTTCGCATATTTCTTCGACCGTGCTTGGCACAATGTATTCGTCAAAGGCGCTGTTTACGGGGAAGTGTAGGAGTCTCGTCTTGCTTTTATTGAAGAGTACGCCGTCCTCCGAGCAGTAGTTTTCATTGTTCGGATCGACTTCGATCAATCCGCAATTGTCAAACGCAGACTGAGCAATTTCGACGATTCCCTTTGGTAGAACAAGTCGCGATAATGCGTTGCAGTAAGAAAAAGCGCCTTCTTCAATTTCGCGAACGGATTCGGGTAAAGCGTCTGCGGTAAAGGACGCGCACCAAGCAAACGCGTATTTTCCAATTCGTCTTACGCGCTCGGGTATAACGACGTCTTTTAGGGACGCGCAATCAGAAAACGCCTGGTCGCCGATCACTTCTAGCGTTGACGGTAGTACGACGCGTTCGAGGTATCGACATTGCCCAAACGCGCCTTCGAGGTCGTTACCGTCTTCAATCGTCTTGACTCCGTCGGGAATAACGACGCTTTTGAGTTGGTCGGAGCGATTGAACGCATTCCCAGCAATAGCGACGACGTTCTTTCCGTCGATTTGAGACGGTATGACGACGTCGCCGTCGCCCGCTAGCGAACCTTGATACTTAACGATAGCGACGCCTCCGTCGACGTCTTTTACACAGAAGGAATTGTTCATTGCGTAGACTCCTTATGAAATGCGGTTCCTAGTGAGTTTTAATAAACGCTTTAACGCGCTCGGCGACTTGACGCGGCG
>ONJR01000146.1 GCA_900318195.1 uncultured Planctomycetota bacterium
CTATAAATACGGCGACGGGGTTGATCGGGACGAAGAGAAAGCGTTTAAGTGGTATCTCAAGGCGGCGGAAGACTACGACGTCGCGGCGTTTTGCGAGGTAGCTCAATGCTATAAATACGGCGACGGGGTTGATCGGGACGAAGAGAAAGCGTTTAAGTGGTATCTCAAGGCGGCAGAATCCTACGACGTCGCGGCGATTTCAGAGGTTGCCGAACGCTATGAAACTGGAAACGGCGTTCAGAAGAATATGGAAAAGGCAAGTGAATGGCGCCGCATAGAGAGGCTGAATTAAGGGGCGCCTAACGAATATGCGTAACTGGACGAGTCGCGAACGACTTGATATAGAATCGGCGGATTTCGCGAATTGACGCGCGTCGAACTTGTGAATATCGCAGGCGTCGATCCGGCGCAAGTCGCGCTAGCGACTCTGCGCATGAGTTTTGGTATAAAACGACCCCGACGGAGCGCGTCATAATGCACGACGTTCTCCCTCGGGGTTTTAATTATGCGAACCGTTTATCTGACGTCCTCGTTTTATCTCCTAAAGATAGCGTCTTCGACGTTTCGTCTCGCGACTTTCTTCGTTTCGCGCGCCGGCGTGCGGCAGAATACGATCGACCCTCGCGGAATCGCGTCGGACGCTATCGTCAGATTGACCTGTTCGCCTGCGAGTTCGCCAATTTTGCGCCAGCTCGTTTGATCTTCCTGCGGCGCATAGACCCATAGTTCTCCTTCCGGCGCGTCGACGTTATTGGCGCGTCGGAACTTCGGTTCGCCGGAATAGTCTCGATCAAGCCACCCTATCCGCAGGTATCTAAACGCGCAACGTTCAACAGACGCGTTGAGGCGCTCCGTCGTTTTCGATACGGTGGGTAGTTGTTTGGGGACGAACCTTAATCTTGTTGCGGCGAAATTGCGCAACGATTTAAGATCGGGATCCTCGGCGTTGAACAGATTAATTTTGCGATTTTCAGCCAATTGCGGCGCGTTGAGTACTTTTCTAATCTGCGCCAATCTGCTGTCGAATTGGTAATCGCTCGACGAAAGTATCGTCGCGATCTCCTTGAGGAGTCGATACTGCAGAATCGGGTCGAGTTCCTGGCTTTCGTGAAGCTCGGCGAGTACTTCGCACCATAGCGCGTACCATTTTGCAGGATCTTCGTCGCGCAATTCATCGGGAATGTCGCGCGTTTTTTGCGCCAGTTTCGTCAACAGTTGTTTTTGCGGCGACTCCGCGAGTCCTACTTCCTTGGCCTCGGCTGGAATACGCACGTACCCCGGCGTTCCATGTTCGTCCTTTGCGTAGACGTTCACGCCCGGTTTGGCGGGCGCGGTGAGATAATAGAACAGTTCGGTCGAGGGCGCGTAGGTCCAGCGCTCTTGCGACGCCGCACGATCCAGCGCTAGGAAGATTTTGCGTTGCGTCGCCGTGTTACGTTTGACGTCGTATTCCCACTCGTTTCGGCGTTTGACGAGAATAGCGAATTCCGGCGGAATAGCGTCGTTCGCCTCGTTCTCGGTAATGAAGTTTAGCGCGGTCTGAGCCGTCTGGCGATCGACGTGGTATTTTTCGAGTCGTTCGCCGTTTTCCTCTATGAAGGCGTTCCAGGTCTCGATCGCGCGTAGCGGGTCGAGCGTTTGGGCGACTTTAATGAGTTCGCGCTCATACTGTGCGATTTCCGGCGCGACCGTAGCGCTCGGCGCGGCGTTCGGCTCGAGATAGGGAGCGAAAAAGGCGCGCGCGGACTCGTCGGTCATAACGGCGTCGTCTAGCGTTTGGAGTCTTCTGAGAAACTCGGCGTTGTTCGTGAAGAAGTCGCTGAAGCTACGCGCGGCGTCGACCGCGCGTTGCGCTTCTTCGCGCGTTTCTTCCGGCGCGGACGCTAGTAGCGCCTCCGCTTCTTCGAGAATCGGGTCGATCGCTTCGATCGCCTCGTCGGGGTCGCGCAGATCGCGTTCCTTAACTTTCTCGAGTGTGAACTCTAGCTGCGAGATCTGGGCGCGCGCCGCAGCGAGTTCTTCTTCCGAGGGACCGGTCGGCGGTTCAGGCTCGGTAATTTCAGTCTCTTGCGAGCTCTCTTGAGTTGGTTCGGGATCCGCGTTGAAGACCGCGACGAGCGGATCGAATGCGGAAATTAACTCGCTCTGACCGGGTTCGTCGTTTAGCGGGTCGGACGTTTCCAGGTCGGGACTACTCGTTTCGTCGAAAACTTCGTCGACAGGTTCTCCATCCCCTTGCGTTTCGTGGCTATTGTCGTCGAAGAGAATTTCGCCTGATTCAGACTCGTCGCTTTCTTGGGTCGGGGCGTCCGCTTGTGAGCGCTTTGCCCTTTTAGTTCGCTTTGACGGCATATTGTCGAACGTTGGGAGATTGTATTTGCGTTCCGGCTCTTCGGCTTGCCGACCGGTCTCCTGCGTCGGTTCGCTCGCCGCGTCTGCGGAACCGTCGATATCCGAGTCGACGTTCGCTTCGCTTTCGGTCGCGTTTTCGTCAAGTAGCTGTTTCTTGTGCGAAACGACGCGATACCCCCAGGGAACGGAGGGTGTGTTCTCCGCTTCTTCCGTAGCGGCTCCTTCTGCGCGTTGCGTGTCGTCGGCTCCTTCTTCGCGTTGCGCATCGTCGGCGCCGTCGTCCGTTTCGTCCGTATTATTCGCGTTATACGTCACTGTCGTCGAGTCGCTTTTCTCGATCGTTTCTCTTACGCGTCCCGTTTCGTTGTGTTGCGCGTATCGTACGAGCGAGTTGTCGCGTCCGTGTAGACTGAACCATAGCAGACCTGCCGAGACCAATACGAAAGGGGCGCCGAACGCGAGCACGTTCGATCTTTTACCGCTTTTGTGCGAGCCGAGCCGTCTGGTTTGCGACCAATCGACGTATTCTTCTTCGCCGGTCTCAGCATTCCGCCGCGCGCGGTGCGCCGCTAGCGAGCCGTATGGCTCGTCGCGCTCGTATTCACGACTCTCGTCGCGATTCCTGTCGGACGACATCTTCTCCTCCGTGGTTAAGTTTTCATTCGCCGTAGCGGCGTTAATACAATCCTTTTATTCTATAGTCTATTCACGACTTCGCGTCAATAGTGAAATTGTGCGAGACGAACGCTAGCCGTAGCGAGACTCGGTCTTCCGGCAGTTGATACTGTTCCTGAACGACCTTTCCATAATAAGCGAGCTGACGTCGATATTCGTCGAGCGTCTCTTGCGGAACGAGCGTGGGATCGTCTGCGCGACGATGATCCTCGACATGGAATTGGTTGGTCTTATAGTCGACAACGTCGGCGGCGACGACCTTGTCGCCGTCGTAAAGAAGCGTTAGTCGATCGATCACGCCGCGCCATAGCGTTTCGCCGCGCCGCGTCGAGAATGGTCGTTCGCGATAGACGCGCCAGCTTGCGCGCGGATTAGGCGCGTCGAGTTGCACGGCGGCGCGCGGACCGTTCTGACGCGCGTCTGGCTGTTCGTAGCTTGCGCGACTCAGTAGCGCTTGCACGTACGGCGTTTGGCACATTCGTTTGAATTCGCGGCTCGTTTTGTCGACTTCCGCACGATTCATGAGCAATGGGAATAGAATTCTTTCGATCTGCTCGTCGTCTGGAATTCCGTCGAGGTCGAGCCAATCGACGAGTTCGAAGCATGCGTGTAGCGCCGTTCCGCGCTTATAGGCGCTTTCGGGAACCCACTGCAACGTGTCGCGCCCACCGGTCGGGGTCTCGCGCTTGAAGAGCAGTCTCTTTTCGCGCGTGCGGAGTATAGTAGGGGCTAGTATCGCGTCGCTTTTCTTCTCTTGCGTCGCTTGCTTCGGCGCCGTTTGCTTGCGATCGTCGTCCGCCCAGTTGGGGTCGCCGTTTTCGTATATTACTTGCGCGTGTTTGAAGTAGCGCGAGCTTGGATCGCATTTTTCGTTTGAGCCGCCTAGCGCGCGTCTCAGAATATTAGCGAACGAGAGTAATTGGGAGGACGGCGCTTGTAACGGGTCTGTTTCAGTTGCCGCGTCCTGCTGTTTGTCCTTTTTCTTGCTGCTGCTGTTCGGCAGAACCGGGTTGATAATAGCGACGAGCATTCTCACAGGTCGCGTAATGGCGACGTACAACAGACATAACGCCTCCTCCATATGCTTTTCTTGTTCGTATGCGAAGATTGTTTTGTACTCTTCCGGCAGTATCTGTCTCACCTCCTTGTTAGCGTATCCGACAACGCGTTGAATAGGGGTGAGGGACGATCGCTCGAGCGCGCCTGTTTCCGGGTTGCGTTTGAGCTCATGACCTGCGTAAAGGTCGCTGTAGTTCAACCGGACAAGATCAAAACTGGATGAGGAGACGTCGAGTTCGGGTAGTACGACGATATCGAATTCTAGTCCTTTGGACAAATGAATCGTCATAACGCGTATGTTTTTTGCGGACGGTGATTCTGCTTTTGCTTGTTTTACAGCGTTAATGAACTGATCGAGGGTCGCGAGCGGCTCGTTTTCTTCGTAAGTGAACGCGTATTCAACGAATTTATCGAGTCGTTCGCGATTGCGCGAGTCGACGTAAAGCGAGTTGAGCAACGCGCGCGCGTCGGACGCGAATTTGCCGAGCCCGAAGGTTTCTATTTGTTCACGGAGATAGGAAGAGACACGTCCGGCCGCCTCTCGGTAATTGCGCGTAGAGAGATTATACCGTTCCGCGAGCGGCGCGACGTTTGCGACGTGGAATGCGGCGACCGTGTCTTCGGGGTGCGCGGCGAGCTTAATAAGGGACAGCGCGGCTAGGGTTGAAGCCGTGTCGACGATCGGGACGCCGCCCTCGGTACTCGCTTCGATACCCTTCCTTTTGAGTCCTCGAATAACTTGATTGAGGTAGTTTCGCGAGCGCACGAGCACGCCGATCGAATATTCAGGATATTGCTTATTAAGTTGTGCGATTCTTTGAACGACGTATTCGAGAGTCGTCGCCTTTTGACGTTTGCCCACCGACTCCTCATTTGCCGAATTTTCATCTTCGCCTTCTTCTTCGTCGTCGTTGAGCTCGTCGGCGTCAAAAATCGGCGGCGCGTCGTTGACGTCTCGCTCGAGAATTCGCGGCTGATCCTCGTGATTGCAACGATAGATGGGCGCAAATTTTTCGTCGTCGGGCTTTTCGTTGAGTTCGTCGCACCGAGGCGCGACTTCGAGCGCCCAATATCCCTTTTTCTCTTGATTAGGCTTGGAGACCACGTGATCCTGGAATTGTCCCTGCCACTTTTCGACCGCTCTGAGAACGGCGTCTCTTTTCATTTGCTTGTCTTCAGCTTCGCTATTGGGGACGCCGTCGTTCCAGAGAGAATTCGCGGTTAGATTGTGGAAGATTTCATTAACGACGTCGATAATCGCAGGGCAACTTCGCCAGTTGATTTCCATGCCCTCCTTTTTCAAGTTGGGCAGCGTGTCTTCAATCTCCTGGAAAATTTCCGCGACGCCTCCTCGCCAACCGTAGATCGCTTGCTTGACGTCGCCGACGCAGAAGAATGAGGTTAGTTTGGCGACGTCGTTTGGATCGTTGAGATTAAGGTCGTCAGAACGGCGCTGAGTAATCGATTCGGCGAACGGACGGATAATAGCCCACTGTGTCGGGGACGAATCTTGAAACTCGTCGAGCAATAGGTGCGAGGTTTTTGCGTCGAGCCGGTAGACAATGCGCTGTAACTGATCCTTCAGTTGCAGTTTTGACAGTATTTCCGCGACGTCGTCAAAGCGGTACGCGCCCTTGTCGCGCTTGAAGCGATTATAAAATCGGTCGACTTCGCGCAGTAGCGCGTATCGCGCCGTGAGCGCGTTTGCCATTTTGGCGAGCTGTTGCGCTTTGACGTAGCGAATAATTCTCTGAAGCGCTTCTAGTAGGTCGCCTTCGATTGGACTATAATAAAATTTTGTCTTCCCACTTAATATAGAATGGCACAACCCCTTCTCGAGCGCTTCGCCCCAGTTCTGAATTTGCAGGTTTTTAACAAGCGCGTCCCGAGCGTCTATAAGACGCGAATCATGCAGATCCCTCGGGTCAGCGCTCTTTAAATTTGCCTTTTTTTTTCTCGGCAGTTCAGCCGCCATTAATTTCTCA
>ONJR01000152.1 GCA_900318195.1 uncultured Planctomycetota bacterium
CTGCGCGTTCAAAGACGAAGTTCGTTCCTTCTCAATTCCCTTCTCGATTCCCTTCTCGATTCCCTTCTTAATTCCCTTCTCAATTCCCTCCTTAATTCCCTCCTTAATTCCCTTCTCGATTCCCTTCTCAATTCCCTCCTCATACCCTTCCTTTTTAGCTATCGGTGCAAAGTATCTTGATAATGCGCTCGTTCTCATTCTACCCTCCGAAGTAACAGTATTAATCAAAGTCGTAAAGGACTCGTTGCGAATTTCAACGCCCAGACTTTCCGCCTGGTTCTCATAATAGTTCAATAGCGCGCGAACCAATCGCTGGTTGGGTTCGTCCCATTCGCCGTCAAACTTCGCGAGCGGCTCAAACGCCGTCTTTTCAAGTCCGAGAAATTCAGACTTGTCGTGCCGCGTCATGAGATTGTACATAATCTCAAGGAACGGACTATGCGGAAGCTCGCCGGTCAAGCGTTTGCGCGTCATATTTATGAAAACGTGCGGAAACGTTAGCGCCAAATCCTCGAAACCGGGAGGCGCCGGAAAAGACTCTTGCCAGTCGATATCTTCGAGCTCGGCGTCCGCGCCCGTATAGACGATTACCGCGATCGGCTGCGTAATGACCGTAGCGCTCTCGTCGCTATCTTGTGAACCGTCGCTTTCGCCGCGTGGGCGTTTTAACGCGTTGATCGCGTCGCGCAGGCACAATTCCGTCAGGTAGGTAAGCGTTTGAGCTATTGTAACGCGGTCGCGCGGGGACGAACTTTGACCTTTATGCTCTAAAATCAGGGTCAAGGTAAAGTTCCCGGGCGCGTCGAGGTACGGAATCGAGTAAATCATATCGGCGACGCGTTTGCCGAGGTTCTCGCTATAGAATTCATTCGGCACAATACGGATCTTACTGAAGTCTAGCCGTTGACTGCGCACGGGAAAAAGTTCCTTGATCCACGACGCGACAAGTTCGAGATCGCTCATAAGGAGGTGAAAAATCCGATCAGAATGAGAGATGGGACGCCGCGTCTTCTTTACCGGGGTCGTTCCCTTGAGCGGAACGCCGCGTCGCATTCTAACTCTGCTGGTATAGACCTTTTTCGAATCTGTCATCACGTAGTCCTTAAATTATGAGCTCGAATTCATTCGCGATCATCACGCGCTAAGATCATTATACCGCGTCGCGCACAAAAAGCAAACGTCGTTTTCGCGACCCCTTGATTTTAACGCCGACACTCGATATATTGATACAAGACGCACGTTGCGTCGCATCACGTTAATATAAAGGACACGCTATGAAATCATTATTCCGATACGCCGTCGCGTTCGCGCTCGTCGCCGCAGTCGCGAACGTAGCCTTCGCGCAAAACGGCGCGCAAGCGGACAAGCCGCTACCGAAATTCAAGCAAGACGCGCTCAAGCTATGGCTCAGTCCGTCGAATCAGACACGCAACATTGGCTACGGAGAATATCGCTCGGAAAAGGAGCGAATGAACGAAGTCGCCGACGTCGTTGAACCGATTCTCAAGAAACAGGGAATTAAGGTATATCGCAACGATCCGGAAAAGAGCATTCGCGAATACACCGACGAAGCGAACAAGCTGGGAGTCGATTTATATTTCGCCATTCACTCGAACGCCGCAGGAAACGGCGCCGCGCGCGGAACGGAAGCGTGGTGCCATCGCAAGGGCGGCGAGGGAGAGCGGTTCGCCAAGCGGATTCTCGACAATATCATGACGATCTATCCAGGACCGAATCGCGGGGTCAAAGAGGGCTACAATCGTTTCGGGGACAAGCCGATGCACGAGCCGGCGGCGCCGAAGTGCGCGTCGGTACTCGTCGAGATCGCGTTCCACGACAATGAAAAGGACGCCGCTTGGATCATGGCGAATATTGAGCCGATCGGAAAGGTTCTTGCCCGCGCCGTACTCGAGCATCTCGCCGCCGAGCATCCGGACGCGCTAGAGAAGTAACGCGATCACAAGAAGAATCAACGTCAGCGGAGCGCGCACGTAAGCGCGAACATCATGAAAACAGCCTATCTTACCGCCGGCGTCCCGACGACAAGCGCTACTTTGTACTGGAAAATGCGCTTTCTCGTAGGCGACCCTGCCGCCGTACTAGAATTCGACGAAGAAATTCAATTCAACGAAGCCAAGCCGTCGCGCAACGCGGCGTCCGGCGCAACGCAAGGTAAAACGCGACTACTTATTCTGCGCGATATCGAAAACGAGCGCGCGCGCGACGCCGCTAAAGCCGATTTCGTCGCGTGTCCGGCGGATTTCGCGCCTGCTTCAGGACTATCCGGCGATCGCGAAATAGCGACCGCGCAAAGCGTCGCGGAAGCGTTTCGACGCGCGGGAACGCAACTGGTCGTCTCCGATCGCTCGTTGCCGCTCGTATACGTCGACGCGCTGAAACGCGCGGGAATCGACTGCCAATGCGACGTCGAGCGCGGGGTCGTTGAGCGGCGTTCGAAGGACGAAAGCGAGTTGGCGTTTATACGCGAAGCGCAATTAGCGACGGAAGAAGCGATTCGCAAGGCGTGCCGACGTATTGCGACCGCCTCGGCGGACCAACAGGGTCGTCTCGTCGCGCTCGACGGCGAACTGCTCACGTCGGAGAATATGCGCAGTTTTATCGATCGCACATTGCTCGACGCGGGCTATCAGAACGTGCCTTCGATCGTAGCCGGTAAGAAAGACGGGGGCGACTGTCACGCGTACGGCTCGGGTTATTTGTACACCGGCGAACCGATCATTATCGACGTTTTCCCAATGAACAAGCGCACGCTTTACAACGGGGACTGCACGCGCACGGTCTTTCACGGGGACATTCCTGACGAATATCGCCGTATGCTGGAGGCGGTGAAGGCGGCGAAGGCGGCGGCGACGTCGACGATTCGCGCTGGGGTCGACGGCGAGACGGTGCATCGCGCGACGATCGAGGCGCTGGAAGCGTACGGTTACGGTTACGCGGCTCCAGGCTCGGCTGAAGCGGAGTCGGCGCCTCGGCTCACGCACGGGACGGGGCACGGTCTCGGTCTTTCGATCCACGAGCCGCCGTTGCTCGATTTCAAAGGACCAACGCTCGTCGTAGGCGACGTCGTTTCCGTAGAGCCGGGTCTGTACGACAAGC
>ONJR01000183.1 GCA_900318195.1 uncultured Planctomycetota bacterium
AGCGGAGGACACGGGACTCGAACCCGCAACCCCAGCAAGGGGCGCCTCATTTCCAATGAGGTTGCTAGCCATTCGCTTATCCTCCCCCAAACGGGATAGAACGATTATACGCGCGTTCGGCGTTTCGACAAGGGGTAAAAGGTAAAATTTCTTAAAAAGAACGCGCGCCAACTCCGTTAAAAAGTTCCAAAAGATCTCTTTACACGATCGCGAAAATGGTGTACTCTACAACGCCGGTCGCGCGCTAACTTGGAGTTCGCCACGCAACCGACTCAGTTGAATGAAACCAGTAAATACGCGAAAGGAAGCGCGCCGCTCGACCTGGGCACGCGTCGAGCCGAGGATATCATTATGCAGAAGTTTAACGTCGTTTTGGGACTAGTCGCGTCCTGCGCTATTCTCGTCGCGTACGAGCGCGACGCGCTAGGACAAGGGTTCGGGGATTACGTCGCGCCGCCAACGAGCGACCAGCTCGTGAACAGTCAGCAAAACGCCAATCTCGGTATTCCGGTTCAAAGCGTCGAAACCGCGCGGGAGGCAGGGCTCGCGACGGTTCGTCCCAGCGCGCAACCCGGCGCCGCTAACGCGCTCAATACGCAACGCGTCAACAATACCGCCGCCGTCGCGCAACAGCCGGCTGCGCAACAGCGTCCGGTTCAACCGGTCGCGCAACAGCAAATACCAGCGAATCTGACCTCGCACGCCGCTGCGCCGAGCGCGCCGCAAGGAGGATACGTCGCGTCCGAGAAAGTCGACAGCGCTATCGTACCGCCCCCGGAGGATTACAAACCGACCGAAGCGAGTCAGGCGAAACTCGATCAATTCCTGCAAAAGTGGGAAAACTTCGGAAAGGGTATCAAGCGCATCTCATGCGACGTCCATATGCGCGAATTCGACGGCGTGCTACAAACACAAGACTCGAAACGCCCCGTCGCGCACACTTGGGGACAGTTCCGATACATTTCGCCCAATAAGCTCATGTATCACATTCGCGGAGAGTTCGTCTATCCGGAAGGAAAAGAGAACGGAGAATGGAAGGAATCGCAAAACGAATGGAAGATCGTCCTCAATAGTAAGGAGCTCGTTCAGTACGACTACAAAAATAAAAAGGTCGTCGTCTATCCGATCGCGGAAGAAGAACAGGACATGGATCTCACCATGGACAACGGGCAATTCCCGTTATTCTTCGTCGCCAAGGCGAACGTTCTGAAATCGCGCTTCTACCTCCAGATCATAACGCCCGCCAAACGACAGCAGGATCAGGTCTGGATCGAAGCGTTCCCGCGATACGCGCGCGACGCCTCGCAGTTCAAGTCGATTACCGTTATTCTGGATCTCAAAACGCTGCAGCCGACTTATATGCGCAAACTAGGCGTCAACGGCAAGAGCAAGACGGACCTCACTTTTGAAAACGTCACGGTCAATAAGGGGCTATGGACGATCGACGGAGGAGTCGAGCCAGGATGGACCAAGGACGTGCGCGAAGAAAAATTCTCGATTATGCGACAAGCGCCTATCGAACCGGAGGTCGTAGCGCAACAACCGCAACCGCGTCAGAACGCGCTCGCAGCGCAGAATCAGAACCCGCAAACGCGCCAAGCGGCGTACGGCAATCCCGCGCTTGCGCAACGCGCCAATACTGCGGTCAACGCGAATCAGGTTGCGACCGGTCAGCAGCGCCAACTCGCGCCCAACGCGTCCGCGACAAGACCGGCTACAAACGCTACCCCGCGATACTAATACCGAATAACGTTATATAAATTGAAAACGGACGCCTCGCGATATTGGCTCGCGACGCGTCCGTTAAGCGCTTTAGACAAACAACAGGGAAATGCGTCAGACCTGCTTCTTAATAACGCGAACCGCTTTACCGTCGACGCGCGGCAACGAGCCGACCGGAAGAACGTCCCCCTTCGGAGAGAAGCCAAGCCGCTCCTTCAAGCGCTTCTCGACCATATAGCCCGTGACGCCCTCCTCCGCCTCGACCAAAATGCGAACGTCCGTAACTCCGTTGTGCTCCTCCATAATGATCTGATACTCCGAGTGCACGCCGGGAATCTCGAGCAACGCCTGCTCGACCTGCGACGGGAAGAAATTAACACCCTTGACGATCAGCATGTCGTCCGTGCGCCCTGAAATCAGATCGATCTTCAAATGCGTGCGACCGCAAGCGCACTTCTCGCGCGATAGAATGCGCGTAAGATCGCCCGTCTTGAAACGAATGACCGGCAACGCCTCGCGCGTAAGCGACGTTACGACAAGCTCGCCTTCCTGACCGTCCGGGAGAACCTGTTTCGTTATTGGATCGACGACCTCAAGGTAATACTGATCTTCCCAAACGTGAATGCCGGAATGATCTTGGCAGTCCATACCGAGCGTGCCGACCCCGCCTGTCTCCGTCATACCGTAGATATTAAAGACGTCGATTCCCAAGCGCGCGCGAATCTTTTCGCACATCGCCGTCGTTACCGTCTCCGCGCCGAAGATTCCAATTTCGAGATTCGGAAGATCGACGCCCAGCTTCTCCATGACCTCAATAATTCGGGTCGTATACGAAATGACCG
>ONJR01000058.1 GCA_900318195.1 uncultured Planctomycetota bacterium
TTGGAATCGAGAAGACCTAAAAAGGTTCGCCAAATATCGATCCAAACGTCTTTCGCCTGCCATTCGGTCATACGTCTCCAACACGTGATACCGGAAGGAAAACGCTCCGGCATATCTGACCAAGGCGCGCCAGTCCGGAGAATCCAAAGAATTCCCTCCAAGCAAGCGCGATTCGGCGCTCGATGTTGTCCACCTTTTCGCGATTGTGTCGGCTCAGGAAGAAGCGGTTCGATTTTCGACCATTGCTCATCCGTGAGTTCCTTTCCAGTTATGTAGGTACGTTTTTCATAATCAAATCTCCTGTGGGGGAGATGAGCCTACCTAATTTACGGATGTACGTCAAGATCGATTCGGTTACATTCGGCGTCAGTTATGAAATGACTTCTACACGAACGCGCGCTCTATTGGACGCACGTTCGGAGAAGATGACGAACTCCGGAAAAGGCTCGTTCGCCATACTTCGATTTACGACCCGCGCCGCTTGCTGCGTCCACTATACGTGCAATTAGGACTCTTCTGCGGAACGAGCGGCGATATTCAAGACCAAAGCTCGTCGCTCAACTGCCAACTAAACGTACGTTTCATTGTCGTTATCTATCCGCCTTCAAACACGGATGAAGAAGGATAGCTACTATTGTTTGACGTTTCAAGGAGTATTTCCGAATAAGTCCTTAGTTTCGCGAACAGTAAACGCGCGTCCCCCTGTTGGGACGAGCGCGCGTTTGGGAACGCCGCACGTTAGATTCCCAGCCCGTCGGCGAAACTTATATCGCGTTCAAGATCGACGTTCCTATCAAGCACGTCCTGTAGCGTTATTCCGTCGAGATACTTCGCGACGACTTCGGCGAGATTCTTCCAAATTGGTTGGGTTCGACATCCGTCGCAATGGTCGCAGTCGCCCTCGTTCTCGACGCACGCGACCGGCGCTAGCGAACCTTCCGTTGCGCGCAAGACGTCGCCGACCGTGTAGTCCGTCGCCGGCTTGGCAAGTCGGTAGCCCCCGCGAAGCCCTAGTTTGGCGTCGAGAAAACCCGCGCGCGAGAGTAACGGAATGATCTGTTCAAGGTACTTCTTCGAAATATTCTGCGATTCGGAGATTTCTACTAGCGGAACGTAGCCCGACTCCTGACGCCGAGCTAACTCGACTAGCATTCTAAGAGCGTATCGTCCTCTGGTTGATATTTTCATTGTTGCGCCTATTCGATGTCGTCTTGCGTCTCATACGAGACGGTATACCATGCTCTCCCTGTCTCCCTATCGTATAAAGAAAATTTCATTTGTCAACAGCGGAATTCAAAAGAAAATTTCTGCGCGCGTCGAATCTCTTTTTGTGCGCCGCCTCTCGTGAAATTGAGGCTCTGAGGCTTGAACAGTAAAATTTTTTCAAAGAGACGCTTGACAAAGTTGGTCGTTCGATTAAAATACCTACCAAATTGGTAAGTTTTGCAGTTCTGCAATTCCCACACGTAATTAATCGGACACGTAATTAATCGGAGATGATAATATGGCAGACAAGGTATACGACAACATAATCGACACGATCGGGTCGACCCCATTGGTTCGAATTAACAAGCTCGGTTCCGGCAAAGCGAACGTATTCGTTAAAGTCGAGTTTTTTAATCCCGGCGGTAGCGTCAAGGATCGTATCGCGGCGGCAATGATCGAAGCGGCGGAGGCTTCCGGCGAGCTCAAGCCGGGCGCGACGATAATCGAGCCGACGAGCGGCAATACGGGAGTCGGATTGGCGCTTGTGGCTGCGGTCAAGGGCTACAAGATGATCCTCACGATGCCAGAGACGATGAGCGTCGAGCGGCGTAAACTCGCTGCGGCTTATGGCGCTCAGATCGAGCTTACGCCTGGCGCGGAAGGCATGAAAGGCGCGATTCGTCGCGCGGAGGAGCTTAAGGCGTCGATACCTGGCGCCTTCATTCCGATGCAGTTCGAGAATCCCGCGAATCCGCAACGCCATTTTGAGCGAACCGGTCAAGAGGTCTGGGAGGCGCTCGACGGCAAGGTCGACGCCTTTGTCGCAGGGGTCGGCACGGGCGGCACGGTCTCCGGGGTGGGTAAGTACCTGAAGTCGAAGAACTCGAAGGTTCACGTAGTCGCGGTCGAGCCTGATACGAGCGCTGTTCTTTCCGGGAAGCCAGCGGGCGCGCACAAGATCCAGGGGATAGGGGCAGGCTTTGTTCCTAAGACGTACGACTCTAGTGTCGTTGACGAGATCATTCCTGTCTCTGCGGAGAACGCTGGCGTAACGTCGCGCGACTGTGCGAAGCGAGAAGGGATTCTCGTCGGTATTTCGAGCGGGGCTTCGCTGTACGCGGCGTTGCAACTTAGCGAGCGTCCGGAATTTGCCGGTAAGACGATCGTGGCGCTGTTGCCGGACACCGGCGAACGTTACCTTTCAACGTGGCTTTTCGAGGACTAGCGCCATTTCATTATCTCGCCGCTCGATCAGGAGACCTTTATAATGGAAGAGCTCGCAGACTATGAGAACTTGTCGTCGTCCGAACTTCGTGAAAGAATCTCGCGCGTTCGTCACGAGGCTGGTTCTCGACTGGAGATTTACGCGCATTATTACATTCCGGACGAAGTGTTCGAGCTCGCCGATTTCGTTGGGGACAGTTTAGCGTTAGCGCGTCGCGCCGCCGATTCTCGCGCGGAAGCGATCCTCTTCTGCGGCGTTCACTTCATGCTGGAAACAGCGGATATTTTAGCGAATCGTCCCGAAAAGGTCGCGGCGCGCGCCGGCTCGCGCACGCTCGTTATGGCGGCGGACGCCTCCGCCGGCTGTCCCATGGCTGATATGATTACGGCGGAGCAGGCTCAACGCTGGAAAGAAGCCCTGGAAGAGCTCGTCGATTTCAGTGAATTTACTCCGATTTCCTATGTGAATTCCTCCGCCGCGACCAAA
>ONJR01000276.1 GCA_900318195.1 uncultured Planctomycetota bacterium
AGCTTCAAAACGCGACGAAAGAAGAAAAGCGGCAAGATCAGAACGTCGAAAAGAATGACGCAGAAAACGCAACTCCAAGCAATTCAGAACAAGAGAATGACACGGCGGTCGAAATAATACCCTCGAACGAGAACGGTACGCAAGACGTTAGCAGTAACGCGAAAGATAAATCAGAGGAAGAAATCGAAGTCGTCGAAATTTCGAACGAAACGAAGGACGACGCAACGTCAACTGTCATTGAACTCGATATTCCCGACACGCGCGAAGAAGCGCCTCGTCTCGACGCGCCTGGCGCAAATCCTAGGATCGCTACTCAGCATCCAATGGCGCGACTACTCATTCGCGCGAAAAAAACGGAGCATTTTCATTTCGTCGTCGCTCTCTTTCTAGTATCCGTCGTAATCTTTGCGCCGCTCGTAGAGGAATTCGTCTTTCGCGTCGTAATACAGGGGTTCTTTGAAAAACGCGCAGGACTCGGACGTCCGCGGGGCGCGGAGGCGCCGTCGCTCGTCGAGAGCTACGGGCGTGAACTTATCCGTTCTCGCATCGCGCTCGTCTGCGTAACGCAAGCGGTCATATTCGCCGTACTACATATCGGCGCGCCGGAATCGACGGAAAATTACGTGCCGCTCAATACGACGCTCGCCGCTATGGTCGGCAGTATCGCGTTGGCGATTATAACGCTTGCGTTCGGGTACGCGCTCTTAATTCGTTGCGGCGCAAAGCCCGGCGATCTCGGCTTGGGCGAAACCTTCTCATTACAAGGCGAACGTCTTCGGGTTGAGAGCGCGCGCCTTGGCAAGGAGTGGTTTCGTGGTATTTGTCTACAACTCTACGCGACGCCGATCCTCCTTTTTGTGAACGCGTTCCTTAATAATCTTTTTCCCAGCGTTATCGTAGCGCCAATACCAATTTTCCTATTCGCGATCTACGAGGGCTACGTCTATATTAAAACGAGGAGCTATCCTACGGTCGTCGGTATGCACATGACGCTCAACTTTGTAAGTTTTGTCCTCCTCTACGGTAGCGTTGTCATGGATTTAATTTAAATCGAGCGCCGATGTTTCACGTGAAACATCCAATAAAAAAAGACGACATAGCTCTCTACGTCGTCTTTTTTTATTTCGTTTCTCCGTCCATTACATGACGAAAGGAATCAGCATATTATAAGGAGTCGCGTTTATCGCTTCAGCAAAAGCGTGTTTTCGCGCCAGTGTTCCGCTAACGTCTATATTATATAGATTGCCCCACGCGTTCGCAAAGTCTTGGTTCGGAATCGGCGCAATTCCCTGCGCCTGCGATCGGTTCGCAACCGCTGGGTAATAGTGCAATGCGTAGTCGGTCGGATTGTAAAGATTCAGAACAAGACTAGGAAGATACCCCCCGTACTCAAATTCGCCGCCGCGACCAAACGAACCAAGATTACACGCCGCCGCTACGAGTATCAACGAGATTCGACCTTTGCGCGGCGACGGCGTTGAACCGCCTTGACCTGAAACGGCAAACCCGGGTTCGCTATCATCATGCATATACCGGTTCGCGGTCGTCGCTAACGTCTGCAACGCGGAGCCAACGAGCCCGGCGCCGAAACTAAATCCGACAAAGGTAATGTCTTCCTGCGGATGAAGACGACCGGCAAAGCGTCCTAGCGTTGCGCCGTAGTACTGCGCAAGATCGCGTTTGACCATAGCGTCGAGTCGAATGCGCGCGGTATAGCGCTCCGACGCCCACTTCCAGATCACCAGACGTATCCGCTTCTGGGAGCCGCTGACCTGCCGCGCGCGCTCCAATGCGCCGCGCAACGCAAACCCGGCGTTTACCGCCGACGTCATATCAGTCTGGTAGCCGTGTGCCCAAAAGACCGTTGTGCGCTCCGGGTCGTCCGTCGAAAAGAACTCGTTCGCGCTAGAAGACGACCACGAACCATTGACAAGACGCCAGCACATATAATCGCTCGAGCCGTTCGGCGATATAATCCACGTCTCGTCCTGAACCGGGATTTTAACCGCTTGTGGATTAGGCGCAACCGCCGACGCCGGACTCGGCGTCGACGTCGCGCCAACGCCGGACGTCGCCTGCGCGTCAAGACGAACTTCGCCAGAGATCGTTTCTTCGATCTTATCGAGCGCGTCCTTCTCACCGTTCTGAACGCTTTCGCTATTCTCAATCGTAGCAATGTCGCCGCTAAAAGCGGCTTCTATTTCGTCGAGCGTCTCCTTTTCGACGTTCGATACGTTTTCACTTTCTCCGTTCGCTACGGCGCCGGTACTGACAGCCGCCTCTATCTGCTCTAGCGCTTCCTGTTCCGGGTCGGTTTCTTTATTCGATTCCGCGCCGTTCGCGAGCGGCTCTGGTTCGGAATCCGCGCCGCTCTCCTGACCGCTCGGCTCCTGCGCGTCTGATTCTAGTTCAATTCGCGCGCTGTATTTGACAGGACGAATTCGCGAAGGTCTCGCCACATAGCCCGCCTGACGAACGACGTAACGTTGCGCACGTAAATCCGCAACGCGCGCGCCGTTCATCTGCCGCGCGCTCATATCGTTGGAATCGAAGATGATTTCATTCTCAACGCCTCGCTCGGATTCGATTTGATTCTCCTCCGGAGCGAGATCTTCATCAAAAGGGAGTTCGGGCTCCTTTGTTCCCGCGTTCTCTTGAGGGTTCTCAATTTCATTACTGTCAAAAATTATCTCGACTTCTTCTTCGTTTTCGTCAAAGATAATCTCCGCTTCATCAGCATCTTCGGCGTCGACTTCATTCTCGTCAAAAATGATCTCAGAATCGTCAGCAACTTCTTCCGTCGCGTCCGCTTCCTCGGCAACAACTTCGTTATCGTCAAAGACGATTTCGGATTCGTCGGTTACTTCTTCCGTCGCGTCCGCTTCCTCGGAGACAACTTCGTTATCGTCAAAGACGATTTCGGATTCGTCGGTTACTTCTTCCGTCGCGTCCGCTTCCTCGGCGACAACTTCGTTATC
>ONJR01000057.1 GCA_900318195.1 uncultured Planctomycetota bacterium
CGAACCGTAGTTTCTTGTTCGCCGAACCGTGTTTCGACGTCTCCCATTTTGTATTCTTTCGCCGCATTAAAGCTCGCCTTTTGCGCGAGCGCGTTCGCCGTTTCCGCTTTGGCGATCGAGTCCGCGACAGCCGAGACAAGGAAACGTTCCGAGTCGCTCGTAGCTAGCGTTCGTAATTCACCGACCTTCGTACGCAACGCGTGGAACTCTTTTGCGCTTGCGCTTCGCGAGTTGACGACCTTTACGACCTCTTTATTGAGCGCGTCGAGTCGCTTTTGGAACTCGCTCGTTTCATCTGGCGTTTCTTCCGCAGCGCGTGCGGCTGGGTTCGGCGTGTTCGCGTCGGTTAGCGGATTGAATTCCTTCGGTAATGGGAACTGGGACGGCGCGGTGGTGGAGTCAGGGGACGGCGCGTGCGGTCGCGTCGGTTCCGGTAGCGCGGTTGGGGAAGCGGCGGGTAGCTTGTGGTCGTTAGTTGCCGCAGCTTGCTCGAGCTGTTTAAGAAAATCTTCCTGTAGCGTTAGCTTACTCGGTAGCTGCGCAAGCGCCGGATCCTGCACGAGACTTGACGCTTTAATCCATCGAAATTCACCCGGCGGCGGCGAGATTTTATACCAAACCGATCCGTCGTCTAAACTAACTTTTCCGATGATTTTAATCTTTTGGTTCGGTCTTAATCCAATCTGCACGGCATGACTTGCCGCAGGCGACTCGACTCCCACGCGGGACGGTACGAGCTTTCCCGACGGGGAATGAACGCGCCCAGTCGATTCGCTCTCCTGCTGTACAAATTTTCCATTAATCCACGAGAAGCTGCCGTAGGGCGGTCGAATTGCACAGAATCCGTCGGGCGTTTTAAAATAGACTTCGACGTAACGATCTTTCAAAATAGATCCGGTCTGGTAAGCGTCGTTCGAGGCTTTAGCGTAGACGGGCGCGACGGGATCGGCGACGGGGATCGAGAAGAACGCGACTTTCGCTTTGGCGGTCTGCGGCGTCTGCGCGTCTACGCGCGAGTTCGAGCAGTACGGCGCGGCTAGACCGACGAGACAACAAATCGCCAATCCGAGCTTGCCGAACTGCGCGCTAGTTCGGTTGCGTAGACTTCGTTTGTGCTTGTTATCGGTCATAAAACGCTTTCAACGAGTTGCGCCGAATACCTCGACGCTGGTGAATCCTTTCATTTTGCCGCGTAAAATTACGCAGACTCCAATTTTGACGTCGAGTGTAACAAAACTTTTCCGAACACGCAAGAGCAGTTTCTCACCTACGCGTCGCCGTCATTTTTCTTGACCCGCCCCCTGTCTATCCTGACGAACCGCGTTATATTATAGACGTCGGTTGCGCGCGACGAGCGCGTATGCCAGGCGCTTGTTACGACAATATGTACATAACATATCTATATACGTTATCCGTAGTGGAAGCGAAAGCGGCGCGAGCGAACGCGCCGCTCCGAATTGGGGGAGATTATGAACGGTAAGACTCGAATCTTGGCGCTGGAGACCGCCGACGTTGCCGGTAGCGTCGCGCTCGCGTGCGACGGCGCGATCATTGAGGAACGCGCGCTACCGAGCGAACAACGTAGCGCGCAATCGCTTGCTCCTACGCTTCGCAGCGTGATAGACGCCAACGGATGGCGCGCTTCCGAGTTCGACGTCGTCGCGGTTACGATTGGACCCGGTTCCTTTACCGGCTTGCGCGTCGGGGTTGCGACGGCGAAGGCGTTCGCTTGGGCTGTCAACGCTAACATTATTGGGGTCGACACGCTGGACGCGATCGCGTATGAAATATCGTCGCGCGCAGTTTTTCCTAGCGCGGTCGCTTGCGCGTCGCAGTTTGTGCTTTCCGTAGGGGTCGACGCGCAGCGCGGCGATTCCGCCGTTCGCGACTACTACATAACGCGCGACAGTTCCGGTCGCGCAGAGCGTCCTGTTCGAGTTGAGACGCGCTATCGCGTCGTGTCGAATAAAGAGTGGCTTTCGCGCGGCGCGCAGCGCGCAGAGACGCCGATCCTTTTTGCCGGACCGGGACTGAGACGCGTTAAAAATATATCGGCGCTTGTCGACGTCGAGCATGTCGTGGACGCGGCGTACTGGAATCCTAGCGCGCGCGGCGTTGCGCTCGTTGCGTTTCCGCGAATTGAGAACCGCGACTTCGACGACGTCTGGCGACTTGCGCCCGAGTACTCGCGACTCGCTGCCGCTGAAGAGAAGGCGCTCGCACGAGAAGCTCAAGCTCGTGCGAGCGCGCCGACGACGTCGACGCCGTCCCTTGAACTTCGCGGCGAATAGCGTAAAATATAACGAGCGGCGTCGAGGGCAGGATTCGGCGTTCGCGACGTTGGAATTTGACGGAAAAGGTCAGTGTTTAGTCAACCGTTTGTAAAGGAGAAGAGATGAGTTCGCCCGAAGTCCAGGTCTTTTGGCATCAGCATGCAGTAACGCGTTCCGAGAAGGAGAAGCTCAACGGTAATAAGGGTTGCGTTCTATGGTTCACGGGCTTGAGCGGCAGCGGTAAGAGCACGGTCGCGAACATAGTCGATCACAAGTTGCACGAACTCGGCAAGCATAGTTTCGTGCTCGACGGCGACAATGTGCGCCATAATCTCAACGCTTCTCCGAAAATTCTGGAAGAGAAGCATTCTCCGGAATTTGCGAACCGGTTCGGGCTTGGTTTTTCCGCTCAGGACCGTGAAGAGAATATTCGCCGCATTGGCGCGGTCGCGAAGCTGTTCGCAGAGTCCGGCGTGATAGCGCTAACCGCGTTCATTAGTCCGTATCGCGCGGATCGGGACGGCGTGCGCGATATGCTCGAAGTCGGCGACTTCTACGAGATCTATATGAACACGCCGCTGGACGTCTGCGAGACGCGCGATCCTAAGGGGCTCTATAAGAAGGCGCGCGCCGGTCAACTGAAGGGATTTACCGGAATCGACGATCCTTACGAAGAGCCGCTTTCGCCCGAACTGACGCTCGACGCTTCGAATCTAAGCCCTGAAGAGCTGGGCGACGAAGTTATCTTCTTCCTGAAGTCGCGCGGCGTTATTTGAACGTGAAAGATAGCGAGTAGCGCTACAAGCGCCGATCACGCGCAAGTCTGCGTTCCATTTTGCGGACTTGCGCTCTTTACATTCTTGCGCTCGCTTCTTTCTTCTTTTTTTACACGACGTTCTTTGAAAGCGCGCTACAATTTGGTATACTAGAGGACACTGTTGCACGGAGTCGCGCGAATTTGTCGCGCGGCGGAGCATTTAATACGGCGCGCTCGGCGCGTCGACGCCTATAATCATAGGGAGTTTTTAATATGGTCGCTTTTCCCGACATTTCCAAGATTAAATACGAAGGACCTGAATCCAAGAATCCGCTTGCGTTTCGGTTTTACAATCCCGACGAAGTCATCGAAGGTAAGACGATGAAGGAGCATCTGCGCTTCAGTTGCGCCTTCTGGCACACCATGCGTATGAACGGCGTCGATCCCTTCGGCGCCGCAACGATGCAGCGTCCTTGGGACGACGGTTCCGACTCCATTGAGAACGCTCAGAACCGTGTTCGCGTCTTCTTTGAATTCCTCGAAAAGACAGGTATGCAGTACTACGCGTTCCATGATCGCGACGTTGCGCCTGAGGGCAAGACTTTTGCCGAGACCTGCAAGAATCTTGACGAAGTCGTTAAGGTCTTTAAGGAAGAGTCCGAGCGTACAGGTATAACGATGCTTTGGGGCACGGCGAACCTCTTCGGGAATCCTCGCTTCATGCACGGAGCCGCGACCAGTTGCAATGCGACCGCGTTCGCGTACGCGGCGGCGCAGGTCAAGAAGGCGCTGGAAGTTTCTAAAGAGCTCAACGCTCAAGGCTACACGTTCTGGGGCGGCCGCGAAGGCTATCAGTGCTTGTGGAACACCGATATGAAGCGCGAGATGGATCACCTTGCCAAATTCATGCACATGGCGGTCGATTACGCGAAAGAGATTGGTTTTACCGGTCAATTCTACTTCGAGCCGAAACCGAAGGAGCCGACGAAGCATCAGTATGACTTCGACGTTGCGACGTGCATTAACTTCCTCCGCGCGTACGGTCTCGAAAACGACGTTAAAATGAATATCGAGACGAACCACGCGACGCTCGCAGGACACAACGTTGAGCACGAGATGGAAGTCGCTGGAAGCCAGGGCTTCTTGGGTTCCGTTGACGCGAACTCCGGCGATATGTTGCTCGGCTGGGATACGGATCAGTTCCCGACCGACGTCTATATGACGACGAAGATGATGCTTGTACTGCTCAAGTACGGCGGATTTACGACCGGCGGTCTGAACTTCGACGCGAAGGTTCGTCGCGAGAGCTTCGAGCCGCTCGACCTGTTCTACGCGCACATCGGCGGTATGGACGCGTTTGCGAAGGGACTGCGCAACGCGGCGGCCGCGCGCGCGGACGGCGAGCTTGATCGTATGCTGAAGGCGCGTTACGCGTCTTGGGATACCGGAATCGGCGCAGAAATCGAAGCCGGTAAGCACGACTTTAAGTCGCTCTTCAACTATATGATGGAGAAGGGCGACGCCGATCCTAACGCGAGCGGTCGGCAAGAGCTGATTGAAAATGTCTTCAATCGCTTTATGTTTTAGTTGCGTCGTCGCTCGTCGCGTTGCGTAGCGTCGAGCGAGCGCTAATAGGCACGTCGCGCGGCGTATCGTCGCGCGTCGCGCCTGGCTTTACTTTAACCGATTCGACAGGGGATAGAGTAGTTTTATGGCGAGCGAATCTTCGTTTTCTTCGCGACCAGAGGCGGCGTCCCAAGATAATCGCACGATCGAGCCGAGCGAGACCGACGACGCGATCGGATGCGAAGAGACGCGCGCGCTCGAACGAGACGCAGTAGAACCTGCGGCGACGAACGCGAGCGCCAAGAGCGGCGGAGACCGTCGGGACGGCGAAGTTGTTTCGTCGACCGCGACTCTTGAACTAGTCGACGACGTTACGATGGTCGCCGCACAAGCGACCGCTAATCATCCCGTTATACCGAACGATCCGGACGCGCTCGCGCCCGGCGCGACTTTCGGTCAGTTCGAGATCAAGCGTTACATAGGCGGCGGCGGGATGGGACGCGTGTACGAAGGCGTTGATCGCGTGCTGGAACGTAAGGTTGCGATTAAAGTCTTACCGCGTCGTCGCGCAAAGGACGAGGCGACCGTAGCGCGATTTCTTAATGAAGCGAAGTCCGCCGCGCGTTTGAACCACGAAAACATCGCGCAGGTTTATCTCTTCGGAAATGTCGACGGCGTGCCTTATATTGCCTTTGAATATGTCGAAGGCGTTAATTTGCGCGACTACGTACTCGATCGAGGCGTGTTAGAACTCAATGAAGCGATTGATTTCGTTTTGCAAGTAGCCGACGCGCTCGCGCATGCGGCGGCGCACGGCGTTACTCACCGCGACGTCAAGCCGTCGAATATAATCGTTACTCCTCAGAAGCGCGTTAAACTTATCGACATGGGGCTCGCAAGACTCCTTAAGTCCAAAGTCGACGACGATCTCACAGAAAGCGGCGTGACGCTAGGAACTTTCGATTACATTTCGCCCGAGCAAGCGCGCGATCCTCGGCAAGCGGACACGCGAAGCGACGTCTACTCGCTGGGCTGTACGTTCTATTTCATGCTCGTGGGCGCGCCGCCTTTTCCAGAAGGCACGATGCTACAGAAGTTGCTCATGCATCAGGGAGTTGAAGCTCCCGACGTACGCGAGAGCAACGCCGCTATTCCCGTTGAAGTCGCCGCCGTCATCAAGAAAATGATGCGCAAAGACCCTGCGGAACGGTATCAGACCCCTGAAGCGCTCGTCGCCGACTTGCGGCAAGTTGTCGATATGCTCGGACTGACTGTCGCGGTTCAACTTGACGCCGACCCGCGCGTGCGCGCTAGGTTCTCGACTGCTATTCTACGCGCCGCGCCCGCTGTTATGGTGGTTGCCGTACTTCTGGTAATTACCGCCGTGTTATATTACGGCGGCGATCGGCACGACGTCGTCGTTCCCAACATCGAGTATTCTCCCTTCGCGCCCAAGACTCTCGAAGAGGAACGAAAAACGCAAGTTGCCGATTCCGGCGCTAAGCCAAACGGGGGCGGCGAAGCGCCGGGCGAATCCGCGCTTGCCAATCGACAAGATCCAAATTTTGCTACCGAAGAGAACGGCGTCATTTTCAGAGAACGGAACGAAGAACTTGACGTCGGCGCGCATTATGAAGCCGCAGAGTTAGACGCGCTCTATGCTTCCGCGTATGCGATACGGCGCCAAACAAACGGCGACCGAACAAGCGACTCTTCCGCCGACGAGCGCGAGCCGCCCGTGCGGTTAGCCGCGAAATTGACCGTTGCCGACGAGACGCGCGACGCGTTCGGATGGCGAGCGCACGCGCTCGAGCCTGAAATCTCGAATTTCAACGTTACAAGTCTTACGGACGACGCCAACCGTCTGAACTCGATCGTTGTGAACTGGCGACCCGAACCGATTGATCCGCAAGACGCGACGACCAATCCTGCCTCGGTCGAAGCGGTGAGAGTTGTCGACGGACGCGGCGCGTCCGCAAATTCCTACGCAACGCTACAGGGCGCGCTTGCGGCTCCGTCCCGCGATCCTGGCGGGCAAATTCGCGTCGAATTGCGCGTGAACGATAGGTTGGAAACGCCTGCGATCTCGCTCGTCGATAAGAAAGTTGAGATTTTCGCCGCCGACGGCTTTCGACCGATTCTGACCTTCAAACAACCCGAGACGTCGACCGGAGGATGGAGCGAAAGAATGTTTCTACTCGATTCCACCGATCTGACCTTGCGAGGAGTCGATATTGATTTTACAGTGCCGTCGCAAGAGGTTGTGGCGTCTGAGTGGTCGCTTTTCGAAGCGCTCGGCGCCTCCAGTCTTACCGCGACTGACGTTACGTTGACGATTTGCAATATGACAGGCTCGACGTACACGGCGCCGCTGCACTCTAACGTCGCGTTCTTTCGCGCAAAATCATCGACGACCGACGAGCGTCGCGAGGCGACGGACGCGAACGCGTTCTCCGCTTCGCTAACGCGCGTCTTTGCTCGCGGCGAGGCGACCGTCTTTGACGTGGAAGCGACGTGCCGCGCAATTGAGACGACTGATTCCGGTTTCGTCGTCTCCGGTTCCTTTTTGCACTACACCCAAAGCGGTTGGAATTCGGAGACGTCCGCGCCGAGTTTTACGTTGCGTATAGAAAAGTCGATTGCAATGTGTCGCTCAAGTTTTTTACGCGTCGATCTCGATACCGAGTCCGGGGGACGTTCTTTCTTCGACGCCACCGCGACTCGTTCGATACTGCGCGCGAACGAACAGCCTTACGTAACGGTCTACGAGCCGTCGTCGTCGCATGAATCGTCCTCGGACGGTCTCTGGGAGAATTCGTGCTCCTTCTCGCAAGTCGCGTTGCTCGACGTCGCGACTTTCCTGCGCGTGCGCGGCGCGCGTTCAGAGGTTGCGCGCGAATTGCCGTTGCCGAATGACTTGGGTGATTTCGAGTGCGCGAAACTTGGCGAAATGAACGCAGACGCCTACCGGCGACTCGAAAGCCTGCCGCCTCACTTGTTCTCAGCCGCCGATTTCTCCAACTGGATACTCAACCCGATTCACACCGCGTCGAGCGCGCTTGCGCTAACGAAGGAGCTCGCGGACGAGATTAATCGCGACTTTATTAACTTCCTGCGAGACTAAGCGACCCGACCGGTCGACTTGAAATTCGTAGCAAAGCCGCTTAGCGTCGGCAACGCGCTAGACGCGGCGCTTTTAGTTCACTGCCGATTGTTATGACTCAGAATCTTGAATTAATTTGTTTCCACAACGGCGCGCCTACAATTTCGTTCTTTTTGCGCGCCGATCGTCCGACGACTTTGGGACGCGCGATCGAGAATACAGTCGTGCTAAACGACGAACGATGTAGTCGATTTCACGCGTCGATCGATTTTAAAGACGGCGCGTGGCGGCTTGCGGATCTGAATAGTCGCAACGGCACGCTTGTCGACGGCGCGACGGTTAAAGGCGCCGTCGAGATTCAAGTCGGCAGTAAGATTCAAATCGGTCGCGAGACGCTCCTCGTCGAGGCGGCGCGCGAATTCGGCGGGCTAGAAGACGCGCGCGACGCGACCGCTACGCCGTTTAACGCCGATTTCTTTAGAAGACAAAACGAATTGACCGCCTACCTTGATCGCGAGCGAACGGAGAATAGGAGACTGCGCAACCTATTAGGTCAGAATTCCGAGATGATTGGCTCGTCTGCCGCGATTAAAGAGGTCGAGAAGAGCGTCGAACGCGCGGCGCGCTCGAAGGCGACCGTGTTGATTCGCGGCGAGAGCGGGGTCGGTAAGGAGCTTGTCGCGCGCGCTATGCACGAGCGAAGCGATCGTAAGGACGGACCAATGGTCTGTCTTAATTGCGCGGCGTTTTCTGAAAGTTTGCTAACGAGCGAGCTCTTCGGGCATGAGAAGGGCGCTTTTACGGGCGCAATGGAGACGAAGATCGGGAAATTCGAAGCGGCGGACGGCGGCACGATCTTTCTGGACGAAATAGCGGAGATGAATCCAGCGTTGCAGGCTACCTTCTTGCGCGTCTTGGAAGGCGCGACGTTCGAGCGTGTTGGCGGTACGAAGCCGATCTCGGTCGACACGCGAGTCGTCGCGGCAACGAATAGGAATTTAGAGGAGGAAGTCGCAGCCGGTCGCTTTCGTCGCGATCTCTATTTCCGACTGCGCGTGATCGAGATTAATGTTCCGCCGCTACGCGAGCGCCGCGGCGACGTCGATTTGCTCGCCGATTATTTTCTCATGAAGTTTTCGCAAGAGACCGGTAGACGCTATCTAGGCTTTTCACCTGAGGCGCGAGAGGCGCTCAATACGTACCGGTGGCCGGGCAATATCCGCGAACTCAAGAATATTATCGAGCGCGCCGTGCTTATGGGCAACCCTCCTACGGTCAACAAAGCGGATCTGATGACGTCCGCCTTGGGAGGCGTGGAACCGAGTCTTAACTCGCACTCGAGCGATTCCGCAATCGCGCCTTACAACGCGCCTGCTCCAACAGCGCCCGATTCCTCGCAAACCGTTCCCTTTGAGCCTACGACGCTCAAGGAGATGGAACGTCAACTCATTGTTAAGACGTTAACGTATTTCGGGTGGAATAAGAGCAAATCGGCGAAGGCTCTTGGGATTGAGCGTACGACGCTTGATCGTAAAATTACCCATTATGAAATTCAACGCGACTAGATAATGGTGTAGACGATCCAGAAAAGGTTGAAATAGAGAAGAAATATCGATTATACTGTTTATACTGGCAGCGCAGAAGAAAATCTTTGAAAAAGGAACATTATAAAGAAGGTTTTGTTCGTTTTTGTTGTGCTGAAGAGTTCACTATCGCCGATTAATGGGAAAGATTCGATTGTGCAGTTTTGCGCTTGATCGAGATATTCCCCTTGAAGGTGATAGAGAGATGAAAAAGAGCTTCTATTATAAATTGACGCTTTTAAGCGTATTGTCAGGGATGGCGTTCGCGGGCGGTAGCGCTAGTCTTTTCGCCCAGCAAGCTCCATCGATTTATCGCGGAGTACTTCCCTCCGACACGCTTGCCGAGCTGGAGGAAGACGAACTGGACGCGACGCCCGCTCCCACGATTGAGAACGGCTATCACGTCGCGACGCCTGTTATGTTCTATGGGTTAAATGTAGAACTGGACGAACCAGCCGCAGATCCGGAGGCAGTTTCGCCGATTACGGAGACCGCGCAACAGGTTGCCGATAAGGCTCAGGAGTTGGTCGATAAAGCCAGGACTATCGTTGCGGAAAGTCAAGCGAGCGACGCCGCTCAACAGCCGGTTGAGCCGACGCTTGGAACTGAACCGACGCTAGAAGCCGAGCCAACGCTGGAAGCCGCTCCGGCGCCTACTGCTACACATGAGATCGACGCGGCTATTTCGGAGGCGCCTAGTCCCGTAGCGACCGACGTCGTTGCCGATGCGAACGCCGTTGTCGCCGACGTGAACGCGGCGCTTGATCCGAATTTTAACGTCGAACAATTCCGCGCCGAATTGGACGCCTTGCGCGCGGAAACGAGCGATCTGCGACAGATGCTCGCGAATCAGGATAAGAAATCGAGCGCTATAACGCCTAAAAAGGCGACTGATAAATTTTCCATCAAATTCCGCGGTCAGCTCAAGATGGACGGCGCTATTGTTACGCAGAACGATCCTGCGCGCGAAAACTTCGGTGAAGCGCGCAATTCGGTCGGCGTGCGCGACGCTCGTATCATGGCGACCGGCGAAGGCTACGGCGGGTGGTTGCAGTACAACCTAGGATTCTCCTTTAACGACAATATAACGTTGCGGCACGCATATGTGCGCGTTAAAGACACGAAGGTCGGCGATATTACGTTCGGACACTTCTTCGTTGAATCTGGTATGGAGAGCGTTCAGACGAACTACGACCGCGTCTTTACGACGGTCGACGAGACTGAAGGCGTCTTTGCGCTCGGTCGTCGTCTGGGTATGTCGGTTACGCATTACGGCGCGGATAAGCGTTCGCGCGCTTTCTTCGGGTTATTTGCGTCCGCTAGCATAGCGTCGGCTCCCGAGCGTTTGAACGGCGAACACTGCGGTATAATTTTGGACACGCGCTATACGACGACCCCGATCTTTATGGAAGATACGAACGGCTTCACGCGCGAAGTGTTGCATTTGGGCGGTAGCTTTTTCTGGCTTGACCCTGCTTCGACCGCTCCGTTGGCAACGCGTACGCGCGGTATGGGTTGGACGGGCTCGAATCCTTACTTGATTTCTGGTATTCTTCCGCTACACGGTCGCAACTACTCGGTTACGGCGGTCGAGGCTGCGTATCAGAAAGAGGGCTTTTGCCTCATGGGCGAAGGTTATTTGCGCTCGGTGGAACACGGACGCAATGCTTACGGGACGACGGTTTCCGCGCGATATATGCTGACGCCGAATGCGACGCGCACCTATAACCGCACCGACGCGCGCTTCGCCAGCGTTAAAATGGCGGACGATCAACTCTTCCTTGACCCTGCTCATCGCATGATCGGCGGTAACTTGGGCGCGTGGGAAGCGGTTGCGAAATGGGAATGGGTCGACGTGCGCGATATGAGCGACGCGATTAGCGACGTAACGATGACGGCGCCGCCTATTCACGGAAGAGTACAGCGCGCAGTCATTGGCGCCAACTGGTTCTGGAACGAGCAGGTTAACTGGGCGTTCAACTGGGAACACGCGTTCGTCGACGCAAAACAGGGCGCTAAGAAAGTTGCGGGCGATTTCGACACGCTCGTCATTCAAACCTCGCTATTCTTCTAGTCGCAGCTTGAATTCTGCAAACAAGAACGGCGCGTTGGATCGTATGTGATTCAACGCGCCGACGCTTATTGCAAAGGGCAAACTAATTCACTTGCGCCCTTGGTTCTCCTGCGCTTTGGCGAACCACTTGTCAGCTTCTACGGAATTCTCTTCAACCCCGTCGCCGTATTCGTAGCGTAGCGCGAGCTCTTGCGCCGCTTCCGCGCTACCCGCTTCAGCAGACTCGCGTAGTAAAGCGAGCGCTTCCTCGATATTTTGTTCGACGCCGAAGCCGCGCGCGTAACTTTGACCCAAGCTGAACATCGCGTCTGCGTTTCCCTGTTCCGCCTCGTTCTGCGCCCAAAGGATCGCGTCGAAGGCGTCGGTCTGATCAACGAGCGGGGAAGACTCGTCGAGCGCTTGGTAGCGTTCAGAAGCTTCCGGATCGGCTTCCAGCGCCTTTTCTCGTAAGGCCGCCGCTTTCAGCTTGTTGACCTCGACCCCAAGTCCGTGTTCGTAACACAGCGCCTGGCAGAAGATTCCCGCGCCGACCCCTTGTGCCGCCGTCTTTTCAAAGCAGGCGTACGCTTCACGAAGGTCGCGCTTCGACGTTTTACCGGAGACCAAACGATATCCGAGGCGTAAGAGCGCGTCCGTGTTAGAGTGTTCTGCGCTCATGCGTAGCCACTTTAACGACTTCGACTTGCTACGAAAGACCCCAAATCCGCGATCATAGCACATCGAGACGAACAACATGGCGTCGGAATTGCCAAGTTCGGCTGAACGTTTAAACCATTTAACCGCTCTGCGCCCGCTCTTCTTGACGCCACGACCGACTCGATACGCGTCTCCTACGTACAACATGGCGTGTTGGTCGCCCGCTTCGGCGGCGCGCAGTAGATAATTGAAACCTTTAACCTTGTCTTGGTCGCAGTCGATTCCATGGCTATATCTCTGCCCAAGGTGTACCAGCGCGCTTAGTTCGCCGTGTTCCGCCGCGCGCTCCATCCATAGGGTCGCCTGCTCTGGGTCGCGTGCGGTTCCGCGGCCCTGAAAGTAGCGACATCCGAGATTATACATCGCGAGAGGAACTCCTTTCTCCGCCGCGCGCGCCGTCCATTCTGTCGCGCGCTGTTCGCTGAACGGAACGCCGACTCCCTCCGCGTAACAACGTCCAAGATTGAACATTGAATAGGAAAAACCTTTGTCCGCCGCTCGTTGGAGATAATGCGGCGCCAACGCGCGTACGTCTGCGCCTAAGGTTCCAAGATAGAGCTGTACCCCGTAATCGTTTTCCGCTATTGTAAAACCGCAATTCGCGCTTTTGCGTAACCACTTGAGCGCTTCTTCCTTATTCGCCTCGACCCCGCGACCGTAGAGATAAGTTATGTAAAGATTAAACGACGCTCGCGGGTCGTCCAGTTCAGCGCCGCGCATGAGCCAGTTTATACTCTCTTCCACATTGCGCTCAACGCCAATTCCCTCTGCGTAACAGTATGCCAGTCCGTTTGTCGCCGGACCATAGTCATGCTCGCCCGCATAAAGAAACCATCTAAACGCTTCCTCGGGATTGCGTTTGACTCCGTTGTTTCCCAGTAAGAGGTACCCGAGCTGATATGCCGCCTTGTAACGTCCGCGCTCGGCGGCGGCTTGCCATAACTCTATTGTTTGCGAGGGGTCCTTTTCAACCCCATCGCCATAGAGATAGCACTGTCCCAAATAGTAATAGCCATTGACAGAGTCCTGATCGGCGGCGAGCTTGAACCATCGAGCGCTTTCAACCAAGTCGCGCTCGACCCCGATCCCGTCGTGGTACAGCGCGCCGACGCAAAAGAGCGCCTCCTTATCGCCCGCTTCAACCGCTTTCATCATCCATTCAAACGCTTGACCCCCGTCGAATTCGACTCCTTCGCCTAGTCGGTATTTGACGGCGACCCTGCGCATGGCGTCTCTGTCGCCCAACTTCGCTAATTTAAGCGTCCAATTGAACGACTCCGTTGCGTTCCTTTCGACGCCTTCGCCCGTGTCGTAGCAATTGATAACGGATCGTATTGCGGCGGGATGGTTCAGTTTCGCGGCTCCAAGGAAGAGTTCAAACGCTTTGATAAAGTTCGACTCAACCTGATTGCCGACGACGTAAAGCCCTCCTAAATCGTACATAGCCGGAGCGAGACCTGCTTGTGCGGCGCACTTGAGCCAGAATAACGCGCGTTCTGGATTCGGCGCGACTCCGTCTCCCTTAGAGTAATGCTGAACGAGGTTGTACATTGCCTCGGCGATTCCGTTACTCGCCGCGCGTTCGTAATACTGGATTGCTTTCTCAAAATCCTGGTCGACTCCCTGACCTTTAGCGTACATGACGCCTAATTTAAAATAGGCGTTTAACAACTTGTGTTCTGCCGCGCGATTGTACCACTCAAACGCTTGTGCATAGTCTTGCTCTACGCCTAAGCCGCTGTAGTAACAGGTTGCCAAACCCAAAAAACCGCTAGGATGACCAGCGAGCGCCGAGTCGCGATACCAGCGGAAAGCTTCGTCATGGTTTAGTTCTACACCTTGACCATTTAAGTAGCAGGTCGCCACGCAAAACATACCCTGTGCGTCGCCAAGTTGTGCGGCTCGTAGAAACAATGGGTACGCGGCGTCGTAATTCTGATCAACACCCAATCCTTGCGCGTAACACAGACCCAACGGCAAATTGGCTTGCTCGACTCCCGCGTCAACCGCCTTTGAGAGCCAATAGAACGCCTGATCAGGATCTCTTATAACCTTGCGTCCGAGAAAAAACTCGTTCCCAAGCTCGAACATTGCGTCAGGGTCGCCCGATTGGGCTCTTTCTAATAACGAATTGAACACGGTTTTCTTCTTTCTTCTCGTATTTCATCATTTTGCGCGCAAGCCTAATTGACGCTCGTGCGCTAACAGTCTTTACCACTATTATAAGCTTTAGCAACTACGGCGCCAACTTGAAGAGGTATTTTTCAGCAACTTACCTAATGCGAGTTCGGTCGAAGCGTTGAAGCGAGAAAGATAATTGACAAAAGTATACTTTTTTAATATGCTTTTTACTATTCGATGAATCTCGAGTTCAACATTTGTCGATAAACAATCTGTCCCACAATGATTGTTAGTGTTTTGTAATATGAAAAGGATTTCACCCTATGTCGAGCATTATAAATCATCGTAGGACGCGTTCTCTTGCCGCTGTCTTGACGTGCGTCGCTTTGTTAGGCGGAGTCTCTGCCTCTGCCGTCGCCCAAGTTTCAGTATATCTCCCACCGGACGAAATGGACGTTTCCGAGACGTCCGAAGTCGTTCTCACTCCCGTGATGGAAGAAGGGAGCGAGAGCGCGCCGCCGCCGTCCGTCGGCGAGGGCGCTGACTCTGGGGATGCGCTCGCCAATTTTGAGCGACAACTTGCTAGCCTTCAGGCGCGAATGGAACAGATGCAGGTCGATTTCGCCGAGGAAAAGACCAAAAACGCAAAGAAGAAGGACAAGTTCAATCTACCGTTTAATACGAAAGTTGGCGGTCAGCTTCGTCTGGACGGGGTCTACATTTCTCAAGACGAGGACGCGCTTGCAAATTTCGGCGACGTCGGTAATTCTTTGGGCGTTCGCGACCTCCGTTTAACTTTTGGCGGTTCTAGCTACGGCAATTTGCAGTATGCGGTCGCGTTTACCGTCAATAACACGATAACGTTCCAGGACGTCTGGCTCCGCGCGTCGGACACTCGGTATTTCGGGGACATTACGGTTGGCAACTTCTACGTCGAGTCTGGCATGGAGAGCGTTGAAACGAACTGGGATCGCGTCTACGCAATGACGGACGAGGGCGCCGCTATGTTCCGACTTGGACGACGACTTGGCGTCTCTTCGCAACTTTTTGGTTCAGATAAGAGGTCTCGAGCTTTCTTTGCGATTTTTACCGCTTCCAATTTAGCGACGCAGCCGCACCGGATTAACAACCAAGATAATCCAGGCGTTGTTCTTAATGCGCGTTTAACGGCGGCGCCGATTTTACAGGAAGATGAAGACGGTTACACGCGCGAAGTCTTCCACGTTGGCGGCAGTTACTTCTGGCTCAGTCCTGCGAAGGGCGCGAATTTAAACCTTCAAACAACCGGGCTCGGTTGGGCAAGCTCTAATCCTCGCTTCCTCTCTGGCGCTATTCCGCTCAACGACGGCGCGTATTCGGTAACGAATATTGAGGCTGCGTACCAGCATGAGGGCTTTGCGATCACAGGCGAAGGCTATTTCTGTTCAATTGCTAACTTTGGCGACTCTTACGGTACAACGATAGCGACGCGTTGGTTACTTACGCGTGGCGTAACACGCAGGTACAATCGTCAAGACGCGCGATTTGGCATGGTGAAAATGCCGGACGACATGATCTTCCTCGATATTAAGAATCGTATGATCGGCGGCGGGCTCGGCGCGTTTGAAGCGCTTGCTAAATGGGAATGGGTTGAAGCGAACAATCTCAAAGCCGTTTCCGACGCGACATACGGTAGCGTCAACCGAGTCGTAACTGGCGCCAACTGGTTCTGGAACGAGCAGGTCTATTGGACGTTTAACTGGGAGCACGCTTTTGTCGATGCAAAGAGGAACGGTTCAGATCAAAAGGGAGAGTTTGACACGATCATAGTGCAAGGTTCGCTTAAGTTTTAACCCGTAAGCGAGCGGGCGCATGATCGACGAATAGCCAAACGTCTTGAAACGAAAAGTGCGCGCAAATCTTTATGATTTGCGCGCACCAGAGCGTTAGGCGTTCATCAACGCGACGATTGGAATCAGGTCTTGCCTCCGCTACCAACCGAGACGTTTACTTTCGCGCCGACGTCGAAACTTGCTTCGGCGCCAGCCGTCGTAACTTCGATCGAGGCGGGAGTCGTGCCGAACGACTTGTAGTTCGTGTCGACAGTGTCCGCTTGCTGGGAGTTAAACTCTTGGACTTTTTTGTCGTATTCCGCTTTCGCTACGGGATCTTCAGGCGGAGTTCCGAGATCCATCTCTGGGACAAAGACCTTCGAGATGAGAACCTTAAACTTACCCGCTGGCGCGCCGACGAATTTCCCGTCGGTTTTAACTTCCACGACTCCTTGCGCGTTTGTAACGCCTCCGACGGAGAAGCGTAGTTGACTCGTTTCGTCGGCTAGTATGACGGTCGCTCCTTCGAGCGGTTGTCCGTCCTGAATTACGCTAATCTTGCAAGGATACAGCTCGGGGAGATCCGCCGGTTTTTCAATCCTATTACAACCGCAGAATGTAATGACAGCGAGCGCGCAGAGAACGCTCAAGATTGCTTTACGCATAAAAGACTCCTTGTGCCGGACTAGTTGAACGTAGCGTTTTCACCGCCGCCCGGCGTGCCGAGCGCGCCCCAGACGCCGTACGGAGACTTGCCGGAATTCGGACCCGCGCAAGTGTCGCGACCGTTTATGTTCGTACTAATCGTATCGGAAATGAAGTGAACGGAACCGTCGGCAAAGCACGCGTTCACACCGCCGGAGTGGTTGCTCGTCGCCGAGCCCAGGCACCATACGTTGTCTCCCGCGCCGTTAGAGCAACTCGGAGAGTTCGGAGGAAGAACCGTATTGAAGCCGCCCGTTACAGGACGTCCGTCGCCGAACCAGTGTCCGCGCCAACTACCGCTACAGCCTTGACGCATTTGAGTAGGATTCTCGGGATCCTTCGCGCTATTGAGGCAGTCTGCTGCGGAAGCAGGTCGCACTGGGTAGACGCCGCCCTTGATTCCAAGGTAACCGTCGGAGGTCTGAGGATTGGAGACGGTTTCGCTTGCCGCAACGGTGTTGCTTGTGCCGTCGGTGATTGCCGACATTTTCTTAAACTTACCAGGCGTGAAGATCCCGCGCGATGAAATTTTCCACTGATCGCCGCCCACTTCCGAGTCTTGCAGTTGGTTGGCGTCAATTCCGTCGCCGTTGCACGCGATGTAGTTTGTGCGTCCTCCGCCGTTAAGACCGGGGTTAGACGAGTTGCCGTCTGACGGGCAAAGAATAGTGGAAATTGCGCCTTTCATGGCGTCGATCGATCCGCCTTCCCATACCCAGGGACGACGATCAAAGATTTCCGTGTAGCGTTGACCCTGCTCCATGAACGGGAAGAGTTTGAAGGTCGCGGACCAGTTGTAGGTCCATTCGACAGTGTTGAACTGTCCTCCGTAATTCCCGTAGACCCAGCTCATTGACGCTGGAAAAGCGCCGTTCGTGTCGTGGTAGTTGTGAAGCGCGATTCCCCACTGCTTGAGGTTGTTCGTGCACTGCATACGTCGCGCCGCCTCGCGCGCCGCCTGCACCGCCGGCAATAGGAGACCGATGAGAATACCAATAATCGCGATTACGACGAGAAGCTCGACGAGAGTAAAGCCCGAGCGCTTATTGGTTCGCGAAATAAAGAAGTTTGACATAAAAACCTCTGTGATAACGATGCAAATCAAAAGGATGTATAAACTCTGTATCACACGTTAGTACGAAAGATACAACGTCCGCATTCTATTGTTAAACGCCAAATACGTCAACGGGGGGCGAAGGACACTTCTGCATTATACCGGCGATTTTACGCTAAATCGACCTTACAACCGGTCAGCCTTGACGCAATACCGCACAACGAGCCGCGCTCAGGCGCTCCTTGTGCGCAGATACAACTACGCGTCGATTTCCGCGTCGTAATCGAGATAACGCTCCATCTGTTCGTCAGTCCAGCGATGGGAATCGTCTTCTTCGGCGCTTGCGGCAGGAAAACACTCATGCTCGTCGCGCTCGGCGTCGACGCCGCCCTCGCGTTCGAGCTTCTCAGCGACGCTTTCTACGTCTTCTACGTCCGCCGTCGTGGGAGTCAAATTGAATTCATGGTAGGAGTCGACGTCGGAGGTTGCGGGCTTACCGACAGGGTCGCTTGGTTCGTCGAGCGGCGCGTAAGATTCGGGCGCGTCAGGCGTCGCGTCGACGTATCGCGCTGAAATCTCGTGTTTGTCCTCCGCTACAGATCGCGCGCGCTCCGTTTCGACGTCGACGCGCTCGCGCGCGTCCGAATGTAGCGACTGCGCCATTTCAACGCGTTCATGGGGAGCAAACCTATTCGTAAGGGGACTGACGGCGTCTTCAATCTGCTCCTGTTTGCCGCGCCATTGCTCCATTGTCGTATAGACCTCGCGCGGCGCCGAGGGCTTCGAGGGATTGGGCGGCGAAATGAGACCTTCTTGCGTCATGACGTCGACGATTCGGGCCGCGCGATTATACCCGATCTTGTACTTGCGTTGCAGTAGCGACGCGCTCGCTTTGCCAAGTTCAATGAAGGTTTCAACGCACTGTGCGTAGAGCGGGTCGTATACGACCTCTTCCTGCGGCTCGCCGTCGCCTTCCGCATTTTTGTCGGCTCCTCGAAGCGTGCGCGACTGCAAACTTGCGTCGTATTCCGGCGCTTCGACGTTAATCTTTTCCAGAACGGCGCGAATTTCGTCGTCAGAAACATACGCGCATTGTCCGCGCACGAGCGTGCTCGCCGTCGGGGGTAGAAAGAGCATATCGCCGTTTCCGAGTAGTTTTTCCGCGCCTTTGGAGTCGAGAATGACTTGACTGTCGACGTGGCTCGTTACCTTGAACGCAATCTTTGCCGGCAAGTTCGATTTAATGAGCCCAGTTACGACCTGACGCGTCGGACGCTGCGTCGCGAGCACGAGGTGAATCCCGGCGCCGCGGCTCTTTTGCGCGAGTCGAATGATATGCTTCTCGACGTCCTTGCCGCCGCTCGACATGATGAGGTCTGCCATTTCGTCGGCGATAATCACGACGCTTGGCAACGTTTTCGGGAAGACTTCCCACTCGTCGTCGTCGACCGGATTCAGGCGTCGTTTCTTTTCCGCGATAGGAAGCGCGTTGAAATCCTTGAGATTGCGCGTCTGAACGCTCTTCATGATCTTATAGCGCCAATCCATCTGTTCGCACGCCCATTCGAGAATAGTCGCCGCTTTTTCCATATCGTCGACAACTGGGTTCATGAGGTGCGGAATCTTCATGTAAAGACTCAATTCGACCATTTTCGGGTCGATCATGATCATTTTGACTTGATCCGGCGATCGCGTCATGATAAGGGACATGATGATCGTATTGAGACAGACCGACTTACCTGATCCCGTGCTACCAGCAACAAGCAAGTGAGGTAGTTTCGAGAGATCTGCGACAATAGGCGCGCCCACGGCGTCCTTGCCGAAGAAGATCGGCAACGACATTTTATCCGCCTCTTCAGAGCATAGTTCCATGACTTCGCGCAAACGGACGTTGATGCGGTCGCTATTAGGCACCTCGATTCCGACCGTGCTTTTACCCACGAGCGGCGAGACGACGCGCACGTCGCCTGAAGCGAGCTTAACCGCTAAGTCTGGCGCGAGCGCTTCTAGTCGCTTGACGCTGAGTCCCTTGCCAAGTTGCACTTCGTACATTGTCAGTACAGGACCGGTCGCGTAGTCAACAACCTGAAGATTGACCCTGAACTCTTGACAGGCGCGTTCCAAAGTTGCGCCGCGCTCACGAATTTGACCCTCGATCTGGCTGAAGTCGTATATCTCGCCGGGATGTAGAAGTTCCAGCGTTGGATAGTTGTAGTAATGCGTTGGCGCCAGTTCGCGTTGGTCGGAATATTCTGGCATATCGTTCGCTTGAATCGCGAGTTGTTCGTATCCTTCAACGTACTCCGTGTTCTCTGCGGCGTTTGCCGAACGATAGACGTCTGTTTCGCTATGACAGACGGTAGCGGCGAACATTTGTTCGCGCGCGTTATTGCTAAGCTCAGAGCGCGTCGCGTGCGTAAAATTTGCCGGCGCGGCGTACGGCTGACGTTGTCCGCGTCGCGCCTGGGGCGCCGCGTACGAGTTTGAGGCGCCGAAACGCGCGATAGGCGCGCGCGCAGGCGTCGGAGACGAGATTATTTGCCCCTGAAAATCCGGACGACAGCGTTCCAACTTGAGACGAAAGGGTCGCATAACGCGACCTACGCACTTTCCGAGTCCCGTGGACCATACGAGGAATCTGACGACCGAGTCCGGTACGACGAGTAGTAACCCGGCTAAAAAGATGCACGCGAGAGATATGTACGAACCGAAGCGCACATAGAGTCGGTCAAAGACGAATTTCACAATTGCGCCGACATAACCGCCCGGACCGATCGGCGGACCTGCCGATTCGTCGCACACGAACGCCGCTAGTCCTGAGAGTGAAACAAGGATTAAGAATAACCCAATCGACTTCATCTGCGGATCGCGTATACGATCGTATAAGAAGTACATTAAGACGGCGACGCCGAACGCGAGGAGTAGCGCGTAACTCACGACGCCAAAGCAGAGCGAGCACAAATAAGCGCACCACGCCCCTGGGAGACCCATAATATTACGGATCTCCTTGAGGTCGTGGTACACAAATTGGGTCGGGAAATCCCACGGCGAATAACTTAAAATTGACGCCGAGAGGAATAGCCAGGCGACTCCCAGCAGAATGCCGAAAGCGTAGCGACCGAAGTCTTCCCGTTTCTTGTCATTATCCCTTTGCACAAACGCTCCCTAATTGAATTAAGCGCGTCGGGCGCGCCGAGTCGACGACATTTGGGGGGATGCGTCGACGTTACGATTCGACGCCGGCGATCGAGTACGAGTTCAAATCCGGCTAGTGTGCGTAGTTGTTTTCGCATTACGCGCGCAAGTAGTTCGAAGCGACTATCTAGCTTTAACGAGTAGCCGCGCGGCCTTCAGCGTGTTGTTTAACAACATTGTAACGGTGAGTGGACCGACGCCTCCCGGTACGGGCGTAATCCAACTTGCGACGTCTTTGACTTTTTCGAAATCGACGTCGCCAACAAGCTTCGAAACTTTTTCGAGGTTTCCTTGTTCATTGACGAGCTCGCGCTCGACACGGTTCATTCCGACGTCGACGACAACCGCTCCCGGCTTGACCATATCAGCGGTAACGAATTCCGGTTTGCCGATCGCGGCGATAAGAATATCCGCCTCACGGGCAACTTGCGCAAGATTGACCGTGCGACTGTGACAGACCGTAACGGTTGCGTCGCCGCCAAGACCTTTTTGTATCATGAGCGCCGCCATCGGTTTGCCGACAATGTCGCTTCGACCAATGACGACGACGCGCTTACCAGCCGTTTCAATCTGATAGCGCACGAGTAATTGCTGAATACCGTACGGCGTGCAGGGTAGGAATCGCGGACGCCCCTGCGAGATGAGTCCGACGTTTTCTGGATGGAACGCGTCGACGTCTTTATGCGGGTCGATGAGATCGAGAATGCGTTTTTCGTCGAGTCCTTTCGGTAACGGTAGTTGGACGAGAATGCCGTGAACGGTTTCGTCGCGATTGAGCTTCTCAATGAGCGCGACGAGTTCCTCGTTCGTGGTCGTCGCAGGCAGACGATACATGAGACTGCGCATTCCGGCTTTAACGCACGCTGTTTCTTTATTGCGCACATACACCTGACTTGCTGGGTCTTCCCCTACGAGAACGACCGCTAACGTCGGTTGTACGCCAGTCTCCGCGATGAACTTATCAACGTCTTCTTTAATCTCGGCGCGAATCGCTTGCGCCGTTCCTTTTCCGTCGAGTATTTTAGCCGACATTCATTCCTCCTAATGTGAGAGCGTCGCGCGACGCCCTGGATATTCCCGGGAACGCCAACTCGCTGTTCCCGCGTCTATCATTTTACACCCATTCGTTGGATAGATAACCTAAAATTGAATCTTTTGCCGTCCTTTTTTCGTTCTCAAAGCGTCCTTTTTCCATCTATTACCGCTAATCGGTATTAGTTGTTCGATAGTGAGATTCGTCTTATTTTTTTTCTTTTTCCCATAGTTCCGCCGTTAGCTTGTACGGATTACGCCGACAAAACTAGAAATTCATACGCGCGTCCAACGCCTTGGCGATTTCGCGAATAATATTAAGCGATTCTTCGTTCGTCTTGATTTCGTCTTCGATTTCGTTCGCCGCGTGAAGTATCGTTGAATGGTTTCTATGCGAGAGCGCCCGTCCTATTTCAACGTACGTCGCGTTCGTTAGTCGTCGCGCCAGGAAGACGACGCACTTGCGTCCAAAGACAAGGGTCTGCGAGCGCTTTTTACCGCGCAGATCTAACACGGAAAGCGAGAGGCGTTTCGCCGTCGCGCGAACAATCTGGTCGACGGTTAAATCGCGCCCTTCCTCACGCCGTTCTAGAACAATGCGAATATTTTCAACCGTTGGCTCGCTCTTCGTCATAGCAAGCTCGCGCGCGATCTGAACGAGAGACGCGCAGATCGTGGAAACGGTCGACGGTAGTTTGCGCGCACAAAAATCGAGCGCGGTTCGGTCTAGCGGTAACGCTAGTTTGTTCGCCACGATTGAAATAATATCTTCGCGCGTTTCGTCGGACGGAATATTAACTGGCACGAGCAGACCCGACGAGAGTCGTGCGGCAAGTTCCGGCGTTAGTCCTTCGAGTTTATTGGGAGGTTGCGAAAACGAAAGGATAACGAGCTTGTGCGCCTGAATCGCGTCGTCTAGCATATCGAGGAATTCCTCTTGCGCCGCGCGATGTAGCGTGAAAATATCGGCGTTCTCGATCGCAACGACGGAAGCCTGCCCGAAGAGTTCGCGGAAGAGTTGCGTGCGTTCCGTGCGAATGGCGTCGTTAAGAGAACGCGCGAAATCGTGCGCCGAGAGATAATATAATGTCTTCTGAGGTTCCTTTTCGCGCCTCATTTGACAAATCGCTTCGATAACGCGCGTTTTACCCGCGCCGCTCTGACCGTAGAATACGAGCGGCATGAGGAACGACGTCTCTTCGAGTTTACGATAGCCGACAACGCGCGGATGCGAGGGATCGAGTAACGCCGAGTTGTATTGACTTTGCGAGAAGAGCGGCGAAGGACGCGCGTCGGCGTTCGGAAAGAACTTGTCGAGCGCGTCGCTCGAATCTTGCGCGGCGCGCATAATGAATTCGAGATCGGCGCGGGACGGCGCTCGGTTCACATCGACGATCGGCGTTAGCGGCGCGTCCCCGATTGGTCGATCAAAGACGGGCGCTCCGTACTCGGCAAATCTAATGGCGATCTCCACGAATCTGTTTTCTGGCGTGACGAGAAACCCTCCTAGTAGGCTTTCTGCGCTAAATCGCGACTCGACTTCTTGCGCGTCGTTCGGTTTTGGAAAGGTCGGCAAATTCATGACGCGAAATCGCGCGTTCGTGTCTGGCATATGTCGTAGTCGCTCCATTGGCGCAAGCGCGCCGGTTAGTTCAGTGCCCAGTTATCGATCTTTTGCGGTAAATTCGACGTCGATAACGTCGTCGCTCGAGGAAGCGTCTGCCAACGTTTGACGCGGTTGACTAGGATAGGAATCGACGTCGATCGGTTCGTCTTCGCACTCGCTCGCGTCGTAACGGTCGTATGGAGTTGAAAATTCATGGTCGCCAAACCGATAAGCTCGGAAGACGGAAAAGACGCCGTTCGCGTTGCCGTTGAGATCAATTCGCAGGAGTTTAAGCAGCGCGCTTAACGCGCGCCGCAACGGCGGGACGATTAAGATAATCCCGAAAAGATCCGAGAGGAACCCCGGCATGACGAGCGCGACTGCGCCGAGATTACCCAGCAAGTAATTCTTCAGCGACCGCGACGAGAGCTCTTGCGAGTTAAAAAGCGGTCCGTGTCGTTGCAGACGTAGGAGAACGATTCCTATAAAGGAGGTCGCCAGCGTGATACCGATCGCCGTCTCCCACGACGTCGATTGCGCCACGAGGATGAAGATGAAAATTTCCAAAATAGGGTAGAGTATAAATGCGCTGAGGAACATTTTGTCTCCTGAATTGCCGCGCGCGAATTCAAGGTTTGGCGAACGGCGAATAATATGTTTTATCGACGCAGCGCGTTGCGTTGCGCGCGACGTTATCTTTCTTGTCAGCGCGATCGCGAAGCGCGCTTCCTATGATTATAGCCGATTTGATAAAGGTCGGCAATCTTTCTTCCTGCAAAGTTAGCGCCGTTTTCGCCGTTTTCTTACCTCGCCCTGCAAACCGATTATTCAGAACGACGCAAATAAGCTGAATTTCCCTTAAAACTAGAAATTTTACTCATGCCGACGACCAATTGCGCCGATTATGCCATTAAGGTTTATTTTGCCGGTTCTGCGCGCAGTGCGCGATACCCGGCTTGGCGCTAATGAAGACGGCGCGCGCATTGACAAATGCGTGTCAGACGCGCGCGTCGGCGGTCCGGCGGTCGACGATTCGAGCGACTCGAGGGCGCGCTCGAATCAAGTTGCAATTGAAAATGGATAGTTGAAAGAAAGAAGTCGCAAAATGAAAACATATATCAGTATCAAGAAGCGCGGCGCGCGCCTTGCGATTCTTTTGACGCTGTTGGTTCTCGCGCCAATCGGCGCCAAGAATTGCTGGGGACAGGCCGCTGGCTTTGCTCAATCTCGCGCGGAAAGCCCGGCTACGGCCGAAAGCGGTCCGCGAAGACTACTCGCAAACTTAAATCCTTTCCGTCAGAATAACGACGAGCGCGAACGCGAAAGGCAACAACCTCTCGTGACTCCGACTATTTCGCAGCCTGTCATAACCGCGACGCGAACCTCTGTTCCGAACGCGCCGTCCGCGCCTCCAACAAGCGCGCCGCGCGCGACGAACGCGCCGACGACTAGCGCCGCGCCGCGCGAACCTGCGACGACTACTCTGCGATCAAGCGCGCCGCCTAAGCTGGCGTCCGTACGTCCACACATCTCGCCGTCGACAAGCGCAGCAGCTAGTATAACGCGAAAATCTTCCACCGGCGGCGTCGCGTCGCTCCTACTAGACGAGTTGGAAGAGGAGGACGTCGAATCCGCGCCGACCCTTGCGCCGTCTCAAATCGCTTCTAACGACGCGCAAACTTCTTCTCGAACTGGGCGCAAAGTTGAGCGCCGTAGCCTACGCGCCGACGCTTTCCCGTCGTCCCTGGAATTGCTCGACGCAGAAGACGCAGGACTCGAGACCGACGATTCAGAATCCCATACCGGACCCGCGATGACCTTTGAATCCGAAGAGGGCGCTGAAGATCAACCCGAAGGATTGCTCCAAGACGAGGACGCGCCCTCCACGCCGGCGCTCGCTATTGAAGAGGACGCGCCCAGCGCGCTGGTCGAAGTGGAGAAAGCTGACGAAGAGAGTCGAAAGAACGTCGACAAGTTGCTCGATGAGAACGAAGCCGAAGACTCCAAGCCCGAACTTATGACCACGCAAGAGCCTGAGGTCGAGCCGACTCCGAGCGTTCTCGATACGACGCCCAAACCAACGCGACAGGCGCCTAATTCGAGTTCTGCGCCCGTCGAATCGATCGATTCTCGACTTGACGAAGTTCTTGCGCCGCGCGGAAGCGCTAGTTCTCATGCGGACGCGGCGTCTGCGAGAAACGCCGACGCATTTGTTGCGACGTCGCGCGCGCCGAACGTGCTTGTCGACACAATTGGACCGAAGAAGCTGGTCGTCGGTCAGGAATCGACGTACAAGATAGTCGCGCGCAATGTTGGCGCGGAGCCAGCGCGCAAGCTGGTCGTAACGACGGACATTCCTGAATCTGTCGCGAACGTTAAAGCGCGCGCAACGATCGGCGAGGCGACTTTCCAGTCGACGGAAGACCGCGGAATCACGAAGCGTTGCGTATGGAATGTCGGCGAACTTGCGCCGGGAGACGAATTCGCGCTCGAGATCAAGTTGACGCCTACTAAGCGCGCCGCGTTCGGTCTCGTTAGCCAATTCGACTTTGAACGCGCTTCCGCGCGGGCAGAGGTCGAGGTGCAGGAGCCGATTCTAGAAGCGCTCATCGAAGGTCGAGATTCCATCGAATGGGGAGTCGAGGACAAATATCGACTCAGATTGCGCAATATAGGCAACGGGGACGCTGAAGACGTCGTGTTAAACGTCTCAACGGGCGAGAACCGCGCGTCTCAGAAGATAGGTCTTTTGCGCGCCGGGGACGAGAAGGTCGTTGAGATGTCGGTTAAGACGGCGACGGACGATTACTTCGTGATCTCTGTGGAGGCGGTCGGCGCGTACGGTCTGAAGGCGACGGCTGAGAAGAAAGTGCTCGCGTTGCGCGGTCGACTTGACGTGCAAATCGAGACGCCCGATCTGCAATTCGTCGACGGCGAATTTGAAGCGACGATCCGCGTTAAGAATCTCGGCGCGGCGACGCTGCAAAACGTCGACGTAGTCGCGCAGATTCCACAGGACGTCGAGGTCTTGTACTGTTCGAATCAAGCGCGTCGTAATCTCGAGAAGCGTCGAATATACTGGATCGCGCCTTTTATTCGCCCTAACGAAGAGACGATTTTCACGGCGCGATGCCGCGTAACGAAGTCGGGCGCCGCTAATTTCGAGGTCGTCGGGGTCGATCAGACAGGTCTGGTCGCACAAGCGCGTTCTCAGGTGAACGTTGAAGCGATCGCCGTGCTGGCAATGCGCGTGAACGCGCCGAAGGAACCGATTGCGGTTGGCAAGACGTGCGTTTACGAGTTAGTCGTTGAGAACAACGGCACGCGGGACGCGCGCGAGGTCAATACCGGCATATTCCTGGGCGCCGGTATCAAGCCGCTTGCCGTCGAGGACAATCAAGGCTACGTATATCCCGAGGACTCCAAGGTTCTCTTTAAGAAAATTGAGAGTCTGAAAGCAGGCGAGCGCGTCGTCTTCCGGGTTAAAGCGGAGGCGCTTGTCGCCGGCAATCAGAAGGTTCAGGCTATGTTGCAGTCGGCGCCAGAGGACGTCAGTCTTTTGAGCGAAGAAACAACCTACTGCTATTCTCGGCGTTCCCTTGACGGTCATGGAAACTCTTTCCTCGGCGCCGAGCAAATGACGGCGGAAAATGATTCCGACTCCGTGCGTAAATAGCGCCTAGTTCCACAACTTTAACGGGGAAACCGCCGTCTTAAAAAGACGTCGGCTTCCCTTATCTTGTATTGTTCGGTGAGTTTGCGCTGGCTTGACGCGCGAAATATCGCGCATTTTTAACTCTATCTCTTGACGCCCGCGCGCGCCCCGGTAAAATATTCGACAGTTCACGTTTTTCGACTAGGAGACGCGTGGAGGTTATGCGCATATGCGTAATGTAACGCGCGTTCCACGGCGGCTACTAGAATCGTGTCGCTTGCTATTCTTGCGCGAGTAGTCGACGTGTCTGTTTGATTGTGCTAGACGAACCTGTATGAGAAGATTCTCTTGGTACGGTTCAACGTTCCCCGGTATTTTTGTGGATGGTTTAGATTTTAACGCTTGTAAGACATTCTGACGTCATGAGAGAAAATAACGAATATCAGGTTTCAGACGAATTTGAAAATGCTCCCTACGAGTCTGACGAGACCGATCTCGAACGCGACGAGTTGGACGACGAAATTGGCGACGACGAGTTTGAGGAGCAGGATCGTGAAGAAAATGACGAACTGAGTTTTGCCGACCCGCCAAACGGCGGCGCGAGCGAGGAAGCGACGACAAATTCGAAACCGCGTCCGAAGGCTTCGGCAAACGTTGATCGCAAAAAAACGCTCCTCAAGGTTGTCAACGACGTTTTCAATCTCGTAGACGAGTATAAATCGAAGGCGATTTACGTCGGTAAAGAATTCAACGAGTTTAAAGAGCGCGTCGAGCGTGATTTTTACCTTGCAGTCTACGGCGTGCCGACCAACGACAGCGACGATTTCGCAAGGATGCGACGCGAGAACGCAACTGAGATTAGGCGCGAGCAAGCGAAGTCCGTCTCACCCGATCTCTCTGACGAAGGGTTCGACAAGGAGTTTGGTCGCATCGTGCGCGAGCTCTTTTATCACGCGGGCGGCACGCTACTCGGTCGCGATCCCTCCGATCCGTACACATCCGCTTCCGAGTCGACTCCGCGCGGTTCGAGCGCAGAAGATTCCGTTCGCGTCGCTTCGCCGTCGAGCTCGACGGACGCTGTGCGTTTCGGCGCGTTTGAACCAGATCAACCGAAATCGTCTTCCTCGTCTTCCGCGCGTTCGTCAACGTCGAATTCACAGAATTATTCCGGTTTGGGCGCGTATCGTCAGGCGCGTCGTCAGGCTCAGGATGAGAAACAAGCTTCTAGCGCGTCCTCTAGCGCGCCTTCTACCGGGTCGGCGCTTTGGCTCTACTATCACCGTTCCATAGCCGCAATTGTAACGGTATTCGTGCCGGGTTCGACCGTTGACGCGTGTTCTTTCAAATCGTTCCTTCGATTCGCGCTTCTGCGTCTGTGCCCTGACTCGATTGTAACCGACGACTCTACCGAATTCTCTATTCGCGAGTATTTCCGCAAGACGCTTGATTATTCCGCGCCTCTCGCGAAAAAGAACGTTGCGCTCCTGCAACTCGTTGAGCGTTGCGTCGGAATGACAGATAGTGAAAATGAAGCGGAACAGTTCGGACTCGCCGGACTATCGACTTTCTTCCATGAATTCTCCAAACGCGTTAGTCTCGACTCTCTTTCATGCGAAGAAATCTTCTGGACGGCGATGACGGCGTTGACCTCTTTTGGACGCCGGTTCTGCTCGTTCGGCTCGTTGGAAACAGAAGACGATTGGCGTTTCGACGACGAATACGTTCGCGGCGCGCAACGTCTACTTAGCGCCAGGTTTGCCGCGCGCCAGTTTAACGGCGACATGTCGGATTTCGGCGATTTTCAGAAAGCGTTTACCGAGCTCATGGGACGCGGCGCGAAAATTTCGACCGATCGTCTACGCGACGTATTCCTGCAGGCCGGCGGACTCTTCACGAACGCGGCGGGCGAGACGGTCGAGCCCGTTAGGGAGAAGTGGGACGGTTCGCGAGGCGATCTGGTTAAGAAGATAGTCGCGGAGGATTTCCCCTCGGGACTGGACGTCGAATCGGAGGAGGAGCTTGAAAAGTTCCGTGAAATTGGTCGTAGCTATGGCGTCGCGTTTTTTGAAGAGCCGAGCGAGAAGTTGCGCTCGATTATTGTTCCGCGTTGCATTGTGCGCGACCATACAATTTATTCCGTTCTCGACAAACAAAAGAAACGAATTAAGGAATTGGTCGAGTCCTATTTCCGAATCGGCGCGAAAGCGTTGTACTTCGACGCGTATTTCAACGGCAATGAAAAACTACTCGTCGACTCGAATATTCCCGACGCCGAGGTCTTTCGCGCGTTTCTCGTCTCGTGCTTTCCGAAATATTTCTTTACCCCGTATTATATGGAAGCAGAAGCAGACGACGATTTTGAGGTCTTAAAGATACGCAATGAAATCCAGCGAGTCTGGAGCGGCGACGAAAAGATTACGCTCGACGAGTTGTGCGCTCGCGTCTTTGTTTCGCGTGATCGGCTCGAAGCCGTGCTCATTCTCGACGCCGTCGAATTCGATAAGGTCGACTCCGTCTATATCCGCCGTAGCGACGTAACTGAAAAGGTCAATTGGGACGCGCTTAATAGCGCGTTCCTGGTCGCGCTCGGATTAAACGCGAGCGATCAGATCGCCGTGGTCGGCAAGCGTTTCTTCGACTCTGATAAGGACGTCGAGCGCGAACCTGACGCGAGCGACGAAACGACGGACGAGCAGGACAAGACCTCTAACGGCGTTCATAGCGAGAAGGCGACCAAGGACGCTACAAGCCAGGACAACGAAGCGGAAAGCGACGACCCGTGGGCTCAGAAACAGACGTTGCTATGGAATGAGGAAAACGGCGAAGGCGCGTCCGAACTTTATAATTTCAACACGCCGTCGAGCGATGAAACGGCAGACGAATCTGATTCTTCGTCGAACGTGAAAGACGACCAAGAGTCGGGAACGGAATATTCGCCTGAATCCGAGTCGACGCCGAAGCCCGACCGCGCGGCGAAAAAGAGCGCGCGCGCTAAGAGCGATAAGGATAAGAAGGAACAGAGCGAGCGAGTCGATAAGAGGTCTGAGCCGAACAAGACGCTTGTCGACGTTTCGACCCTTGATCAGAAAACGCGGCACAAGGTGATTGCAAGCGCGCTCGTACAGTTTTCCGAAGGGTTCGATTTAAGCGACGGCGCGGCGCTGGAAAAATTTCACGAGCTTATGACCGAAGCTGGTTACTCTTTCACGGCGAGCGAGGACGAGGTTCTCGGCGAGATTCGACGCGTTGGGTTCGTGGTCGACGGTAGCGTTTACGTCGTGCGCAAGAAGTTCGGGCTGGAGTTGCAAGGTCTTGTGAACGCGTGGTTCGAAGACGGCGGCGAGCTGATCTATTATTCCGCGTTTTATGAGCGCAATCGAGATTGGCTTTCCGAGCGCGGTTTTCCGACCGAATCCGTTCTCGTTAATCGCCTGCGCCGTTACTTTTCCGACGGCGCGTTCTACGACGAATACTTCGAACTAGAGCAGAACGACGAGCAAACAGAGGATGAAAAAATCTACAACGAGATAATTCGCGTGTGGGACGGCGCTTCCTCGAAGCGAGTTTCCGATCTTGCGTTACAACTCTACGTGCCGGCCGATAAGCTCGCCGAAGTTATGGAAATGTATTCCGACGAATTCGCCGTACGCTCGAACGGATATTGGAAGCGCATTCAGAAGGGGGTCGTTGGTCGCAAGCGTTCTTCGCAACTTAAGCGTAAGTCGGCGCGAAAGCGATCAAACGGCTAAGCGCACTTCCGGCTCTTTAATTGATTAGCAACAACGCAGGCGAACTCACGAGTTGGACGTGGGTTCGCCTGTTGTTGTTTATCTGCGTGGATAATCGCGCGACTGGTTCGCTATTCCTTATAAATCTCGCCGTAGCTTGGCGCGTGCACGACGGTCTCGGGCGCAATCTCCCTAATTTTCTCAGCGAGCGTTTCCGCCGCGCTCTGCTCGCCGTGTACGACGAATGTTGTTGCCGGACGTCGCGGAATAGCGGAGTACCATGCGAGTAGTTCCGCTTGATCCGCGTGTCCCGAGATTCCGCGAATCTGGACAATTTCAGCGCGCACAGGGTGCGATTCTCCCAGAATGCGTACTGGCGACGCGCCGCTTAGAATAATTCGTCCTAGTGTTCCTTCCGCCTGGTATCCTAGGAACACGACGATATTCCTAGGGCTTTCAATGTGGTTTGCGAGATGGTGTTTTATACGGCCTGCGTTGCACATTCCCGCAGACGCCATGATAATAGCGGAACCGCTCATTTTATTGAGCTTTTGCGATTCTTCACGCGTCTTGAGTAACTTAAGATTGGTAAGAGAGCTTCTCAACTTCTCAAGCGATTCTAGCGTTTGCTCGTCGAAGCATTCTTTATGTCGCGAGAATATCATTGTCGCTTCGACGGCCATAGGCGAGTCCAGGAAGATCGGAATCTGATCTGGAATTCTACCGTTCGCGATGAGACTTGCGAGACGGTACAAGACCTCTTGTGCTCGTTCGACGGCGAAGACTGGCATGATGATCTTGCCGTTGCGCTCGTAAGCGCGATTAATGACCTCCGCTAACTGGTCGTCAACCGTGTCGATCGGCGCCGATATGCGGTCGCCGTAAGTGGATTCAATAAAGAGATTGAAGACGTCGTTAGGCTCCGTGTAGAATTCAGGGTCGCGTAGAATCGGTCGATTAGCGCGTCCTAGGTCGCCAGAAAAGATGAGTCTTCGGGGCGCGTCCTCTTGAATCTGCGGCTTAGAGAGCGTAACCTCGATAAAAGCAGACCCTAGAATGTGTCCCGCTTCACGAAAGACAACGTCGACTCCAGGCGCAATTCGCGTTGCTTTGGAGTACGGAATCGGCTGAAACAGTTTGACGGTTCTTTCGACGTCGGCTTCTGTGTAGAGAGTTGCGACGGGTCTCGCGGGCGTTCTGTTTTCGCGCGCGTGTCGTTTGCGTTTGTAGGCGGCGTCTTCCTCTTGAATGTGAGCGGAGTCTAGCAGAATGAGTTGCGTTAAATCGAGCGTCGCGTGCGTGCCGTATATTTTACCGTTAAATCCGTCTGCGACGAGTTTCGGCAGCAGCCCGCAGTGATCGAGGTGCGCGTGCGTGAGCAGCACGGCGTCGAGAGCGCTCGGGTCGTCTAAAAAAGGCTCCCAGTTGCGCCCAGCGTTTGCGCGTTCCTGAACCATGCCGCAGTCGACGAGAAATTGAAAGGAGTCGCAGGAGACGTAGTGTTTCGAACCTGTTACCGAACCTGCGGCGCCACAAAACTTAATTTCCATGTTGTGTCTCGCTATCTGTTTGGCGCGTCCACATCGTTCTTTAACGATTAGACTTTTTTGCGCTTATACGTTCTAGTTAAAACAGCGGAACAAGCGTCTCGCAGTTCGCCAAGAAAGTTTACTCTTGATAGATCGATCTAATTAAGCCTGCGACGCCGCTTGTTTTCCCGACGTCCTGCAACAATCGATCGTCGCCATGAAGACGACACAGCACAAGACGCGGATACAAGCTCGCTGTACCAGCGCGCTTCGCCTGTATTTTACCGTTTGCGCAGGCGTTTGTCAAATTCTTTTTGACCGCGCGACGCTATAGGGCGCGTCTGCGCTCGCTTGAACTCGACCGGAGTTGGTCGAGGCGCGCGCTCGTGAGAACGCGCAATACGGCGAAATATGATCCGCGCGAATGGCACGCCGACTTTTAACGCATAACGCGTCGTAAAAACTCGTCGCTTTGCGTACCTGTATTATCTCGTGTTTTTCGTTGCGAGAAAGAGCGCTATTCGACTCATTAACTCTCGAATACAACTTGACGCGGCGCGCGCTTTTTGTTAATCTGACGTCGGCGCCCGAGCGCTCTTACAGGAGAAAGATGAAATGAAAATGAGAACGACTATACTGTGCGTTGGCGTCGCGCTACTCGTCGGCGGCGTCTTGCAACGCGCGCGGTTCGACGAGACGCAAGCGCAAACGCAAACCGCGCAATTAACCATGCCAGAAATCGATAGTATGCGCCGACCAATCGACGCGTTCTTTGAAGCGATTTCCGATCCTAACAAAGATCCCGTAGCGGCTGTCAACGATCTGCTCGCCAACTCCGCTTTAAGCGCGCAGGAGCAGACGAAAACAAAGATCGTCGAAGGCGTCAAGCAGATGAATCAGCATTTCGGCGAGTATGTCTCTTTCGAGCAGATCGGCGCGAAAAAATTAGGCTCCGACCTCGTCGTTTTCAGATACATATACAAGCGTCAGAACTATCCTGTCGTGTGGTATTTCACTTACTACTATCCGCGCGGTAAATCGAACGAATCGTCGACAACACCCTCGTCAGAGCAGTGGCGCCTAATTGGCTTCCGCTATGACACGAATCTCGACGCCGCGTTACTCGACGCAACTTTTCAAAATTAAACGTCTCGATTCAAGACCAAGATAGCGCAGACCGCCGCGACGATAGCAATCGTCGCGGCGTTTGCCGTTTGCCGTTTGCCGTTTGCCGTTTGCCGTTTGCTGCACGTTCGCGCAGATCGCTTACTCGCTGGAGTCGTCAAGTTCAACTAGGTTGCGACCGTCAAAATCGACCGCTCTCAATGTGAGCGCAGTCTCGCCGTCGAGCGTTTCCGTTCGCGCCACAATAAGGCGCGTTGAAAGAGTCGAGCGCTGGAAGCGTTTCGGCGCGACTGCCCAACCGTTTGCGGCGTCGAACGAGGACGCGCCTAGCGTACTAAGCGCCTTGTCCGTCCATGCGGCGCGCAACGCGTTAGACGCCGCGTCTTCTGTTGGATAGAACGCGAAAAGAAGACGCCCTTGCGCGCTCGTTATCGCTTGTGGTCCGTAAACTGTCGGCGTTCCGAAATCGACCTCGCCCTCGTCGACGAGATTGAATTCGGCGTCGTAAACGAGAACAAGATTCTTGAGGTGCGGCTCGACCGTAGACGGTCCGCCTATGTAAAAGCGCCCGTCGAAATATTCGACCCCGTCGCAACCCGGACAACGCTCGAGCTTCAGCTTGCGCAAGAGTTGCAAATCGCGATCATACTCGTAGAGCGCGCTACCGTCTGACGTCGACATTGAGACGTAAAGACGCCCGTTCGCAAGGCACGCGTCCCCAGAGTGACTCGGCGCTGCGGTCGAGCGCAGAACGGAGCCAGTCCAATCGAGTTTATAAACGTAGTTCTCGAAGACGACGTACAGCGCCTCGTCGTCGCAACATATCCCTTGCACGTGAGCGCTCGCATTACGGAACGCGCCCGGCTCTGACCGAAAACGCAACAGGCTCCGAAATGATTCGATTGATTCTTCCGCGCGCGTTAGACGTCCGATCACAGACGTGAGCGCGAACGCGAGGAAACGTCGTCGTTCCATGAGAACTTTCCCAATTACCCGAAGAGCGTTTCCGAATTAAGCAACTTGATTCCGCCTTGCTGCAAAAGCGCGAGCGCAGCGTCGGGTTTGTTCACGCTCAGAACGATCGCCGTTACGTTATTGCGCGAGGTGAAGCCGTACATATATTCGATATTGATCGACTCGTCGACGTCGAAAAGCGCAAGCGCTTTTGCGAGCGCGCCCGGCGCGTCGTCCGTCTGAATGGCGAGCACGTTCGAGGTCTTGACGGTAAAGCGATCTTTGAGCGCGTCGAGCGCCTTGGCGGGTTCCTTAACAAGCGCGCGAAGGATACCAAAATCACCCGCTTCGACGAGCGACATGGTTTCAACGTTCACGCCTGCGGCGCCAAACGCCTCGCATGCTTCTTGGAGACGTCCGGGTTTGTTTTCCAAGAATAACGAAAGTTGTTGAAGTTTCATTTTGACTGTTTCCTTATGGCGTTAGCGCTATACAATTGTTTGCATGACGCGCAATTCCTGCGCACAACTCGTCATTATACCAGAGTTGCGTAGAAAAGAAAGAATGCGCGCTTTTTTTATTTACAATGAAAAGGAAACCAGGCGGTCAAGACTCCGACCGTCTGGTTTCAAATTTACACCGCGTCGATTAAAATGAACCGAATGAAGTTAGAAGGAAAGACGCGTTACAAATTCCGTTCGAACTGCGGTCGCCGTATCGCGCGACGTTATCGTCGCGGAGCTACCGGAAACGTCGGCCTTCTGATAGCCAGTCTCCCAGTAGCTTACTTCAAGCCCCGTCATGAAGTGGTTGGTCCAATTATAGATTGCGTTGACAAAATAGATCTCGTTCTTCGTGCGCGCCGTCGTTATGCCGCCTGACGCAATCGAGACGCCGACGAGATCAGAGCCCTTCGGTTGATCGATTCCGTACCCGACGTTCATTGCAAATTTCTTCGTCCAATCGTAGTGCGCCGAAGCCCACCATCCGCGATCGTCGATCGTCTCGCGTCTATACAGGTCAACGCCCTGATTGATTCCACCGCAGAACGAACTCAAATTCGTACCTTGGTAGTATTCGCCAAGCAGCTTGAATTTCTGCGTGACTGGAATGTCAAGATCGACGTTCGCAGACCACGTCTTGAGCTCCTTGCGCTCTGACGTCGTCGCCATTCCCGAGCCGGCTATCGGCGAGAACTTATAGTATTGCTCGCCTATGTGCCCGGATATTCCAACTGTTATCGGCAACCCACAACGCGCCTCTTTAAAGAGCGACATTGCAATTCGACCTTCGACTACCGGCCAGCCCGCCGACATTGGCGTTACTCCCGCAGTCGACGTATAATCGCCCAACACGTCGTCAACAATACCAATTTGTCCGAGAAAATGAAGGTCTTGACTACACGTCCAGCCCTGCTCAAAACGCGCCTGTGCGCGACGGTATTGGATATTGCCAGCGAACGCGCCTGGTAGATAATTGAGCATTTGCGGCGCGCCTGGCGAGATGATTTCCCAATCTTGACCAGCGAGGAAACGACGCTCATGTTGCGCGTCGACCAGCTCGGCGTACGCGCGTCGCAATTGCACGCCGCCCTTATTTTTGGAACCGCTCGCGACGCCCTGGAAATCGAACTCCGCGCAACCTCCTAGCGTCGCGTTGAGCGCCTCGATTCGCGGACCCTCAATCTTGAGCCCAATGCGCGAGGTGCGCGCGTCGACAGCGAAGTCGGCGGACGAGTCGACCGCCGGATCTTGCAGATAGAGAATGTACTCGCCTGGGATCGCGCGCTGCGTGTCGCTCGAGACCGCAAGGTTGAGGAATCCGTACGGCGTTATTTTGAGATCCCCTTTACGCCACGCGTAATCTTTCATTTCAGCGCGCAACGCTTCCAAATCGAGCTTTGAGGCGACGTCGACGTTAGCCGCGCCGTCTGATTCGAGCGGCGGTAGCGCGCCGTTTTCCAGCGTCAGAATCGGCGGCTTAGCCGCCGACACAACAACGGCGTTTTCCGGTTGAATCTGCTCGACCTCCGGCGGTTCCGGCGCTTGATTTTGCATAGCGAGCCATCGCGCGCGCGCCCTCTTGAAGGGTCGTAGGTTCGGGAATAGCGCGTTGTCGTCGTCCGTTGTTTCCGAGCAGCTGCTCGTCTCGACCTGCGCCTGCTGTAGCGGCGCCGACTTCGCGGTTGGTTCACTTGGCGTCGCTTGCTCGGCGAGCGTAACGTCCGACTCTTCTTTCTTTGCTACAACGACCTTCTCCTCCGCCTCTTCTTTTTCTAGCGTCGGTTGCGAGTCCGCGACGTCGTATAGTTCCGCTTGTCTCGCTTTTTCAGCCTCTGCGAATTTTTCCGAGTACCTCCTCGCGATCCGTACGCGCAACGGTTCGTTTTTTTCCTCTTGTTCCGAGAGATTCGTTGCCTGCTGATCGGCGGCGTCCGTGTCGTCCTTTTCGTCTTGATTCGTATTGAAAAGAATGAGCGGGCGAATAGCGCCGTCGTCTTCCGACGTACTCGCGTTGGCGTTCGAGCCCAAGATTAGCGCGCTCGAGAAGGTAAACGCGACCAACGACACGACGAGTCGCCTCCTTTTGACTCGCGTCGCGCGCAGTTGCGAGGCGGCGTCGTTGCGGAATTTCCGCTTGGTTTTAGCACAGTCCATTGCTTTGTTCAGCCTAATAATATCCTGCTACGCTCGCGCGCGGCGACTGGGGATTCGTCGCGCTGTTATGAAATCCGTTTCAAAAAGCGTCCAAGTCGCTGTAGCGTCTCGTTCGCACTACAAGGTTCGTTGCGCTTAGCGCGCAATATCGACCTTCGTTTTAATCGACCATCCTAAGGCGCGCGCGCCAGCTTTTCTTGACCCTTTTGCCCTTTTTTATGAAAAGTTTTGCTCCTGAGGCGAAATATTGTTGAAATCGAGCGCTCGGGAGTTACAATTAAGGGAGTCGAACTAAGGTTAGCCGCAGGTTCCCCGCGCGTCGCCGTGTTGCGTATAATTGCGAACAAGGCGTTCATGCGCGAGACGTCGCGTGATAGCGCGCCTGTCTGACAACCTTTGGCGTATAATTTGTTTCGGGAATAATTTTGACATTAGGAGAAGTTTTATGTCCGAAAATAACGGCGGCGGCGGACTCGCGTATCTGCGTCTGCAGATCGCGTACGCGCTCGAATTTGCGGTTTGGGGATGTTGGTCGTAC
>ONJR01000060.1 GCA_900318195.1 uncultured Planctomycetota bacterium
ATCCCAGCGAAAGCCGTCTTGCCCGAGCGACGCGCGAGCGTGCGCCAACATCGCCGCGCCGACGAAAATAGCGATCAGTATTCCGCACAGAGTATTCTTCATCATTGATTGCTCCAACACCGTTTTTCCAAGCGGTCTAACTCGGATATAAACTTGATCCAATACGGACAATCGACGCGCCTTCCTCAATAGCGATTTCAAAATCTCCGCTCATGCCCATGGAAAGCTCCTTAAAATTCGTAGCTTCCGGAAAGCGCTCTTGACACTCGACGAGCGTTTGACGCAATTTAGCGAACTGTCGACGGGTCTCGGATTCAGTTGCGTTTAACCCAGCCATTCCCATGAGACCGCAAACGACGACGCGCTTCATAGCCAACGCGACCTGCAACGCGTTGGCTATTTCGTCGCATGCAAACCCTTGTTTATTTTCATCTTCCGATATGTGCGCTTCGAGTAGAACGCGCGCAACCTTCGGAAAGACGCCGTTATGCTCTTTCGAGGACTCTTCTTCTAGAATTCGATCGAGCGTTTCGAGCAGTTTCAAGGAATCAACAGAATGAATCAACGTCGCGCACGGTAGTATTCTTCGCGCCTTATTGCGTTGGAGTGTCCCGATAAAATGCCAACGCAATCTGACGTCCGGATCGTTGCGGAGCGGCGAATCGCTCGCAAGCGCTTCAGTCGGCACGAAGCGCCCGTCGTACGTTCCACCCCAGACGTCGACTTTTTCCAGAAGTCGTTGCGGTCGATTTTCTGCAAGGTCGTATAGACCGGCGCCGAGCATCGCTTCCACGATTCCGTCGTTGGGCGTCGCGTACTTCGAGACGCCAACTAACTTAACGGTTTCAGGCGCTCTCCCCGCACGTCGCGCGGCGTCGGCGATTCGCGCGCGGATCAACTCTACTTTTTCCCGAACTTCACGAGCTACGTCCATTTTGCTACTTTTCCTCGCTCCACTTCTTCTAACATTAAGACGCCGTCGACGCACAGGCGCGAATTCGACGACGTCTCGAATCTTGCGCGCGTCTTAACGAGACGTCAAGAGCGCGCGGGTTTCAATTTTTTCAGGACCTAGATCTTATCGATGGTCGGCACCACGAACTCGCCGCGATATTCTCGCGTCTCCATCGCTTGCGCTTCTTTGTCGTCGACGAAGGACTCCGTCTTCGGATCGATTTTGAGCGCGCGTCCCATCGAGATTGGATACTTATCGAGATCGACGCCGTTCGCAACGAGATGTTCGAGCGTGCGATTGAGCGTGTCAAGATTATCGTCGTTGCCAGGAATATCAGCGACAATCTTACGCGCTTCGTCAGGCGAGACCTTATTCTCTTCGCCGAGGTAATAGGAGATGTTGCCGATATGGCTGAGCCCGGCGGAAAGGTGCCCGCAACGCGCGTCCGCGTTCAAGGACGCGTAGTCGTCGTTAAGAACACAGTCGATAAAGTTGCGGAAGTGATTTCCACCGCCTCGGAACTCTTTGACCATCTTCATGTCTTTATCGAACGCAGCGCAGTAATCGTACTGGATCTGGACGAGATAGCCTTCCGAACCGTGCGCAACGACGCCGATCTTCGCTCCGCGATAGTCCGGCGTTTCCAAACCGCGCGTTTCAAAGACAAGCGTCTTGCCGTCGGCGTAATTATAGATCGACACTTCAGTATTGGCGGTGTCGCCCGCGTCGACGTAGTTCGGATCCTTACGTTCCGCCTGATAGCCGAGTCGTCCGCCGTATGAAATCACGCTTGCAGGAAATTCGTCGACGCCAAGGAATGTGCGCGCGATATCCGTCTGGTGCGGTCCTTGATTGCCAAGGTCGCCGTTGCCGTACAAGCGTTGCCAGTGCCAATCGTAATGGAAATTCGGTCGAGTCGGCGGATCGACGATCGGCGCCGGTCCGCTCCAGAGATTGTAGTCCACCGCATCCGGAACCGTATATTTTCCGAGCGCGCCGATCGACTTGCGACGCTTATAGCACAGTCCGCGCGTGAGCTTGATCTCGCCAATCCCGCCCGTATTGGCGTATTCAAAGGCGTCCTTGAGAGCCTTGTTCGAGCGGCATTGCGAACCAACTTGGCACATAACGCCGTACTTCTGCGCACACGCAATGAGCGCCTTGCCCTCGTGGATATTGTGGCAGATAGGCTTTTCAATGTACGCGTGCTTACCAGCCTGCATTGCCCAGACGCCACAGAGCGCGTGCCAATGATTAACCGTAGCGCATGAGACGACGTCCAGCGCCGGATCGTCTAACGCCTCGCGCATATCCGCCACGATCTTAGGACGTCGACCGGTTTTGTCCTCGATTATTTTAGCGCGATTTGCCGCGTGATCACGATCAGGATCGCACAAATAGAGGATCTGAACGCGATCGTCGCCGAGGTAACCGTTCACGTGATCGCCGCCGCGCCCGCCGCATCCCACGATCATAACGCCAAGCTTTTCGTTCGGCGAGGTCTTCTTCTCCTGAGCGCGCGCGAACGGCGCAACGAACCCGGACGCCGCCGCTGCCGCTGCGGCTGAAAATAGGGCGTCTTCAATAAAACGACGTCTTGAAAGATTCATAATAATACCCTTTAATAATAACCGCGCTTGCCAAACGCCCTGAGACGCGGCGAAGCGTCGCGCTGACACAATGGACGCGACGCGCGTCCGATAGCACAAGCGACCTACAGCGCTTCGTGTCGCCGTCTAGTTGTATTGTACCGACCGTAAAATCAAAATCAAGATTTTAATAGAGATTTCGCGCAGCGCCTTTTGCACACGGCTAAAAGCGCTATAATGACCGGCGTTATCGCCATGAGCAGGACACAAATAGTAAAGGAAAACCGATGCCAAATTCCGCAGATCGTCCCGATTGGCTCTATAATGAGTTCCAGTTTTCAGGAGTCGACTACGCCGACCTTGCCACGGCGCGCCAGTTCGACGAACGCCACCAGCGTTTTCGGAATTACCACGACGATTTCATGCGTTTTCAAACTCGCGCGGGTTTAAAACCAAGCGACGTCGTTATTGATTTAGGTTGCGGCACAGGCGCGTTGCTGGCGCACGCGGCAAAATTCTGCCGCCGCGTTTACGGAATAGATCCTTCGCCGTCAATGCTAGCGATCCTGCGCGAGAAACTTACGGCGGCGAATCTTACCAATGTAGAGCTTGAACAAGCGGGTTTTTTAACCTTTACGGCGCCCGAGGAGCCGGTCGACGCAGTTTTATCGTCGATCGCGTTGCATCACCTACCAGACTTCTGGAAAGGAGTCGCGCTTCAGCGTATAGCGGACGCGCTCAAGCCCGGCGGCGTTCTTTACCTGTACGACGTTGTCTTTACGTTTCCCGTCTCCGATTGGCGCGCTGGAACTGAACGGTTGTTGCGCGATATGGGCGCCAGCACGAGCGTCGATCAAACGTTTTCCGAAGCAAAAAAGCATATCTCGTCGGAATTCAGCACGTTTTCTTGGGCGCTGGAAGGGTTGCTCGATCGCGTTGGTCTCGAGCTCGAACGTTACTACGACGACACGAGCTTCCTTCGCGCGTACGTCTGCCGCAAGCGCGCGCCTTCCGATCGTTCGGCTATTACGCTCACCGTCGAGGAATCGCGCGAGCTCGACGCCTTCGCGGCTAGCGAACTCGCGTTGCCAACCTCGCTCCTTATGGAAAACGCCGCGCGTTCATGCGCCGACGTTTTTCTCGCAGAAGCGTCGCAATTCACTAACGGCTCCCGGCCTCGCAAAGTCCTCGTATGTTGCGGCAAAGGTAATAACGGCGGGGACGGGTTTGCGCTGTTTCGGCGATTATGCGCGCTCGGACTCGACGCGTGCGTAGTAGCGTACGGCGCGCGCGAAGATTATCGAGGGGACGCTGCTTTGAATTTGCGCATAGTCGAGAAACTCACGCAAAAGTCGCCGGATAAGCTCGTCTTTTTAGACGATTCCGCAGAGTCGTTACGTCGCCTGCGCGAACTTTCAGAGCGCTCCGACTGGCTCGTGGACGCGTTACTTGGCACGGGCTTTCACGGCGAAGTTCGCGCGCCCTACGCCACTGTGATTGACACGATGAACGCTAGCGGTACGCCGATCTATTCGATCGACGTACCAAGCGGTCTCGACGCAGACAGCGGCGCGAGTTCGTCGCATACGATCCGGGCTACGCTCACAACGACGCTCGGCGCGTATAAACGCGGTCTCGTCGCCCTAGCCGCTCGTCCTTACGTCGGCGCGCTTTTTGTCGGCGATCTCGGCTTTCCGCTCGACGCGGCGCTTAGCGCGATTCGTTCCAGCAAGTAAAGTCGCTTTCCCAACCTTACCGAATCCAATGCCAGACCGATCCTCCCCTTGGCGCCGCTCGCGCTGCGGCGCGCGCGTCACACGTCGTGACGCGTTACTGTCTCTTTCGCTTCTTTTGTGCAGTCGGCATGGTTTGCACGCGGGTGAGTTGAGCGCGCTCGACTCAGATTTAAAGCCGTCCCTTGACGCGCTCGCGTCGCTCCAGAATTCCGACGGTTCTTTTGGCTCAAGTACAGAACTTTTCGGTCGCGATCCGGGAGTTGCAGGACTTTGCGGGCTTGCATTCATCGCGACGGGGAGTCTTCCCGGTCGCGGGCGCTATGGCGCCGAACTTACGCGAACGCTTGATTTCATTTTGTCGCATACTTTGAGCGCTTCAGGTTCGTCGCCACCCGCTCTCGCAGGTTACCTTGCCAGTCGCGGTCTCACTCGCGCGGAGTTGGACGGACTCATAATTAATTTCGATGAGAAGGGTCAAAAGTCGACGTACGGTCACGGCTACGCAACGCTCTTTCTAGCGGAATCGCTTGGCGTGTCGCCGCGTTCCGAATTGCGCGCTAGGCTAACGGCGTCGACGCAATTAATCGAGCGCACGCAAAATACCGAGGGCGGTTGGCGCTACGAGCCGAAACGCGTGGAAGCGGCGGATCTTTCAGTAACGACGTGTCAGCTTACGGCGTTACGCGCGGCGAAAAACGCCGGTATCCGCGTTTCAAGCGACGTAATTGAACGCGGTCTTGCGTTCGTTCGCAGTCTCCAAAACACGGACGGCGGGTTTCGGTATATGTCGACGCCAGGTCCTAGCGGGTACGGACGCACAGCGTCGGCGATCTGCGCGCTACAATCTGGCGGCGCGGACGCAGACGCCGCGATAGCGCGCGGATTTGAGTACATGGAAACGATCTATCCCGACGCAAACCAACAGCGAGTCGCAATCGAATATGAACGTTACGCGATGTTCTACGCGTCTCTTGCATATTGGCGCGCATCGAGCGCTCCGGGCGCAAGCAAGCGCCTCGGTAATTTCTATGATCGCTTACGTCGCGACACTCTCGCGAAACGCGGCTCTGACGGTCTCTGGCGATCGCCAACGTCGACGGAATCCGACACGGCGTTCGCAATTCTTTCTCTTGCGCTACCTCGCGAAGGAATCCCTTTCTTCTTGCGATAATCCTCAATCGAACGCCTAACATATTTACGTGTCTCAGCGTCTCTTGCGGTAGCGGCTCAGCTTTGAGTTCAGTTATTACGACGTAGCGCGACGCAACACAATTCGAAAAAAGCGCCAACCCCAAATTCATCGAGGCTGGCGCATATTGACTGTATTTTTACGATTCCATTACTTTGCTTTCAGCGTCTGAATCGCTTCTCCGATCTCACGCCGACGTTGCAGTAGAACCTGCGGATCCGCAGTAAAATGCGTCATATCGGTTGTAATCTCGTCGAAGTCCAACAGGGCTTCGTAGTTCGCTCGTTCCGACGCCTCGAGCAACTCTTGCTTCTCCAAGAGCGCCGCCTTGAAAAGGAGCATGAGCTCATAATCCTGAACGCCGGCACGTATCATTTCGAGTCGAATACTGGCGTTGGGCGCGTCCATAACCGGTCGACCGTCGTTCATACCCGGCACGGCGGCCGTTAGAGGCGGATAGACAAATCGCCCGTCGCCGTTACCCCACGGACGTTTAGTTCCAGCTGGTAATCCATAGCCTGTCATATAGCACATGGGGTCAAGATAGGGATTCTGAGCTCCGTCGCCAAATAGCGTCGGACTATTCCAATACGTCGTTTCCCAAATGAGACTTCCAACAATGTCTCTTTCAAACGCTTGCCAATGCCAAATACGCAATTCCTGAGCCGGATGATCGAGAAATTCGGTACAATAGGGCGCTTTTGGACCAGTACAAACATACCACCAGAATCTCGACCCATTTGCACGTTGATTTCGCGACAATTCATCGGAATAGCAATTGCTAATGGGGCACCACACGTCGACTTTGGCGTCCTTTTGAGCCAACACGTCCTCAAATTTCGGAGTCGGCTCTTCTGTCAGCATCCTTGTGATCTCGGGCGCGTACTTTTTGAGTTTTGCGAACTCTCCGGCGACGAATTCGTAATCCTTCTCCTCGGGCTCGTCAAAACAGTACACATAAGCAGCGTCGAGCAATCCAATTTCGCGCAAATGCTCCTGCAACTTCTTGCCATATTGTGTCATAACGGCGTCGTACAGTGGCGTTCCCGCCTCGTAGTCTCCCAGCTTGCCTTCGTAACGTTCGGCAAAGGTTCCTCCCCCTAGTCCTCTGAAATCCAGTCTAAAATTGGTAAAATTGTACTTTTCAAAGACGCGCTTCATTTCACGATCAAAATCTTCAAAGTCGAGTTTTACCTCCGGCGCTTTCTCATCGTTCACGATTTCAACGCGTATCGGGTCTAGTGGCGCGGGCGAGTAAATACTCATTCGGTACTCGCCGTAAATTTGCAAGTACTTTTCAAAGATAGCGCGCTTATCTTGCTCCGTCTTGCAGTTGTGATAGCGCCAAATATTATGCGCCGAACATCCATATGCCGTTTCGAGCGTGTTCTTCTCCGGCAACGCCACGTCCCACACATTAACTCGAAACGGCACGATCATATCGATAGCGCCGCCGTTCGCAGTGATTTTTACCTTGCCCTCGTATTTGCCAGGCTTCGTGTTCTTCGGAGTCTTTACAGTAACCCACACAAGAAAATTTCGGTTCGCTTCGGCGCTAATTTTAGCGCCCTTGCCGTCAGCTCCCGCGTCGAACGGAATCAAGGCGTCGGGATAAAAACCGTGCGCGCAAGTCGTGTCGGTGGGATCGTCGACGTAGTGAAAATAAGCGTAGCGCAAGTTGACGTTCTCGTCGTTAATTGCGTCGCCATTCTCGGAAGTTAGGGACTTGCAAAGAGTCGCTTGAATATCTTCAATCGGCTTCTCGCGGGACCGAAAGACAATCTGAAAGGACTCGTAATCGTTCTGCGCGGCAAAGAGTTCGACGTCGCGCTCGGGCAGGATTTTAGTAATCTTCGGGTCGCGCGACACGTGATAGTCAGCGTCGCACCATGACGTTTCCAAGTTTACCGCGTCGTCGCCTGTCAGCGTCATTCCCTTGATTCCATTCGTAAAATTCTGGATGTTAAATGGAAAGATCGTGCGAAGAATATTCGCCGGTCGATCAGAGAAAAGCTCGTACTGGACAGCGCTATGACGTCCAGGTTGAGAAAGTAAATCAAGCCCTTTAACGTCCGTTTGTAACGCCGTCCAGGGTTCGCTGTATATGCGATCGGAGTCCGAACGAGTTACATAGACGTTGAAATCGTCAAAAAATCGGGGCGTCAGGACATGGTCGAAATCTTGCGACGCATCTCGTTCGTTACTAAGATTGGCGTAAAGCGTCTCGCCGCGACCAATGAAACGGCGCGTCGGATCCTGATTCGTTTGAAGTTCGACGCTAAGCCCGTAAGCCTGCATATTGCATCCGCCAGCGTCGTTGACTTGATCGCCTGTCAGACGCACCAACAACTCCGAACGAGCGCCTGTTCCCAAAAGCGGCTGCAAATCAAATTGCGGCGCCCCTAATCCGTTAATTTCACCTAGTTTCACCCAACTCTCATTATCACAGCTCGCTTCGACGACCGTTTTACCGGCTGTATGGTAACCAATATTGACATGAAGGACGCCCGAGGAAAATGTAATCGGTTTCGCCGACTTGCACAGCGCGCCGCTAGCGGTTTCGCCAACCATTTGAATAGGAACTAAGGCAAAACGGTACACAACATTCGCGCCGTCTGTAAGTATCCATCGGTTCGTATTATAGTTCGCGGTTATCGAATATAGCGGTCGGTCAAAGTTTGACCTTTCGCGAGACTTGAAGCTCTCAAACCGATAGACGCCAGATTCGTCGATCGATTCGCCTTCCCCTAACGTCAAAAATTCAGTTACGTTTGAATCGCGTTCGTCGTCTACTTTTGAAATCCTGCGATACATCGGCGACACAGCGTTGAGTTGCGGTTCTGCGACGAGATATTCGCGTCGCGTCTGCCACTGCGCAAACCTTACCGGAGAAGAGTATCGTCCGTCTTTACCGTCTGGAGTAAAGAAGACGAAGGATCGCTCCTCTTGCGGCGCGTCGCCTGTTGCAACGCCGTTATTGTCGTCATTAGCAAACGGCGTTCCCACGCAGAGATAATCTCCCGCTCCCTCGCGCGCACAAGAAGCTTTGAATCGTAAACAGTACGCCTTGCGCGATTCCAGACGAATGGGAGCAGAAAGCCATTGCGACGATTCGCCGTTGCCGACGATGGAAAGTACCGAACGTCCCAAAGCGTCGGGACGAATCACGTCGTAGTTGGACGATTTCCAGTCGGTCGGCGCCGGGACAGGGTCCGCCGGCGCGTAGAAAAGTTCATTTGGGACCGCGCCTTGCGACGCTGTGGTCGCGCATAATAAGGTCGTCGTTACAATCAGGAAAGTTTGCAGTCGTAAGTTCATGTCTAATCTCCGTCTCTCCTATAGGTTCTCACGTCGCGACCACTGCGTTGCCAACGTAATGAATCGCGCGAACAATAGCCTACCTTAGAGTATAGCGTTCATAGAATCAAATGCAAATGTTTCAACTCGTAATCGGCAAGAGACGTAAAAGAAAACTCGGCGGCTCAAAATGGTTAGTTGCCATTCGAGCCGCCGAGAGCGGTAAAAGATAGCGACGCAAGAAATTACTTCTTCATGACGTCGCGAATCGCTTCTAGGTACCCGTAGCCATTGACAGTGTCAGGCTCCAGATAACTGCCTTCGGTCCATTCGTTCCAGCAGTTAATATTGAAAATTCGCGGCGCCTTCGGATCGGCAAGAATACGATCTTTTGTAATCTGAATCGCCTGCTTGAAATTTTCGGGAGTATTGTTGACTATGATATTGGTAAAAGGATAGCCCCAATTGCCAAACGGATCGTCTTGGAAAGTTCGCGGACTGGAGTCCCAGCCCATCGAGACGTTGGGTATATATGGAATCGAGAAGCTCGCTCGTGCAGAATCCCAATGTTTAAGGTATTCGTCGCGCACCCAATTGAAATCAGTCTCGCGTTCGTTGAGCGGAACATGGTGGATCCAGACATAGGAAGTAACCGAGTCAAATCCCAATCCTTCGATTATCTTGACAGGATCGGTCAGAGTCTGCTCGCCCGGCACAACCGGTCGTCCCCAGTATACGGCGTTCAAGTGCAAATCGGGGAAACCCGCCGCCTTGGTCTTTTCACGAAAACGTTCTATTGCCGCCTTAGTCGCGTCAAAGGAGCCGAAATTTTGAGCGAATTTCGTTAGTTCGTAAATGGAGAAGTACGGCGCGCCGTCAATTTTCCAGTAATTCGGTTGTTTGAAATACTTCTCAATAACGAGATCGCAAATCTTATCAAAGGTTTCCGGCGTAACTTTTCCAGGATAGATCAAGGAGCTTGGGACGTCCTTGTGCTTCGGGAAGATTTCGACCCAGTCGTGGTTAGCCCACATGAGCGCAAACTTAATCTTATCGCGATTCTCCGCCTGTAGGAACCCTTCGTCGATCGTCCTTTCCAGGAACGGACCGTCGTCATAGTAGTACCAATCGAATAGAAAGACGTCGACGCCATATTTCGCAGCGGCGTCAATTTTTTGCGCCATATCCTTCGGATTCGCCTCGTCGGTATACCCCCAAAGCGGAACCTTTGGCTGCTGATGTCCCTCGAACCGCGATCTCGCCTCGCGCACGAGCTTCCATTCCGACCAGCCCTTACCCAGTCGCGCTTCATTGCGCTTATCAAGGTGATAATTACCGAAATAGTAGGACACGACTTCTATCTTATCGTCGTTATTCCCCTGCTTCGTTTCTCCAGCTATCGCCGTATTAGCAACGCACGCAAGCGCTGCAACGGCTAGCGACATGATAACGTTGAATCTCATCAGACGTCCTTTGTGAAAGCAAAAGTTATTAAAACGGAGACTACAATCTTTTCATCGGTCTAGGCGCGCCGCTCGGCAAAGCCCCCTTGCGGGATTCTCCCGACGTCGCCGACTGCCGAGTTTCCTTATTCTTTTTTGAATCGTCTGAACTTTCAACTTCCTCAGACGACTTCTTTACCTTCTTATTCTTCTTTTCACCCGACTTCTTACCGCGCGAGCCTGACGCGCCGTTCATGCACACAATCAAGGCGACGATGAGCGCAACGGCGACAAGAAAAGCGCCCAGAAAGGCAAGAATCGGCGTCCATTGCACTGCGTTTGGATCGTTGAGCGCGCTCGGATCAAAGTAGGGACTCAGGCGCACGTTCTGCAGAATTTGACGCATAGTCGCAAAGCAACCGATAAGAACGAGTTCGCAAAATGTCATGCAACAGGCGAGCGCTCGCCCGCTCATTTTGCGCAACTTGGCGATCGAAAGGAAGATGATCGGCAACGCCAACGCCGAGATTGAACCGACAAGCAACGTAATCCACAACGGCTCGCTCCACACTTCAAGTTCGCGCAACTGATTGGCGGATTGCCACAGATATTGTCCCAGGGTCGGTACGATCGTTATAATACCCAACAGGACGCAGAGGAACGAAATTGAGATCGTCCAGAACTGGAATTTCGCAGGTTCCTCTTGGATTGGTTTGCGCGCCTTCTTACGACGTTTCTTACCGTCTTCTTCGCCCTCGTCCTCTTCGGCAAGACGATTCTTCATCGCCGCTTGTTCTTCTTTGGTAAGAGGTCGCGGTCCATTGTAGACGTAGAAGGAGTCGAAGACAACCCACGTCGCGAGCGCATAAAACGCAAGTCCCAAAATACCGCCGAAGCGTAAATAAATCGACGGATCTTGCCAGTAGTAAGCAAGCCCGCTCGCAGCGCCGTCCCCCCCGAGCTTTAACCCACCGAGAGTCTTGACAGTCTTAGCTGAAGCGTCCCACAGCCCTGCCCATTCGTAAGGGCGCTCGAAGAGCGTCCATACGCTTGAAAAGACGAGTCCAACGGCAACAAAGCACACGGTCGCGACACAGGCCCAAAATGCAGTCGACCATAGCCTTTCTTTTTTGGCGCCAGACGCGCATAAATAACTTGCATAATATGCGACCAACGTCAGCGGTAGAACGCCGAGCCAATGCCACGAGAGAAGAATCGTCGGAGTATAGAACGCTTTAGGATAGGCAAGCTGAACAAAGAGCAACGGCACAATTCCAAAGTTAATCCCGAGCGCGATAAAAATAGGAATCTGCTGAAAAATACGTTGCGCTAATCGCTTGCCGTTCACGCTACCGACGCCTAACCAGAACAAAAGCGAAAACGGTAGTCCGACAAGAATAATTCCCATCGGAATAAGGTGCAACGCAAACCCAAGCGTTTTAAAGAGCTGAACAAACCAGAACGGCGCTGGCAGTCCTTGCGCCGTAGCGGCGTCAAACAGTGGCATAAAGTACACTCCTTTTATCTTATCGCGCGATCCCTCTCGTCAAGAGCGGCGTCTGCGCCGCCTTCTAGTTCGCGCAAGTGTTCCGGTTTAATGGACAAAGATCGGCGTTCGATAAGCGCCCAAGATCGTCAAGGCACGAATCGATAATTGCCAGACACTCGTTGCGTCCCATGGAATCAGTTACCGTCAGATTAAGCACATACGCTTCTAGAATGCAATATAATCTAGAAGCTATTACGCTAGGATCCCCCGGTCGAAAGAGCTTCTCTTTGATCGCGTCGCCTACTAACCTCGTAAGTAGGAACTTGAAACCAAAGGTACGCGACCGCGCTTTTCGTCGAACGTCGGCGCCCGACGTTTTAAGCGAGGTCAAGTAGTCAAGCACAACCGAGAGAAAGACGCGATTTTCATACAGCATTTTCACGGTAAGTCGTAAAATGCGACGCAACTTTTCCGCCGAGGTGAGATCAGAACGCTCAACCACCTTTTTCGCAATCGCTGAAATTTTATCAGTTGAACGCTTAATCGCGTAGATAAAGATCTGATCCTTGTCTTTAAAATACTTATAGATTGACGTTCTCGATATGCCGCAACGCGTCGCTATCTTCTGGTACGTTACGCCAGCGAATCCTTCTTCCGCGAAAAGTTCAAACGCGCGCTCCAAAATTAAATTTCGCCGCTGCGTATGATCCACCAAGACAGTCATAGTTGCGTATAATCCGTTATTCGTATGTCCCATTGAAGAGCGTGTGAAAAAACGCGCCGGCAAATCCAAGCGGATCTACAAGCGAGTTTTTCAATCACAAAGCGCCGGAGCCCGCAAGGTCGCGGACTTCGGCGATTAAACAACAGAAGCGAGTTCTAACTCGACGATCATGAACCACTACTAGCGCTCATGAAATCCTTAAGCGGAAAGTCCTCCGGCGCCGTCTTATTCTGCTTCTGCAACTCCATGTAGTACTCTTGAATCGTATTTTGGATCTTACCAGTAATTTCCGATTCAGGATCATATTTGAGAATAGGCGCTTCTTCAACAATTTTCGCCCAGAGCTGAACCTCTTGTTCGAGCGCTTCCAAATTCTTATCAGGCTCGTTCATTCTCATAACTTCAAGCTCTTCGATCTTCTGGTACTCGTCGTTGCGCTTCTGGATCATGAATTCAATGAAGACCTTGCACGGATAACCTGTGAAAGCGCCGCTCTGCTTAGCAAGCTCTAGTTCAGAACTTGGAGTCGCTTCCCAAGCTCTTACCCATAGACGCATCGAATCGAAAACAGCGTCGACGGTTTCCGGCAACGGTCCCAATTCAAAAGCTTTGCTATCCTCATTGAAGTTTCTCCATCCGAGCAAGAGCAGTTCGGCATGCTCGCGCGCTTCCTTGTACTTGCCGTCGGCAAGCTCCTTCTCGATATACTCCTTCGATTCCTTCATTCCCTTAAGTCTAGTCGTCACCATTTGATCGCGGCGCACGACCTCTTGGAACGAATATTCCTTCGGGAAGATCGTTTCGAGCTGTTCGAGAACGATGACGTACTTTTCAAGTTCGTCCATCATTTCGGACTGCAACTGCGGCATATACTTCAGTTTGGGGAAATCTTCGCGATTGAGAAGTTTTACCCACGAATCAAAGGAGCTTAGAAACTCGTTGTTCGCTTCCTCAAATTGCGCGGCGTAGTATCGATCGCGAACGTTCTGACGATGGCGCCTCGCGTCGCGCGCTTCCTGAGTTTGCTCGAACGCTACTTCGATTTCATGATAGTCGGCGCCCATGATATCGCGGAACATTCTTGAAAAGCTCTCTTCACGCTGCAACTTACGAATTTCAGCGACGATATCTCTCGCCTCCGCGCTCTTGTCGGGCGTAACGTTATCGGCGAGGACCTCAGGAGTCGCATTGAGCAAAGTCTGAGCGCGTCCCTGCCATTCGTTGAGTCTTTCGTACGCGCCTTGGTACGTTTTCTCCTCGTCGCTTGAAAGAATCAAGGTAGGAATCTGCGCAACGTCGCGGACGTCCTCGTCGATATAGGACATACGCAAGTTATAGAGCTTGGTTCGCCAATCCTTCCATTCAGGTTGCTCTCCGTGTTCGCCTTCGAGGTACGCGTGCACGACGCGATTAGCGTAGGCGTTTTTGCCAAGATTGTAGTTATTCTCGTCGAACGGTTCGAGAACCGACTCGTACAACGACGCGCGCTGTTTGTCGTCGAGTTCGTTGTTCCAACGATCCCAGATGATCGACTCTTTGGTAACGCCCTCGGGCAAGTAGGAAATAAGTTGTTTCTCGTACTCGTCCATCTGCTCAGACACTTCACGCATGGTATCGAGCGAGGTTTGACGATAGGAACCTTCGTTCTGATCGTCTGGAATCGTGGTAACCACGACGCGATTCGAATAGAGCTTCCATTCGTCTTCCGCGAGCTTCCAGGCTTCTTCACTCTTCTCGTTAAAGAGCGGCGTATTGTCCTTCGTAAGTCCGCAGCCGTCGATACTCATCCATTCGCTGTAACGAATGCGATTGAGCGGCGCGCGCCCGTAGAATAGCAATCGGGTCTCGTTCCCGATGTCGCCGCCGTCCTCGTACAGCGCTTCCGCACGCTTGTAGAACGCGTGTCCTAGTAGCCAGTTGTCGCGATTAGAGACGTGAATCTCGCGCGTCGCTTGGCGTTCAGCGAGTTCGTCGTCCTCACGGAAAAGTCGACGATACTGCTTCTTTTCGTCTGCGATACCTACCTTTTGCGAGATCGTCCAACCAGTTCTAACGTACAACTTCGGCGCGTTCTTGTTATAGACCGTACCGTCTTGGACGAACTCGAACCCGCGAATAACCCAGCGGTATCTTTCACGATAGTCGTCGAACATTGCGGACGCATTATAAGCAAGTTGCCATCCGACGAAGTCCCAAATCGTGATAAAGTGAGGCTCCAGCGTAATGATCTGATTCGCCGTTGCCACGACGTTGTCCCAGTCCGCGCGCTTTTCATACTCTTGCGAGCGATGCCATAGTAGCGAAATGGCGACGCCTCGCATGCCAAAGGTTGCGAGCTTCATAGCGCTGCCAGTCGGGTCTATCTTTCCGAAGTTCGCTTCGGCGAGTCCGGCTTGCGCGCGACTCTTGGCAAGGGTTCCGCCGTCGGTCATAGCGCCTCCCGACTTACGTTGCGCCGGATTACCTAGAATATAGATTGGAACCAACAAGACCACGATCAAAACGATCAACACGATCTTTTGGTAAAATTGCTTCTGTTGCGTCATTGTTTAGCCACCTCGCGATTTCTAAGAACGACATACCCTGCAATGAAGAGCGGAATCACATAGGCAAAGGTCGTAACCAAATGCACACAGATTGAGTTCCATGGGATATTATAGCCGTTTGCGACACAGTCCGCATAGTAGTTGAAGTCGCTAAAGGACGGCAACGCCAAACCGATGATACTGAGGAAACCGCCCGCGATGTAGTCGAACCCTTGTCCAACGTGGGTCGAGACCGTATTGGGCAAGTCGACCATCATATTCTCGTGCGTAACCAGTCTATTCAAGGACTCGATCGGACCGCCGCCAAGCGCCTGGAGGTGCGCGATTTCAAGGAAGAGCGTCTTGCAGAACCCGGCAATGAGTATGCCAAAGGTTGACGCCATCGCAACGGGTCCGCTAAGGAACGAGCTAAAGAGAACGCCGAACGCGATTAGAATCAGCATCTGTTGCCAGACGCCTAAATAGCCCTTAACGAAGTTAAAGAAGACGTTTCCGTCAGGACCGCGCAAATACAGGTCTGGTTCTGCGGCGCCAAAGTACTGCTGACTATCGAGGCACTGTAGCCAAATTTCGAGCTTTCCGTCGACGACAAAATCCTCGAAGAGATCGTAGACTTCCTTCTGCGGCAGATTCGCGCTCGGAGTCGCTTCAAAGGAGTCCTTATCGCCCATTTTCTTAACAAGCCACGGCTTCGACTTTACTTTGGACTTGTCGATCTCGCGCGGAATATGTAGCGCTTTCGTGGCGTATTTTTCCGAGTTAAAGACGTGAGTCTCGGCGATCATTCCGGTAACGGGATTGCGCACGTACAGAGCGCCCATAATCGTCTGCTCAATATTGCCCATATGAGTTCTGAAGACGCTGATCGTCATTTCGACCGGCAATCCGTCGGCGAATCTTTCGGGCGTAACGTCGTCAAAAGTCCATATAATGGCTTCGTCTGAAGCGCCTTCGATATAGCTTCTGTAGCCCCATTCCTCGCCGACGTTGATTCCGCGCTCACGCTCGGCGGAGTCGGCGTTGCGGAACTTGATCTTGCCATAAAGGGGCGACTTCGCTTGCATCGCGCCCTGCGAATTACCAATTTTATAACGAACGAGATCGCCCTCTTTGACTTCCGAAATCGAGTGCGTATGACCGTTTTCTTCAAAGATACGAAGTTCGCCGCTCGCGTACTTTTCAACCTGGTGCTTGTGTCCGTTCGCGATACGCGTGTAGCCCTTCGCAACCACAGTTTCAGGCGGCAAGTTGGCAATTTCGTCACGATCGACCACGTATGCGAGGTCTTCCTTATCGTTGAGCACGTGCGTGTGATCGAGCGTATTGGAGACGAAGAAGTAACTGCAGACCGCCATGATCGCGAGAACGCCAGAACCGATCACGCCAACCCCGATAATTCGACCGAGGATAATTTCGCTCGCGCGCACGGGCTTGGTCACGATCGTATAAATCGTCTTCGTTTTGAAATCAGCCGGCAAGCTCAACGAGCTCAGAAAGAGCGCAAGTAGCAGAACCAGATAGGTTGTCGTCTGATACACAAAAGACGCGCATAGTCTGGCGGGGTCTTTACTATTGGGATCAAGGAACCATCCGGCAAACATGAGCAGAATGAGAAAGACAACGCACACGACAACGACCTTCTTGCGAATCGATTCTCTAATCGCAAGCGAAGCCATAGCGCCGCATCGTCGGAATGAAAATAGCTTGACGTCCTTTATCGCTTCTCGAATGCACGCGGCAAAAACCTTCATTCCTTGACTTGCGCCGTGGCGCAGTAGCAAGAAGAGGAATGAAACAATGAACGCGAGCGCGAGCAAAGCAAGGACGGAAAGAGCCCAGTTTAGCGCGGCGCCGCCAATCCATTCAAAGAAGGGCGGAATTGGATTTTCTAGAATCATTATTCAGCCTCACCTCCGCGAACGCGATAGCCGGGTCGCGCCTCGCTATCAGCAATGATATTATGGAAGAGATCTTCGAGAGAGGTCGTCGGATTACCGCAGAAGACGAGCTCGGCGTTGTCGTCCGCAATGATCTTTTCAATCTTCTTCTTTGCGTCTTCGCTTAGTCCGGACGCGCGAATTTCCGTCTGTTTTTCAACTTTGAGGAGGTCTTCCACACGTCCCAATTCTTTGAGCTCACCTTGATACAAGATACCGACGCGATCGCACACGTCCTGAACGTCGCCTAGCAAGTGGCTCGACATAATAATCGTCTTACCGCGCTTCTTAAGGTCGAGAATGAGATCCTTCATATTGCGCGTACCGATCGGGTCGAGCCCGCTCGTAGGCTCGTCCAAGAAGATCAAGTCAGGGTCGTTGATGAGCGCTTGCGCCAGACCAATACGCCTTGTCATACCCTTTGAATATTCGCGCAACTGACGCTTTTTCGAGGATTCCAGCCCAACCATACTGATAAGTTGCGCGACGCGCTGTCGCCGCACGGTCGAGGGAATATCGAAAAGCCTTCCGTAGAAGTCTAGCGTCTCTTCTGCGTTGAGGAATTTGTAGAGATACGACTCCTCTGGCAGATAGCCTAATCTTTCGTTTTTAGCGACGTCCGAGGCCGGTCGTCCCAGAATATTGACCTCTCCGCTTGTCGGAAATAGCAGTCCCAGCATCAATTTAATGGTCGTGGTTTTACCCGATCCATTCGGACCGAGCAAACCGAAAATCTCGCCGCGATGAATTTCCAGGTCGAGCGCTTTTAGCGCGCGTACTTTCTGCCGCCCCCAAAAGTCGCGGTAGGTTTTAGTCAGGTTTTTTGTCTCGACAATGACGTCGGATTCATTTGCCATTGAATCGCCTCGTTAAATGTTACACTGCGCCGCGTCGCCGCGCCGCTGAAACCGAAAGTTGCAACGTCGTGCGCGCGGAGTACTATAATAGGACGTCGAGTCGCCTCAGCAACGTCGAAACCGTCGCAAATTAACGTCGTTTTAGCGCTTCGACTCGCGAGAAGCCGTAGCAAACGCAACGTCTTTGACGTCCGGGCGCGCGAGAAGTTCCTAGAACCATCGCGCGCGCCGCCATAAAGCGCGGCGTCCGGTCGAACAATGACGCGACATATACTATTATTACCAAAATTAACTCTTTTGTCTATATCTCGCTCTAAAAACAAGCGTTTTTTTTGAGAAAGGCGCATATTCACGGCGATATGTATATCTCCTCTGCGCAGAAAGAACGATTTTATCGACGGCGCTTGAAAAAAACGTCGCAAGCCGGTACAATATCGTCGAGCGTTGGGCGGTCGCCGCGCGCTCGATTCATAGATTGCACGACGCGCACGCTAAGCGAGCATTACGCGCGGCGTCGCGCGCTCTCATCAGAAAGTGTAGAAAAGAGGTCTTCAAATGGATAAGCGTGAGACGCTTCTCGCGAAACTTGCCCCGCACGGTCAAGAACAACTTTTAACATTCTGGGACGAGCTGAACGCCGAAGAGCGCGAATCGCTCGCCCAACAGATCGAAGCGATTGACTTCGATTATCTTGACAAACTCTTTGTCCACCGTTACGATCCTCCAGCAGCCGCAGCGCTTGCCGATCGAGCGGAGGATCCCACGGCGTTCAAGCTGAGCGATCTTCGCGATTACGACGAATCGCCCGCGTCCAGCTTTCCGAAGTCCCCTGTAACGCAACTAGACGAGACGACCGACGAAATCACGCCCCTTAAAGCCGTTGCGGCAGGCGAGGACTATTTGCGTCGGCACAAGCTGGCGATCGTTGTCGTTGCCGGCGGTCAGGGCACGCGTCTGGACTTCCATCACGCGAAAGGATTGTATCCGATCGGACCACTTTCCAACGCGACGCTCTTTCAGATCCACATAGAACGCATTCGCGCCATGTGCCGCAAGTACGACACGCGACTGCCGTTCTGCATTCAAACGAGTCCGGCTACACACGAAGAAACGATTCAGTTCTTTAAAGAGAACGACAACTTCGGTCTTGCGCCGGAAGACGTCCTTATCTTCTGCCAAGGCACGATGCCGTCCGTCGATTTTAACACGGGTAAAGTCTTGCTAGCAAGCAAATCGCAGATTGCGCGAAGTCCTGACGGGCACGGTGGGATGCTAGCCGCCATCAACTCTCCTCAGCCCGATTCGCCGTTGCCGACCGTTCGTAAGAAAGGTATCCTCACCGAACTGAAGAATCGCGGGATTGAGGAAATCTTTTATTTCCAAATCGACAATCCGATCATCGATATTTGCAGTCCCGAATTCATCGGCTACCACGTCCTGAGCGGTTCGGAATTCGCCACGCAGGTTATTCGCAAGCAAGATCCGAAAGATCGCGTTGGCAATATGGTTATGGTCGACGGTAAGTTGCACGTTATTGAGTACAGCGACCTACCTGACTCCGCCGGCGCGCGGCGCAAACCCGACGGCTCTCTAGTCATTTGGGCGGGCTCAATCGCTGTTCACATGATGAACGTCGATCTCCTTCAGAAGAACGCGTCCTACTCCAGTTCGCTTCCCTTCCATCTCGCGAAAAAGAAGGTTCCGTACGTCGTGCTTGACAAAACCCTGACGGACGAGTCTGGAGCGCCGTTGTACGGTCAGCGCGTTAAGCCGGAAACGCCGAACGCAATTAAGTACGAGAAGTTCATCTTCGACCTACTGCCGATCGCTAAAAATCCAATTGTAGTCGAAATCGAAGAGGAAACCTGTTTCGGTCCGCTGAAAAACCATCCTCGCGAGGCGAAGGACACGCCGAAAACCGTGCGCGAGCATCTAGTCGGTCTTTACAAAAGGTGGCTGTCTCACCTCGGAATCGAGGTCGTTGGAGACGCTATCGTTGAAATTTCACCGCTCTTTGCCAATAGTTGCACCGAACTTGCGGCGCGGCTTGCTGAAAACGATATGTTCCCGAAGGACGGTAAAATAACGGAATCGACCTACTGGTCGCTCGATTCCATTAAGAAATAGTCCCGTTTTCCGTAATGGGACGCGTTCTTCGCGTCCCGTCTTATATTTTAGACAAGTGTTAATCGCTGTAACCTCATGACGTCAGAATCTACGACTCCCACGCGCCAAGACGCGAAACCCAAACCGCGCGCCCATGGCGCCAAACGCGTAGTTACGCGTTCGCACGCGATGTGGTATCACTTCTGTCAGGGCGTTCTGTACCTTGGCATGAAGCTGTATTTCCGAATTAAGTACATTAATTCGCGCAACGTTCCCAAATCGGGACCAACCCTGCTCGTCTCCAATCACCAGAGTTTCCTCGATCCTCCCGCGATCGGTTGCGGTTATTTCCGTATGACGAATTTTCTTGCGCGTAAAACGCTCTTTAAATTCAAGCCGTTCGGCAAACTCATCGATTCGGTCGACGCAATTCCTCTCGAAACAGAGGGCTTGGGCTTCGCCGGCATTAAAGAAACCTTGCGTCGTTTAAAGAATAACGAAGCGGTTTTGATCTTTCCAGAGGGCAGCCGTTGCTACGACGGCGAGCTGGCGCCCTTTACGGCAGGTTACGCGTCGATCGCTGCGAAATCGAACGCGACAATCGTTCCTGTAGCGATAGCCGGCGCCTTTGAAGCCTACCCGCGAACGCGAGCCTTTCCCTCGCCTTTCAAGAAACGCGTTAAAGTTGAATATGGCGCGCCGATTCTCCCGTCGGAATACGCAGGCAAAAGCGACGAGGAAGTAAACAACCTTGTCGTCTCGCGAATCAAAGAGATGTACGAACGAATTCGACCGCATTAATTAGGTCAGCGTTATACTTGAAACATACGCCATCACCATCTTAAATAGAGGACGTCTAAATGAAATCATTCTTTGTCGCCCTGTTCTCATCATTCGCGCTCCTCGTTTGTAACGCGGCGCAAGCGGCCGAGAAGGACGTTAATATTACCCCGCCGAACAATGACGGCGCGCGCGTCAATGTGCGCGATTTCGGCGCTGTCGGCGACGGTCAAGCGGACGAAACTTCGGCGTTCCAAGCCGCGCTCAATTCGCTTGGACCAAGCGGCGGCGTCGTCGAGATTCCACAGGGTATGTACCGATTTTCCGGCTCGCTCAATATACCGCAAAGCGTAACGTTACGCGGTCCTTGGAACTCCGTTACGGCGCACAACGGATGTCGCGATCGCGGGTTACCGAAACCGACCGACGACGGCGCTACCTTGCTCGTTACTTGCGACGCCGGCACGGAGGAAGACGGGCGCGCGTTCATTACGCTCAATACAAACAGCGTCTTACAGGGCGTCGTGATGTATTGGCCGGAACAAAAGATCGACGACGTTCCCGTCGCATACCCTTGGGCAATTCAAATGCGCGGTAAAAATCCCGCTGTGCTTGACGTCGAGTTGCTCAATCCTTACAACGGAATCGACGCGTCCCGCAACGAACGCGCTCTAATTCGCAACGTGCATGGTCAGCCCTTGCGGCGCGGTATTTTCGTCGATCAGATTTACGATATCGGTCGGATCGAAAACGTGCATTTCAACCCCTGGTGGAGTATGCGCCCTAAACTCTTCGAGTGGCAACTTGCAAACGGCGAAGCGTTTATTTTCAAACGCACCGACTGGCATTATGTTCTCAACACGTTCTGCTTCGGCTATCGCGTCGGTTACGCGTTTGGCGGTAGCGACGACGGCGTTTGCAACGGCAACTTTCTTGGAATCGGCGCCGACTGTTGCCATACCTCCGTGCTAGTAGAACAGAGCGCAATCTTCGGAATCCTAATAACGAACGGCGAGTTCGTCGCAATGCGCGGCGAGAATCCGACCGAAGTCGTGGTCGGCAAGGAGAACTACGGTTCCGTGAGATTCTCGAACTGCGCGTTTTGGGGACCTAGCGAACAAATAGCGCGCGTCGACGGTCGCGGTACGGTCGCGTTTAGCGATTGCGAGTTCTGCGAGTGGGATCGCAATAATCAAGGCAAGCCGGCGATCGAAGTTAAGGGCGGAAGCGTAATGATTCGAGGTTGCAACTTCCAAGCGGACAAGCCGCAGGTCAAGTTGGAAAAGTCGACTAAACGCGCCGTGATAACAGACAACTTCGTACGCGGGAAAGTTCGAATCGATTCCGATTGCGCCAACGTTCGAATCGACGGCAATCTCGGCGATTAGCGATTAACGATCTTTAGTAGCGCTTTGTTCAATTCGCTAAAAAAGCCGTTCGCAACATGACGTGCGAACGGCTTTTGCTGTGGAAAGCTGGGATAGCGCGCTATTCGTGAATCTTGATCTTTCCAATATAGAGCGCCATTTTGGGATCCATTTCGTCGTATATCGTGCTCTTGCCGGTATCGAGCGTTGCGATTTGCTCCATGTCATCGGCGTCGAGCGCAAAGTCAAAGACCGCGATATTCTCGAGCATACGCTCTTTGCGCACCGTCTTGGGAATGACGACTATTCCGCGTTGAATCAACCAACGCAACATCACTTGTCCAGTCGTTTTACCGTGCTTTGCGGCGATCGCCCGCAAGAGAGGCGCGCGAAAGACGTCGTTGTTGCCCTCGGCAAAGGGCGCCCACGCCTCATGCTGAACGCCGTGCTCCGCCATGAACGCGCTCGCGGTACGCTGTTGGAACCATACGTTCGTTTCGACCTGATTGACAGCCGGTTTAATCTCGTTACAGTTGAACAAATCGGCGAGTCTTTCATTCCAGAAGCTCGTAACGCCAATCGCGCGAATACGACCTTCACGGTACAACTTCTCCAACGCTCGCCATGCGCCGTAATAATCCCCGTAGGGCTTGTGCAAGAGGTACAAGTCCAGAACGTCGAGCCCCAGTTTCTTCATAGAAACGTCGAACGCCTTCAACGCGTTCTCATACCCGTAATCCTGCACCCATAGTTTCGTCGTAATAAAGAGGTCGTCACGACTGACCCCGCTACTTTTAATCGCGGCGCCGACCGCTTCTTCATTCATGTACGACGACGCCGTGTCTATGAGTCGGTAGCCCGAAGCCAACGCGTCGGCAACAGCTCGCTCCGCTTCCGCTAATTCGGAAACTTGATACACGCCAAATCCCAGCATCGGCATTTTCACACCGTTATTGAGCGTTACATAATCCATGCAGTCGTTCCTTTCTGATATGCAAGCGCGCGCTAGCGAATAAAATTCGTCATTGTAGCCGGCTCTTTTTCCGGTAGTCCAAACTTTTCCTTGCCAAGCGCGATACTCTTCATTAAGAAGACCATATTTCGCGCCAGGGTTCGTAGCCCTTGCATTCCCTCTTCGTCGCGCGCAGCCTCCCCAGGCTCGCGTCCATGGACGCTATTCCAATACTGTCCGCTAGCGATCGGCATACCGCTAATGCCAAAATACTTATTGATCTCGTCATAAGTTGAGGAAAGTCCACCGCGCCGCGCGACAACAACGCTCGCGCCGACCTTCATTGTCTTGTCAAAAGACGCCGAAAAGAAAAGCCGATCCAGGAATGAAATCAAAGTTCCGTTCGCAGACGCATAATATACCGGAGACGCGAGCACAAGTCCGTCGCTCTCTTGAAATTTAACAGCCGCTTCGTTCACTTGATCGTCGAAAGCGCACTTACCGCTCTTGCGACACGCGCCGCAAGCGACGCATCCTCGAATTGGTTTGTTACCGATCGTCATGACCTCCGCTTCGACTTTCGACTCGTTAAAAATCTTGACCATTTCGTCAAGCGCGAGCGCCGTATTGCCATGCGGACGCGGACTGCCGTTAATTAGTAGTACTTTCATTGTGATTCTTTCTCGGTTGGTAGGTTTTACAGCGACGTGGCGCCAACATATAGGTTTGACTCATAGAGCTTAAACGATCTCGCGCCCGCGCCACAAAACGTTTGCCAATTCAAATCGTCCTGTCTTGAACGCGCCGCCGTCAAGTATTCCCAACACTCCCAATTGCGCGGGCTCTAGATCAAAGATTATAAAATCAGCGTCCGCTCCAATCTCCAGAAAATCGCCGTCGCCGTTGCTAAATCTGGGCGCGCCTAGGAAAGTTGCGGGCGCGGTCGACGCTAGAGGATAGACTTGCGCAAGCGTAAGATTTTCGATCGCCATTAAATTTGCAACGCCGTTCGATACTGGAAAGGAAGCGCAGGCAAGTAGATTTGGATCGCCCGCCAAGGTTACTTTCCCGTTCGGCTGAATTTCAAAATCGCACAGTTCCATAGAATATTTCCCCGGCGGGTAACCGGCTAACGGCGATTGATCGCTTATCAAAATGACGCGCTCTAGCCCCTTAGCGCGCGTTATTATGCGTATAAGCTCAGGCGAGATATGAAATCCGTCGACGATTAAACTCGCGTATAACCCGTCGTTCGCAAGTTGTGCGAAGAAGTAATTCTCCCACTTTGGCAGTAGATGGCGCGTCGCGTTGCTTAAATGAGTCGAGAGCGTTGCGCCCGCGCGCGTCGCCTCGACGATTTGCGCCGCGTTGGCGTTTGTGTGTCCAATCGCCACCTTCACGCCTTGCGCATATAAATAGCGAACAAACTCGCCAACGTTAGGATACTCCGGCGAAAGCGTAACTATTTTGACGAGTCCGCCGCACGCGCTTTGAATTGCTTCAAATAGTCCCTTGGAATAGGGCGTGCAAAATCTCTTAGGATGCGCGCCGATCGCGCCCTCCGCAGTTGAGATGAAAGGTCCCTCTAAATGTATTCCCCACACGACCGGCTGAAGCTCTGGGCGGCTTTTCAGCGCGTTCGCAATTGTACGCGCCGCCTCAATCATAACCTCGGGCGCGTTCGTAGTCAGTGTCGGACAGCATCGAAAGACGCCGTCGCGCAACATTTTTTCAAGCGTCTTTAGAACGCCGTCGACAGTTAGTTTCGAGGATGAAAACTCGACGCCGACCGCGCCGTTTACCTGAAGGTCAAAGAGTCCTGGCGCGATATAAGGCGCCTTCTCTGCGGTATGCGCGTCGATAGCCTCCACCGAGGCTATCTTCCCACCACAGACGCGAACGCGCACAACGTCTCCGGTATCGTAACGTCGCCCCAGATATTCACGTATTGAATTCGACATACACGTTCGCTCCGCGTTATTTTACGACCTTATCTACGATAGCCTTATCGAAATAATTCGTCGACATTGCAGCGTCGACGACAATCTTCTGGGCCGCAATGCCGCTCGAACGGGGACTCAACAGAAAGACGGCGACCGCCGCCGCTTCCTCGGTCTGCAACGCGCGCTTACGCGGTATCGCCTGCTCAGCGAAGAGATACGAGTCCAAGTATCCCGGAATGCCAGCGGACGCCGACGTCTTTAACAGCGACGGCGCCACCGCGTTGAACCGAATCTCCGAGAACGCAGAAAAGGACTTCGTTAAAAATGCGAGAGAAGAATCGAGCGCCGCTTTAATTGGCGCCATATAGCCGTAATTTTCACTCGCCATAGTCGTAGTCGAAATCGACATTGTTACAACGGAAGCGTTCGGTTTCAAGAGGTCGGAAAACGCGCGCGCTATTTCAACGAGCGAAAAACACGAAATATCGAGCGCCTGTAAAAAAGCGCGCTTGGGCGTCTCATGAAACGGTTTCATTCCTTCGGAATAGTCTGCGAACGCTATCGAATGAAGTATGCCGTCGAATTCGGTATACCGAGCGCCCACCGCTTCGCGCAGCGCGACAATCTCCTCTTCCTTCTCAACGTCGCACGCGAAAAAATCCGACTCCGGAAAGAGCTTGCCAACTTTCTCTAAGATCGCCTGATTCTGCACGACAAAGACACACTCGGCGCCCTCGTCAATTAGAATTCTCGAAACGGCGTAGGCGACGCTCTTCTTATTAGCAACGCCAAAAATCAAAAAACGTTTATTCGTCAGTTGTAAAAAATCCACACTACCGTCCTCCGACGCACAATTCACGTCTCTTACGTCGCTCAAACCCGAAAACTCCGTAACGGAGCATATCACTATTATAATTACGTTCGAGCTATAATTGTCCTTTAAATAAAAGAATCGTCCATTCCGAACGGAACGAACGATTCTGACCAATCTTGTCGCGTCGTCAAACGCTTCTATTTACTCGTCGGCGACGTTGATCTGTTCCTTCGCGATATTGCCGCGACGATTGCGCACGGCGGCGGCAATAAACGCTTTGAAGAGCGGATGGGGATGCGTCGGTTTCGATTTGAATTCCGGGTGAAATTGTACGCCGACAAACCAAGGATGCTCGTCAATTTCGACGACCTCAACGAGCGTTCCGTCGGGACTGGATCCAGCAATAACCAATCCTCCGTCAATGAATCGATCGCGATAGTCGTAATTGAACTCGTATCGATGTCGATGTCGCTCGGCAATATCTAGCGTACCGTATGCGCTTGCGGCGCGCGTGCCAACGGTTAGGCAGGTCGGTTGCGAACCTCTTCGCGTCGTAGCGCCGTAATCAACGACCTTACGCTGCTCTTCGATTAGGCAAATCACCGGATTTTGCGTCTCTTTGCAGAATTCAGACGAGTTAGCGTCTTTTAGACCAAGTACGTTGCGCGCGTACTCAATTACCGCGCACTGCATTCCCAAGCATATGCCAAAGAACGGAATATTATGCTCTCGTGCAATTCTCACCGCGTCGATCTTACCTTCGACGCCGCGATCGCCAAATCCTCCTGGAATCAGAATTCCATTGACTTTTTCGAGCAAAGCGCGCGTCTCTTCCCGCTCGACGTCTTCACTTTGTATCCTCAGAACGCGCACCTGCGCGCTATTAGCGACGCCGGCATGATCGAGCGCTTCATACACAGACTTGTACGCGTCCTTATGCTTAGCGTACTTGCCGACGAGCGCGATCGTAACCTCGGTCTCGGGATGACGCAGACGATGCAGTAGCTCGCGCCACTTAGTAAGTTCGGGCTCTTTCGCTTGCGTTAGTCCTAGTTTTTCGACAATCATCTTGTCCAGCTTGTGCTCGACAAGGGACATTGGCACTTCGTAGATCGAGAAATCGGCGTCGAGTTCTTCAACCACGCATTTACTCGGAACGTTGCAGAAGAGCGCAATCTTGTCAATGTCGTCTGAACTGATCGGATGCTCCGAGCGGCAAATAATGAAATCGGGCTGAATACCAATTTCGCGCAACTGACCGACGCTGTGCTGAGTCGGCTTCGTTTTGAGTTCTTTCGCCGCCTTCAAGTAAGGTACGAGAGTGAGATGAACGTAAACGCAGTTCTCTTTACCGACGTCGATAGCAAACTGTCGAATCGCTTCCAAGAACGGCAAACTCTCAATATCGCCGACCGTTCCGCCAATCTCGGTGATGACGACGTCGACGTCGTCGGTCGCAAGTCGCTTAATGCAGTCTTTAATTTCGTTCGTAATGTGTGGGATAACCTGAACCGTCTTACCAAGATAATCTCCGCGCCGTTCTTTCTCGATAACGCTCTGATAGATGCGTCCCGTTGTGAGATTACTGTCGCGCGTGAGAGGCGAATGAGTGAAACGTTCGTAGTGCCCGAGGTCAAGGTCGGTCTCGCTTCCGTCGTCTAGCACGTAGACTTCGCCGTGTTGATAGGGCCCCATTGTGCCAGGATCGACGTTGATGTAGGGGTCGAGCTTTTGCATTCTGACGGTAAGTCCACGACTTTCAAGGAGCATTCCGATCGAGGCGCTCGTCAACCCTTTGCCAAGCGAACTAACAACTCCCCCGGTAACAAAAATGTGTTTTGTCATATCGACTCTCATTCCTGCGCATTGTAACGAACGTTAAAAAACCTACGCTACGAGTCGAAAATCAGAAAATTCGCGCTACCAACTTTCCACCATTCGACGCGTAGTTTTTTTTTTACGCCGAACGCAAGTCAACCAGCACAGACGCGCTAAAAAGCGGCGCGTAATCGACATAGCGAAAAAAAAAATTAACGGAACGAGCACAACGCATATCCGTTCCACTAACTCCGGACAATTATACGTAGCTTCCGATAAAAGTAAAGACCCTAGGGCAAAAAAACTTTACCCCAGGGTTTATTCCTACAACTCAAGCGCTCGCGCTCAGTTTTAGTGAAGTCTCATGCCCGGGGCCGCGCCTTCGTCGGGCGAAGTTACAAAGACGTCGGGTCCGCCGGGTCCAGCGGCGACAATCATTCCTTCGCTCAATCCAAACTTCATCTGGCGCGGCTGCAGATTAGCGACAAAAACGACGAGTCGTCCAATGAGCTTCTCGGGCTCCGGATAAGCGGCTTTAATTCCGGCAAAGACTTGACGAGTTTCGTTACCTCCTAGCGAGAGTTTGAGTCTTAGCAGCTTACGCGCCTCTTTTACCTGTTCCGCTTCCACGATTCTTCCTACGCGCAAGTCAACCTTCATAAAGTCGTCGATCGTGATCGTTTCGCTCAACGGTTCCGCTTCAAGATGCTCTTTTGAATCGAACCACGGCGCGATACCTTCCTTGCCGCCGTTATTCTCGTCTTCCGGCTTCTGATCCGTTTCCACGCTTTCTTCTAACATGGCTTGAATTCCTTCTTTCGGAACGCGCGTCATCATGTGCTCGTACTCGCTAACCTTTGCGCCCAGTAGCGGCGTCTGCGCGTCGTCCCAGTTGGTTATAGGGGTGTTAAGTAGTTTCTCGGTCTTTTTGACCAGTTCGGGCAGTATTGGCGCGAGATATACGATAATCTGGCGGAAGAGGTTCAATCCAATCGTAGCGGCGTCCTGCAACTTTTTCCGCGCTTCCTGACGCGCCTCTTCCGTAGCGTTCTCGTCCTTCTCGAGGTTCGTTAGAGCCTTCTTGAGCGTCCAAGGCGCGACTGTCTCAATAAACTGATTCGCACGATATGCGCATTCCAGAGTAATCCGGATCGCCTTGCCGAAATCACACGCCTCGTAAGCTGCGGCGATTTCTTCCGATTTCGACGCCGCTTCCTGGAAGAGTCCTCCATCGTCCGGATAGGCGTCCGACAATCCCGTCGCATTGGCAAACTTCGCCGTACGACTCGCAAGATTGACAACGGCGCCAATAAGGTCGGCGTTCACTTTATTCTCAAACTCTTCCAGATTCAGATCAAGATCGTCGACGCGACCAGTCGTCTTCGAGGAGAAGTAGTAGCGCAAATAGGAGGGATCCAAGTGATTCAGATAGGAGCGCGCGAGAATAAAGGTTCCTTTCGACTTCGACATCTTCTCGCCGTTGACCGTGAGAAACCCATGAATGTGTACTTTTTTCGGCAGATTAAAGCCCGCCGCATTCAGCGTCGTCGGCCAGAAGAGCGTATGGAAGTACGTTATGTCCTTACCAATGAAGTGATGTATCTCCGCATTGGGATTCTGCCACCAATCTTCGACCTTCTCGCCGTTCTTCTCGCACCACTGCGCGGTCGAGCCAACATATCCAATCGGGGCGTCGTACCAGACGTACCAATAATTACCTGGGAAATCGGGGATTTCAAACCCAAAATACGGCGCCGGTCTCGAGATATCCCACGGCCATAGCTCGTCTGATAGGAACTGTCCTTTGAGATAGTTGGCAACTTCAGGCTGAAGAGCGTCGCTCTTATCGATCCAATCGGCGAGAAACGCGCGCGCTTTTTCGATCTCGACGAAGAGGTGCTTTGATTTCCTCAGCTCGGGAGTTGCGCCAGAAAACACGCTCTTGGGATTAATAAGTTCCGTCGGGGAATACACGGCGCCGCATTCGCAACTGTCGCCGTACTGATCCGGCTTACCGCACTTTGGACAGGTTCCCTTAACGAACCGATCGGCGAGGAAACGTTTCGCCTCAGGGTCGTAGAGTTGCTCAATTTCTTTTTCCGCGACGAGCCTAGAGGCGCGCAACGCGGTCCAGAACCTGTTGCAATATTCCCTCGTTTGCGGAGAATTCGTACTGCCATAGTTATCGAACTGAATACCGAAATCATTAAAATCCGCGAGGTGCGCGACGCGCACACCGTCGATGAATTCTTCTTCGGTAACGCCCTTCTTCTGCGCGGAGATCGTTATAGCGGCGCCATGCGTGTCGTCCGCACAGAAATACCGGCAATTCTCGCCGCGCATCTTTTGAAAACGAACCCACACGTCCGTCTGAATGTATTCGACAAGGTGCCCTATATGAATGTTGCCGTTCGCATAAGGCAACGCGCTGGTTACTAGTATTCTGCGACCGCTCATAGCCTACTCCACTTTAATTTGATTATTGTTCCTAGTTGCGCGCCGCGTACGAGCGCAATCTAAACCGGTATTATACCGACGGCGCGTAATTCGTCAACACATTTAGCGCGCCGTCGGCGTCATTCGCTTTTATTGCGCGTCTTGCGGCTCGTCGCACAGAATGCGAAAACCGACGTCGAAAACGCGCTGCCATGGATAGTATGATTCTCTGAACGTCGCCGTCGCGCGATACGGTCGGTCATGCCACGAACCGCCGCGCGCGACGCGTGCCGAAGAGCGTTTGTCCATAAAATCAAGTCCGTAGGTCGGCGCGACTGTAGTCGACGTCCATTCGGCAACGTTGCCGCTCATGTCGTAGAGTCCCCATGCGTTCGGAAGATAGCGCCCAGGTCGCTCGGACAGGAACCCGTTGTCGCAGAATCGTCGGTCTTTCGGAACCCAGTCGTCGTAATAGGTAACGTTCGGCAATGGAACTCGTTTGCGGAAGTAGTTATCAGAGATAAATTCGATCAGCATTTGATCGGCAAGATTGGCATACTTGGTGAAATCGACTCCCCAATCCCCGAAATAATACGGGGTCGTCGAACCCGCGCGATATGCGCGTTCCCATTCCTGTTCCGTCGGCAGTCTAAATCGTTTACCGGTCTTCGCGGAAAGCCATTCGCAAAACGCAACGGCTTCATTCCAAGACACACGGCATACAGGCAATTCCGGCTCGTTGACAAAGAACCCTCTGAACCCATGCGAAAGTCCCTGGCGCGACTCGACGCCCGAATCGTGATTAGGATCAAACACCTCAAACTGCGCGTTCGTAACTTCCCACTCACCGACCCAAAGCGCTCGTTCGGAGCCTGCTTCCTTTGGAATCGCCTTTAGCCGCATAACAACGTCGTCGTTCATCGAGACGGTCATGACGTCAAACTGTCCTTCCCGACTCTTAGTAACGGTAACGCGCGCGTCGTTCGGATTCGGTTTCGGCTTGTCAGGCTCGTTCGGCACGAGATACGGCTCGCTCATATGCCAGACTTCCGTTTTACGCGCTTTGCGATCCCAGTCGGTACGATTGGGGACTTCCCATCCTACTTCAAGAGGCTTGCCTTGCGCCTCTTGCGCGTCGAGCGTCTTGATTTCACGTTCGAAGCGTTCTCGGAGTTCTTCGCCGCTCGGGAACGCGCGTTTACCCTGCGAGACTTCGCGAAGAATCTGCCGTTCCCAGTCTGTCGCGTTATTGTTCACTGGTATCTTGATCCATTCGAGCTCGAGCGTCGCGCCCGATTTCGACGGATCATATTTCTCGCCGCGCGCCTCCTCAGATTCGTCGTCGAAATTAGCGTACAACTCAAGCAACTCTTTCCTATGTTTGTTCCACTTCTCAACGCGTTCTGCGCCCGCAAACTCGGTCCACGTGCCATGATACGGCGCGTTCATATCGATCCAAGTTATTATGCGATCCCACGCGTCGGCGTCCATTTGCAGACCGTAGTGTCCGTTTGCAAGGATCTGATAAAGCTCCGTCGTGTTCGCGCTGAATTCCATCGGATTGAGCAAAAAGTAATCGCTCTCAATTCCAGGTCGCCGTACGAACGCCTGAAGATTCATATACGAAGTCGAAAACTTACCGCAACGATCGCGCGGTTCGCCCATTTGCAATGCGGTTACAAAATCTGTAATGATCTTGCCCGACCGGAGATCGAACGGCGTAGCGCCCCATCCTCGATCCTTGCCGTCGTGGCATGCGACGCAGTAATGATCCAAGACAGGCTGAACCTCGCGCTCGAAGGAGAATCCGCGCATAGGACCGTTCCAAGGTCGAATCTCCTGCGCAGCGTCCGCTTTGAACGCGACGTTCGCAGTCGAACTCGTCGAATTTTCATCTTCATGACATCCCACGCAAGCGAGCGTTTCTCCCGGCATGGCGGTAAACCACGACCGCATCTGTTGCAACGCTTGCCCATTTTCATCGAGCGGCTGAATGGCGATCGGCACGTTCGCGGGCACGCGGAAGAGTACGGAGCCGTCCTCGTTTACCGGCACGGTTCCAATCGTCTGTCGCACGTCCCAAGGACCGTCGACTCCGATAATAGAGGTCGCGCCGCCTATCATAGGATAGAGATAGCTGTATGAAAAGACGCGTAAATTCTTCACGGTACCGCGCGGCACGTCCTTGAGACCGTCGCCGAAATAGACGTCGGCGCAGTAAACGGTCGCGTCGTTTTTAGTGAGATCAACTCGCTCGCGTAAGACGGGCGGTCGTTCCGTTTCACGCCATGGAGTCGGTTCAAAGAACGCGTACTCTTCAGACTCGGCGAGCAGGTACATATTGTCGAATCGATCTACGAGATAGAGCCCCCAGAGCGCGTCGTAATCGGGTTTCGCCGCGACGAGATAGTAGTCTTCGCTTAGCGGATAGGGGTGCAGGTATTTCGGCCAACTTTCGTCCGCGATATTATCGCCCCACAAGGTCGAATGGTATTTGGGATCGGTTCGCGACTCAACCTTTTTCGGATAGCCGCAAATTCTCTCGACGGCGCCCTGCGTCTCCTTGCGTCCTTGCAGTACGTCGAATAGAACCAACTCTCCCATTCGTGATACGCCATGATGACCGGTAACAATACAGCAGAACTTTGAATTGGAGCCTGGAATAGGGCGCGCGTACATCATCGAGACGGGCCATAACGAATTCGAGGCGTAATACGCACGTTGATTCGTTCCGTCTGGATTCATTTCAAAGAGCAGTCTTCCTGGCACGTGCGGAATGTCAGTATATTCCCAGCGCAGATATAACACTCTTCCGTCCGGCATGAGAGTCGGACACCAGTTATGCTCTTGGTCAAAAGTGAGCCTACGTATTGTGTTCGTTTCGGCGTCTAGTCTAAACGTATTGGTGACGCGAGTTGTTCCCGAAACGCAAGGGACGGCAATGTAGCACGCCGTCGAGGTAAAGATAACGGAATCGTCCGGCATATAACACGCGTCGTAGCTGTCGGCGTCGGGAAAATTGGGTAGTTTCGGGGTCATGACGTCGTCCGTCGCCTTATTCTCAGCGGCAGCGTTGAGGTCTAGTTCGTATACGTTCCATCGCCGTTCGCGATCCATAGAAGAGACGAGCGCTTTTTCCGCGTCGAAATGAAGATCGAGATCGCCGAGAAAAGTCGGATAATCCGGTTTGAACAGGGACGCAATTTTGGGCGCGACGTCATCGTCGTTCGAGATCTGCTCGTCAATTTCTTCCGGATCCATTTGATCAAAGACGAAAGGATTGGCAAGCGTTTTAAGTTCGTCGTCAAACCCATTTGGATTGAGAACGCAATTGCTCTGATAATTTTGCGGCAAACCTAAGTCGCGCGCATGACGTTGAACAAAGATCGTCTTATCAAAATCGAGTAGCGGATTAGCCCAGCCGACGCGAGAATATAACCTGATCGCCGTCAGATAGAGCGCGGCGAATTCATTTAAAGACTGTTCGTTAAAGGTTGAGCCGACTTGCGCCAGTTCCTCCGCGCGCTCGCGTAGCGCGCGACATTTTTCAAGGGACTTCGCTAGATATTCCTCGTCGCCGACGTCCTGACGGTATCTCTCGATCGTCGCGTTCGTACGCTCGCAGAGCTTATTCAATTTTGCAAGATCCGCGACAAACAGAATCGACTTCGGAGGACGTGAAACAGAGTCGTCGTCGGTCTCGTCAATCGTTGCTCGACAGTATGCGGTAAGCGCGCCAGTCGCGCCTTGGATTTCGTCGCTGAACATTTTGGGAGTATAGGTCAGTTCGTCATAAACGTCGACCTTAGCGTTCGTATCCACGTCGCTCCATGGGGTTGCGGAAACGTCGAGCGTAATTCTCTCGCGGGGCACGAGCGCCAAGGCGGTTTCTCGCGCAAAATGGTCGTCGAACGTCTCGCCGCTTTCACGGCGTTCATAGCGATCGCGCGCAATATACTCGTACCATCCTCCACTCCATGGACTAGGTCGCCACGACGACTGAGCTAGAATTTTTTCCTTTGCTATTTCGCGCGGCACGTTCCAGGTCGTTGTCATTTTGAATTTTGGCACGAGTCGGAAGGCGCTGAAATGCGGAATATCAGGCGAATGGGCGCGAACGGTAAGCGTGTGCTTGCCTGCGTCGACATTTTTCAGTTCCACTTGCCGTTCCCAAGTCGACTCGCTCGTTAGCCAACTCCTATTTACGCCGGCAAGCGCTTTCGCGGCAACCAACTTGCCGTCGAATTCCAATTCAAGAGGTCGCGAATCACACGCGCTATAAAACGCCCAGAGTTCATAGTCGCCTTTCTCAGGGAAATCAAGCTCGAAGTCGGCGTGCGAATCGGCGGCGTTGGCGCCGGGACTGAGCGCAACGTAGCGATCAGAATACGGCAGTCCTCGCAACGTCATATCGCCGGCGTTAAACCACTCGGCGCGAAAAGTAAAAGATTGACTCGTCTCATGAGCGTCCTGCGCGTTAAGGTTAGCCGCCGCGCCACAACACGCCATGAACGCGAGAACGCTACGACATATCGTGTTCAGCCAGTAAAACCGCGTCATAACTCGCCTCTTGTAGAATGGTAACATCGAAGGTTCACGTCTGCTTAACGCGCCGAGAGCGCCTCGCCGCACAAACGCACACTAGTCTATTTTAGCGAATCCGGTCTCAAATTCAACTCTTTCGCGCCGTTTCTTGTAAAAAGGACGCGACGACGTTATGCAACCTCGTTCTGCGGCACAAGCGCGACGTTATGAACCCCTTGAATCTCTTTCACAGGCTCACGAGTTGCCCTCTTACGGCTCGGTAGCAGTCGTAACGAATTCAGTATAGTCGCAAGCGAACTGGCATTATGAACAAGGGCGCCCGTTACAGGAGAAAGCACGCCAAGTACCGCCAAAGAAACGCCGAGCGCGTTCAAAACGGTCGAGAGAATCAGGTTGCTCTTGACCGTCTTTACAGCGCGCCGCGCTAACGACGCCGCAAATGGCAATTCAGAAATCTCGTCTCGATACAGAACAATATCCGACGCTTCAGTTGCAATATTCGAACCGACCCCGCCAAGGCTAACGCCTACGTCGGCGCGCTTCAAAGCCGGCGCGTCGTTAAAACCGTCCCCTACCATGCACACAACTCTTCCCGCACGTCGTAGCTCGTCGATCGCATCGCTCTTATTGACTGGCAACAATCGAGCTCGACACTCTTCTATCCCCAAACGTTCGGCAACAGCATGAACAGCCTCGACCGAGTCTCCGGATAAAAGAAGGACACGAAGTCCTAAACTGCGTAGGCGCGCAACCGTTTCTGCAGCAGACTCGCGAATTGTGTCGGAAATTGCCACACAACCGACTAAGCGTCCTTCAACGCTGACAAACACGACGCTCGCCTGATCAGACCAGCCGTTACGCGCGACTACCTCGCGACCGTTAAACGGCAACGTCCCATTCGCCGTCACAAAAGAGTCGGTTCCAACGCACACCAAGCGTCCGTCGATATAGCCGGAGACGCCTCGTCCAGGAGTCGAACTGAAGCGTTCGACCTTTTCGATAAGCTCGTCGACGCCTTCTCGACTTATCGCAATAGCGCGTCCGACCGGATGCTCTGAACGTGCTTCAAGCGCCGCCGCAACGTCCCAAACTTCGTCCGTCGACATATCGTCAACTAGACTCTTCACCCCCGTAACGTTCATTTTTCCTTCTGTTAGAGTCCCAGTCTTGTCGAACGCCACGCAGTCGACTTTAGCAAGACGCTCCAACGTGTCCGCAGACTTCAGGAAAACGCGTCGTCGAGTCGCCGCGCTCAGCGCCGCTAAAAGCGCCGTCGGGGTAGCTAACACAAAGGCGCAGGGACAAAAAACGACGAGAACGGTCGCGGTGCGTCTCAAATCACGGGTTATCAGATACGTTACAATCGCCGTCGCAAGCGAGCAGAAGACGAGAATAGTCGCCCAACGATCCGCAATTCGTACAAACCGCACGTCGTCGACGTCAGCCGAACGAACAAGACTGACGACACGCTGGTAACTACTATCGGCGGCTTCTTTCTCGACAACCATATCAAAAGAACCGCAGAGATTAATCGATCCGCTAAAAACCTTGCTTGAAACGCTCTTCTCCACCGGGGTCGACTCGCCGGTCAACGCCTGTTCGTCAATTGTCGTGTCGCCGGAAAGAATACGCCCGTCGACAGGAATACGCTCGCCTGGCGCAATCCGAACCACGTCGCCCACGCGCAATTCTTCAACTTCAACGACGCGTTCGTTTCCCAAAGAATTTAGTAAACGAGCTCTCAATGGTATCTGCTCGGACATACCGGATATTTCCGAACGCGCACGCGAAGTAGCCCAATCTTCCAACGTTTCGCCGAGCTTCATAATGAACGCCACCTCGCCTGCGGCAAAATATTCCTCGAGATAAATCGACGCCGCCATTGCGATTACGACCAGTAGATCAGCCTTAACGTCGGCTCTGGTCGTAAGGGCGCGCGTCGCCTCCCAGAAGATCGGAGCGCCGCACAAGAGAATCGCTATCCAAACTGGATCGACGCCTTTTACGGAAACCGACGCCAAGCTCAAAACAAGCGCGACCGCCGAGACAGCCGCTACGGTAAATTTGCCTTTGAGACCACCGTATTCTACGGCTTCGTCAATAGCGTGAACTAAACGTTTCATTGAATCGCCTTTCATTTAATGTATACCATACCCAGGTATGGTATACATTGTATCACGCTACAGAACTCCGTCAAGGTCATTAATTTTGCGCTTCTAGAAAATCCTTTTAGGCTACTGCATATTGGCGAATCTCTCGACGGCGACAATAAAGCGATCCACAGCCTCGTCGGCGTCGCCGCGTGCAAAGCTGTCCTTGATACAGTGATTCACGTGCCCTTCAAGGACAATTTGCGCAACCTTATTGAGCGCGCCTTTGGCGGCGCTAATTTGGGTGAGCACGTCTTCGCATGGCGAATCGCCGTCTATCATGCGGTCGATCGCCTGAACTTGCCCTATTATCTTCTTGAGTCGTACGTGTAGCTTTGCCGTGTCTATACACTTTTCCATTTCCATCCTCCTATTGAATCACACGCAAACAACAGCTGCAACCTAGTCGTCGCTCCATTGTACCACAACGTAAGCAAAACAACAGTAGTCGAGAGCAACCAAGGAGCCAGAGACTCCGACGTCAAACGCATTCATGGCGTCGCTTAGCGCCTCAAAATGCCTCGCACGGCAATGAACACTATTTTAAAAGAAAAAGATTGACTTTGGCGCGACCCTCTTTAAAATGTAGTCGTCGGGGTCGAGTTACAATTTCGTCGCCGCCGACAAGCAGGAGCTCTAGTTGCGCTTAAATCCAACCTTGTTTTTAGAGGGTATTCCATGACACGTTCGTCAACTCAACGCCGAGTTGCCTCAGGAGCGACGCGCTTGCGCCGTTTAGCCGTAGGTCTTTTCCTTTGCGGAATCGCGTTGGCTCTATTTACAGCGATTCCAGCCACGACGCGCGCGCAGACGGCGAAGCCTACGCCGAAGCGCGCGGCGGCTAAGTCAGAATCATGTCTAGCGCCTATTAAGGATTTCGTGAATAAGGACACGCTCGCCGTAGCGCGCGTCAGTCTCGATCAAGTGGACGCCGAGCAACTTGCTCAAACGCTCGAGGGCGCTTTCAGTCAAGCGCTCGCGCTCTTTGAATTTCCCTCCGCCTCCGAATCCTCATGCCTAAAAGAATTTCATAAGACGATCGCCGCGCTTCAAGCCGACGTGAAACTTGCTCAAAGCGAATTTCTCAAGGAATACGGCGCCTCGGAAGCGTTTGTCGTGTTGCAAACGTTACGAGGCGACGGCGCGTGCTTGATCATCCCGGTTCAGGGAATCTCCGAATCGCAACTCGCCTCACTGAAAGCGCTCGTAAAAGAGCGTCTTAAACTCACCGCCGCCGTATATCAGAAGAAATATCTTATAGCGTCGCAGACTCCGTTGAAGGAAATTGGCGCGTTCTATCAGAGCTTTACGCCGGGCGCTAATGAGAAGCTCGAAGATTTCTTCCGCCAACATCAAGACAAGCTCTTCGCCGCGTACGTCGGTCGCGTTAAGATTCGTCCTTTACTCCACTCTACAAGTCCGACAGACGAAGAAGCGAAGACCGGTAGAATTCGTCAGTACGATCCGTTCGCCAACTCGCCGCAATCGGTCAAGACGCTGGTCGAAGTCTTCGATTCTTCGTTCATCAGCGGAAGCGCGTACGTCGATCTCTCGACCCTTAGCGCCAACTGCAAGCTTACGTTCAACACGCCCGCAAGCGCCGGACAATTTCGCGACAGCCTCTCCGATTCTATTGAAACTTTCAATAGTTTCTACTTCAAACTGCTAGAAGGTTCAGAACCCGGGACGCGCTCCAGTCAGTTCGCGCCGGGAGCAAGTCTTGCAAGACGTTCCAAGGCAACGGCGACGAAATATTATATGTACCAATGGACGCGCGACGTATGGACGGGTCGAATGCGCCGCTACCTTCCTACCCAAGACCAAGACAGCCTTGTCTTCAGTCTTTCATTGCAAAATGAGATTCAAAAGTTGGGTATTAATACAATCGCAGTGTGGCTCTACACAACCAACACGGATCTCGTTTCCCCGATGTTACTCGGTCGCGCGCGCGGAGTCGACACGTCGTCCACCGTGCCGCAGAGTCCTTTTGTTCTCACCACGAAGGCTCGCAAACGTACGGGCGAGCTGAATGCAAATCCGTTTGAATCCAATGTTGTCGAGGAAGCGGAAGCGGCGCCAGCGGAGCAGGAACCCGAGGGCAATCCCTTTGAAAACGTCGTAGCCGACGCCCAACCGAGCGAGTCGTCTAAGCAAGACGACGAGATCGTCTTCGATGAAAACGATCCGAATTCGACAGCGTCTGAAACGAAAACCGACCAATCCAACGTCAATCCCTTCGAAGCGGGCGTCGAGTCAGAAAGTCCTAGCGGCGAAGATTCAGAGAATCCGTTCGACACAGGTCTAGAAGACTCGGAGAATCCATTCGACGCCGGTCTAGTAGAAGGTGAAAACGAGCCTGGCAAATAACGCGACTCTGTCGGCGCGTTGAGTCTAAGTTCGCACGCCGACGTTGTTCGTTCTGAAACAAGATTTTTCCAAGCGCATTAAGAAAATCTCATGAAACATAAAATTATATCGTTTGTGGTCGCGTTACTGCCGCTTTTATCACTCAACGTAGCGCTCGCTCAACCAGTGAACTCGACTAATTCGTCGCCAAAACCGAAACAGTCGATAGCAGTTACAGCATACTCTCGAATAGCGCCGTTCGTTAACCCAGAAACATTCTTCGTCGCACGCGTCGATCTGGACACGCTCGATTCCAACGCTTTCCTGCAAACCATCGACGACATATTCGTCGGCTTCCTCAAAGAGCAGGGTTTCGACAGAAAAAATATCCTCGGAGTGAATCGCGATTTCCGACGCGCGCTCGACGAGCTTAAGAGTGAAATAGACGCTTTAATCGCATTTAAATCGACTTTCAAGGTTCGCGAGATATTCGTATTGATACAAAACCAGAACGACGAGCACTTTCGCGTCTTCGTTCCCTTTTCCTCAGCGAATCGCGACGCAGCTAAGGAAGCGCTCTCGGGTCTACTAAGCGACGGAGACGCCTCGTTTGCGTTTGTTAACGCGCCTGGCGGGCTTGTTATAACCAATAACGCAACCTTAGACGAGAGTAAGTACGCGAACCTTGAGATTCGTCCGAACGCCGCGCTTCAGAAATTTTTCGAACGCACAGCCGGCTCAACGGTTCAAATTTACATTTCGTACCTTAAGTTGGAAAAGCTCTATAAAACGGGTCTCGGCTTGTGTAAGCGCCCGACGGCGCGCGTACTTTCCGATCTTCCGACAGCGGCGCAAAAGTCGTTCGAGGTATTCGACTCTTTCGCCCAAGAGACGACCTTAACGTTCGACGTCAACAGTCTCGCGTTAAAAGGCGAAATGGTTTTTATTACGTCGGCGCACGCAAAAGAGTTTCGTAACGGACTAGAAGAATTCGTCAATCTTAAAATCGACGAATTCTTTGATTCCAATGTCGAGGAGACGCGCGCGCTCTTTCCGGAAGTCTCCGACGAAGACTTCGAGAAATACAACCTCCTGAACCTCTCTCGTGAAATTGCGCGCGCTTCCTCTCTCAAACTCATTCCGACTCAATCTGGTAGCGCCCTAACCTTTGAAATAACGCCTCAAACCAAGGATCTGCTTCACAACTCCTGCTTCTGGCAGATCCTCTTCATTCCGCTCGTGATTTCGCAAGCGAACGACCAATAATGCTAATGCTATTTTGGTTGTTTAACGCATAACGCTTACTTGAGAACACAGTCTTATGACGACAGAAGTAAAAGAAACGAGCGACAAAAAGCTCGTAGCTGAAATTATATCGATCGGCGACGAAATTTGTTGCGGCGCTATTGTCGATACGAACGCGCCATATTTGAGCGAATCGCTCGCAGAGATAGGCGTTCGCACGCTCTATCATTCCACGATCGGGGACGACGCGGACGCAATGGAATCTGCGTTCGCGCTCGCGTTCCATCGCGCGGACGTAATCGTATGCACCGGCGGACTTGGACCGACGCAAGACGATCTTACGCGTCAGATAGCAGCAAAGGTTCTCGACGTAGAACTCGAATTCGATCAGGCGTCTTTCGAGCATACGTCGCGTCTCTTCGAGCGTCGCGGTCGAGTCATGCCAGACTCCAATCGGATTCAAGCGTATTTCCCCAGCGGCTCGCGCGTCATAGCGAACCCGAACGGCACGGCGCCCGGTTTCATTATTGAATCGACTCCAAGCGCGCTGCCGCCCTTCGCCAACCATTTCCTGCAAATGAAGGGCGTCGAGGATTCTCGTCCCTTTATCGCGCTCTTTTTCCCAGGCGTGCCCGCTGAAATGAAGGAAATGTGGCGCGGCGCTAACGGTCGCGCGGCAATAGAGCGTTTCGTACAGACAAATGTCGAAAATAAGCGAGTCTATCGCACCAAGTTGATTCACTCCTTCGGTCTTGGCGAAAGCGCTGTTGAAGCGAAACTGCCGAATCTTATCGCGCGCGATCATTTCCCACCGGTTGGAATTACGGCTAAGAATAGCGTTATTACGCTGCGTATCTTTGCCGAAGGAGCGACTTCTGACGTCTGCGACGAGCAGATTCGTGAGATATCAGAGATAATCTACGACGCGATCGGCGACTATGTCTTCGGGGAAGACGCAGATACTTATTCGTGCGTTTTCAGCCATATTTTGCGCGCGCAGAGTCTTAAAGTCGGCGTTCTCGAATGGGGTACGCAAGGCGCGCTCGCTCAAATCATCGAGCCTGACGTACTCGCGTTCGGCGAAGTCTTTGGAGACGCGCCTTCTGATCGCGCGCTCTTTACAGATCTCTTCGGCGACTCTTTCGCCGAGCCGGAAGAGAATCGTCGCCGTTCTCACGGCGCCGAAACGTTCGGCGCGTCGTATTACGTCGAAGGAACCGCGTCCGAGAAGTTGGTTGAATTCTGTAAGAATCGCGCCAATAGTCGTCAAACAGACTTCTTCTTAGCGATCGGACCGTATCCAACGTCGCGCGAAAACGTTAATCTCGTCTCGCAGGGAACAGATTCGCGCGGCGTCGACGTCGTTTTCGTCGATTGCCGTCCGGGCTCGTGGCGCGTTAGACGCGAGACGTTCGTTTTCGGCGGTCAACCGGCGATGATCGACGCGCTATTTTGTAATCGCGCCTTTTCGATACTACTCAAGAACCACTAGATTTCATACAACGCCAAATAACCGACGCCGCGCTATTCAGATAGAACAGCGCGGCGTCCTCAAATGATGCGAAATCAGTGAGATTAGAGATCGCACAGTTTAATCGCGTTATAGAGTGAATCGAGTCCGTGTTTCGGCGAGAATTCATGGGCTATGAAGCCTTTGAAGCCGAGCTCCTTAATCGCGCGGATGATCGCCGGATAATACAGCTCTTGCTGATCGTCAAGGTCGCGGCGTCCTGGATTGCCGGCGGTGTGGAAGTGCCCAATGCAGTCAAATGCGCGGCGAATGTTGTTGATAACGTCGCCTTCCATGCGGTGCATATGGTAAATATCGAAGAGAATCTTAACGCGTTCGCTACCGACGCCCTTAATGAGATCAATTCCCCATTGCACGCTATCCGCCATATAGTCGTCGTGATCTTTCGAATTGAGGAGCTCGAGGCACACGTTTACCTTATTCGCTTCCGCTACTTTTGCAACTCTCTTGAGCGCCTTGACACAGTTCGCCAACCCCGCCTGGTCGTCGAGTCCTTTGCGATCGCCAGACAGAGAAATCACATTCGGCACGCCCAGCTCCGCCGCCATTGGAATGTACTTCTCGTACGACGCGACGATACGATCGTGATTCTCCTCACGGTTGATCCCAACGCGAATTTGTACCTCCGGCACGTTGCCCATGGTAACGGTGAGCCCATGGTCGCGTACGAGCGCCCAATCCTTCGGATCAACGAGGTCCACCCCAACGAGCCCCATCTTCTTGACCGTGTCGCAAAATTCCGCCATCGGATAAGACCCGAAGCACCATTTGCAGACCGATTGCTTAACTTCACCCTTGAACCCCTCGGGCAACTCGTAATTGTCCTTATCGTCAGCCAACGCGAACCCTCCTATCGAACTTAGCGTTGCGGCGCCAACAATTGACGCGCCCAACATTTCACGACGCGTTATATTGCTTTTCGTCATGACGCTCCCCTTCTTGTTGTTTTAGTCTATATGTATCGTGTCAATTTGCTCTTTCTTCTTGCTCGCTTGAATCACGCACAGCTCGTCGCGCACATACCGAACCAGAAGTCGATTGCGCCGCAGCATACGACGCCGCGCGCACAGCGCCATTATACACTAAAACGTTCTCCAATGCAAACGATTCACTGGCAGTTGTCCCCTCGCTTCGCTCATAATAGATCGCGGTCTTTTTCCTTGACGTTCTGGCAAAAGCGAGTAGAATAACTCAACGTTTGTCGCGCAATAAGTTCGCCGCAGGTCAACGCGACTACTTGCCTTTAACCTTATTTCCACGAGAACGATATTATGCAACGCACCTATACGCTTTCCGAGTTGTCAACGTTCCTTCGCCGTCCAGAACGCGAACTAAAAACGCTCGCAGAAAAGGGGGTCTTACATGGACGCGTCCGTCAGGGCGAATGGGTTTTTGATCTACCTAGCGTCGCTGAATGGATGGAAGAAGAAATAACGCGAGCCGATCTCGCAATGAGTAAAAAGCTAGAAAACGCCGTAGCAAACGCGTCGGACGAAATTTTAGACGACGACAACTTTTTACGCAATATGATGAGCGTCGATCTGATCGACCTACAGTTTGCCGCGCGCACCAAAGCGTCCGCGCTTTCAAGGATGGCGCTATTGGCGGAAAATTGCGGGCGCTTATGGGACGCCGCCGCTATGACAAACGCGCTACGCGAACGCGAAGAAATGAGTTCGACCGCGTTTGACGAGGGATTCGCTATACTGCACCCTCGACGACCACAGCCTGACATCTTACCCGAAAATTTCCTAGCCGTCGGAATTAGTCCGGGCGGTATTCCGTTTGGCGCGGCGCGCGGCAGTCGTACCAAAGTCTTTTTTCTATTGTGTTGTCAGTCGGACGAGAGCTATCTTCGCGCGCTCGGTAGACTGACGCGTATCCTGAAACACCCGGGTTTTCTCGATCAACTCCTCGAGTGCAAGACTCCTTTCGAGACGCTCAATCTTTTCGAAGACGCGGAAACAGCGACACTCGATTAGAGTCGAGCTATTATCGGCATGAAGCGCCCTCTATGTAAACGGCGCGAGGGACGTTGTATTCCAACGTCCCTCGCGTATAAAGCGTTCAGTTTGCTAACGCGTCAAACGGCTATTCGCATGGAATAACTTCAATCTTTTCAGCGTCGGCAATCTCCACGTTGAAGAGCTGATCGTCTATTCTAACGGCGAGTCGAGCGTCTCCTTCAGGATCGCTCTTGATAAGATGGAGCGTTTTATTCGGTCGCCAGTATCTTGACGAGAATTCCTCGCGCTCCATGAGTTCTTCTGCAAGTTGCACGAGAATGAGCGTCTCATGCCCCTCGCGCAACTCCGCTAACGACTTCGACTCTCGGTGAACGCCAGAAAGGTCGACGGTCCGTCCCGAATGAACGATCTCATCCAGACAACCGTGAATACACATCGCGCAATACTGATCGTTATTCTTCTCGCGGCAATGATAGTCTGATCGTCTAAAAAGAGACGCGCCTACTCTCGGACAACTGTCGACAAACTCGACAAACTCAACCAACCTTGTCGTAACTTCGTCGTTCATGGCATGCTCAAGCCGGCATGCCAGCTCATGCGATTCCTCATTCTCGACTCCGAGTATTCTTTCGAGGAAGATTTCCATCGCTTTGTGTCGACGTATAATCTTCTTAGCCTCGATTTCACCTAGTTCCGTTAAGGTAATAGGGACATATGGCAAATAAACGACAAGCCCCTTTTCGGCGAGCGATCGCAAGGCGCTCGTCACAGACGGTCGTCTTACTTGCAGGCGATCGGCAATACTGCTACTGCGCACCGTTTTAGTTTCGCTCGTGAGTTCGTAAATCGCTTCCAAATAGTCTTCGAGACTTTGCGTTAATTCATGGTTTTCGTCTAGCTCGCGCATACGTTCGCTCTTCCGTATAAACGTTTAATCTATTCCCAGGCAGATCGCCGACGTTTATCTCAATTCTCATTATCCGACACTACGATGCGCTGCCATTGCGGGGTCGGTTTCCGCCATTCACAGTTTTGTCCCGACGAATCGCAGACATAATTCACCAGCTTGCCGATCTTTTCAATTTCGACGGTTATCTTGTCGCCATGTTGCAGATATATCGGTGGGTTACGCGCGTCCCCCACGCCGCTTGGCGTGCCGGTAAAGATGAGATCGCCGGGATATAGCGTCATGACCTTGGAAATATAGGCTATCAGTTGCGGTATTTTAAAGATGAAATTCTTTGTCGACGAGGCCTGAACAACTTGTTCGTTGAGTTTTGTAACGATCTCTAGATCGTTCGGATCGCCGACCTCGTCTTTCGTGACAAAGACCGGACCAATTGGCGCAAACGTGTCAAACGACTTTCCCAGAAGCCACTGTCCCGCCGGCTTATCCTTCTGCCAATCGCGCGCCGATACGTCGTTACCAACGCAGTATCCCGCGACGAACTCCATAGCTTCGTCCTCGTCGACGTTATGACAGACGTCTCCAATGACAACAACCAGTTCGCCTTCATAGTCAACTCGCGCCGAAGAGTCAGGTAGAATGATCATCCCGTTCTGACAATTTAACGCCGAAGACGCTTTGGAGAAGATAACAGGTTCCGTCGGTCGGTCGTTGTTGAATTCTTTAACGTGTTCGGCATAATTCAGTCCTACGCAGAGTATCTTCGCGTTGGTCGAAAATAACGGGATATAGGGAATCGTTTCGCCGTATTTTCCTATAACCACATAATCCTCGTCAGAAAGCGACGGCAGTTTGTTAATCCATGTGTTGATATAATCGTAAATCGGCGCCGGTCGTTTGCTACTGTTGACATGAAGTCGATTGTGATCGAGTAACATATCGATCGTTTCGACGGAGAAATCCCATGGACACAAATCTATGCCGTCCGTATCGACCCAGCCTCCTACTGAGTCGGACCAGACTAGCAAGGTCGAGTATTGCAATTCAGAAAAATAACATCTTGTAAACCGCATTGTTAAATTCCTTATAACCGGCTCAACGCATACGTCGGTAATGATCGGTTGCGTGAATATCCCAAGAGCGGGGCGCCTGCAAAGATCGAAAACCGATTATGCAAGAGCCCCGCCTTATGCTAGATCGACGCGTTCTGCAATCGACCGTGATGTAGTGAGAAGCGTCAATCGTTCAAAGTTTAGGCTTCGTCGATCTCGTCGAGCGCCTGGAATTTCTTGCCTTCTAGCATTTCCAGGCTGGCGCCGCCGCCTGTGCTAACGTGCGAAACCTTATCCGCAAACCCCAGTTTCTGGATGGCCGCCGCGCTGTCGCCGCCGCCAATGATAGAGACAGCGCCGCTGTCTGCGATAGCCTGCGCGACCGTCTTCGTTCCGAAATCGAATGGGGGCATTTCAGAGACGCCCATCGGACCGTTCCATACGACCGTCTTAGCGCCCTTGACGATTTCGGCGTACTTCTTAGCCGTTTCAGGACCGATATCGAGCCCTTCGAAATCATCCGGAATCTGCCCGGCGGGCACGACGACCTTATTGCAGTCTGCGGAGAAATCGTCGCCACAATGGACGTCGACTGGTAGTACGAGCTTGTCGCCGCCTTCGGCGAGCAACTCTTTCGCGAGATCCACTTTGTCCGGCTCAACGAGACTCTTACCTGTCTTGCCGCCGGTAGCAAGCGAGAAAGTGTACGCCATCGCGCCGCCAATAAGAACCTTGTCGCAAATACCGAGCAGATTCTTAATGACCATGATCTTGTCGGAAACCTTCTTACCGCCGATGATCGCGATGAAGGGACGTTCAGGCGAGCTGATCGCGTCGGTTAGGTACTTGATTTCCTTTTCAACGAGGAAGCCGCAAACGCGCGGCTTTCCCTGCGCGCCCATTGCCTTCGGAACGGCGTACATAGAGGCGTCGGTGCGGTGACACGTACCGAAAGCGTCGTTTACATAGACGTCGCCGAATGCGGCGAGTTTCGCGGCGAATTCGTCACACCCCTTCTTCTCGCCAGGTTGGAAACGAAGATTCTCGAGCACGACGATTCCGCCGTCCTGCAAGGCGGCGACCTTCGCTTGCGCGTCGTCGCCAACCGTATCGGTCGCAAACTCGACCTTAACGCCTGGCAATAGTTCCGCCAAACGTAGCGCGGTCGGTTTCAGTGTAAATTTCGGATCCGGAGCGTCCTTCGGACGTCCAAGGTGGCTCATCAGAATCAGCTTGCCGCCCCGTTCGAGCACGGACTTAATCGTCGGTAACGCCATCTGGATACGACGGTCGTCGGTAATGTTACCATTGTCGTCGAGCGGCACGTTGAAATCGACGCGAACCAATACTTTCTTATCGGCAACGTCAACGTTAGCGATCGTTTTCTTCGCCATTGATATTCCTTCCTGGTCTCTCAAATGATGAAATATGGAAGAGCCCTGCGATCCACACGTGTTCGCAACTTTGCGCGTCGCACGCTCATCTGGGGCTAAAAATTTTATTTTACCCTTTTTTAGGCGTTTTAACTTCTCGTAGTCTGTCAAAACGCGCCAAAGGCAATATAATAATTATACTGTATTTTCGTGCGCATGGGAAGGGGGCGTGCCAACAAGCGCGTTTTGGCGCTCGATCCTCTTCCGAACGTCGCGCGACGTAACCTCACACTTTGCGTCATGAAACCAACCGTTTATGCGAACCTCATCCTCCGCCCTAATTCGTATTCGCGCGCTTCGTCTCGCGTTACTCGTCGCAATCTTTTTCGCGCTGTCGTCTGCGTTATTATGCGTTTCGTCATCGTTGCAACGTTGTGCCGACGCTTTTGGTCAGGAACTCGATCTTAGCGCGCTTGACGACGACGCGCGCGCCGCGACGGACGACGCGGCGCCTCCGGTCGAGGCGGCTCCTTCCGACTCGTCGAGCGTCGAAGTTTCGTCGCCGCCGTCCTCAGTTGGTCGCGCCCGATTTCTCGACCTGCTTCTCGCCAGCGGATGGATAGGTCTTGTTCTTTTAGCGGCGTCTATCGTTGCCGTTTCCCTCATAATTCGTTTGGCTCTTGCGCTTCGCCGTTCGTCTTTCATTCCGTTGGATCTGGCGCGCGAGTTGCGCGACCGACTGTCGCGTCGCGAACTTGACGGCGCGTTGCAACTCGCTAACGAGTCGCCGTCTTTTGTGGGCGCGGTTGTCGCTCAGGGACTAAAAGAAAGTTCGAGAGGTTGGACCGCTATTGAGAAAGCGGTCGAAGACGCGGCCGCCGATTACGCCAGTCGAACATTCCGTCGCTCCGAACCTCTCGCAACGATTGGCAACGTCGCCCCTATGCTCGGACTACTCGGCACCGTCATAGGTATGGTAACAACGTTTGGCGAAATAGCGGTCTCCGACGGTTCAGGTCGCAATCTTGCCAACGGTATTTATTTCGCGCTCGTTACAACAGTCGACGGTCTTATCGTCGCCATTCCAGCGCTTGTCGCCCACTCCATGATCAACGCGCGAATTGCAACGCTTGTTTCCGAAGGAATCGAGATGATCAATGCGATCTTTGATCCGCTCAAACCGGGCGCTTCTCAACGCGTTGCTACTCGAGAAGACGCTAGCGCAAGTTCGACCGCCGAAAGCGCGCCAACGCTCGGACTACGTGAAATTCCGTCAGACCGTTCTTCTGCACGAGCAGAACGTCCGCGCCAGCGTCCCGCTCTGACGCTTCCCCCCACGCGCACCGATCCAGAATAATCGCACTCCTTTCGCACACTCATCCAACCACAGAATACAATCCAGATCAATGTCAAGTTCATTCGGCGGTCCTCGCTTCGGGTTCGGGCTTTCAGAAGAGCGTCGCATCGCTCTGCAACGCGTCAATAAACTGAAGCAAGAATTGTACGCGCAACAGAAAAAGATTCAATTCTCGAATCTACTAGAGCGCTCGAACCAAGACGTCGAAACTTATGTTGAATCTCAAGACAACGTTTTTCTAGGCAGAAGTCGTAGCTCAACCCCTTCTCGATCGAGCGCCCCCAACGGCGAGCTTGGTTCGACTCAACCGGAAGTCGGTTACGATGAGTCTCCCGAGCCAGAGGACGTCGGCGCCTACTTAACGCCTCGCGCTTTTATCTCCGCACGCGCGCCGTCCCGCGAATATTCCTATCATTCCGACGAAGACGCGTATTTTGATCCCGTGGCTCCTCAGCAAGAGACGTTACGCGATCATCTGCTCGAACAGCTAGAACTGGACGGCAAATTTAGTCGTCTTACGCCCGAGACCAAAGCGCTATGTCGCGTCATTATCGACAACCTCGACTCTTCCGGCTATTTAAAGTCCGAAGCCGAATCTCCGCTTGACGGTCCCGCCGAACCGGATTCCGCTTCAAACGCAGACGCCGAGTCGGTTCGCGCTATTGTTGAATTCGATAGTCTTTTCGACATGATTTCAACTGCCGAATTGCGCGCGCGCGCGAAAAAGGCGCTAGACGACTACTATTCCATTAAGAGCGTTTCGAAGTCGTCCCGGCGTCTTGCTCGCGAGGAATTTGACTCGATCGTCGGCAAAAAAACCACCAAGGAAGAACGCGATCTCGCTCGCAAAGCGTTAGACGCCATTCAACAGCCTCAGCATGAGCTCGACCCGCTCGACGCGCTCTTTCCACACAAGCCGAGCCCCGAAGAGCGCAAGCGAGCAGAAGCGGCGCTCAAAATCGTCCAAGAGATGGATCCTCCCGGCGTAGGCGCGCGCAATATGCGCGAAAGTCTACTATTGCGTCTTAAACCCGACGCAGAATTTCACGATCAGCTCAAACTTATCATAACGCGCCATTTTGACGATTTCATTAAGAAACGCCTCGGCGCGCTCTCCAGTCAGACGGGTATCACGCACGACGAACTCATGCAGATCTTCGCCGCCCCTTTTCCGTTCTACCCTTCGCCGAGCGAACTCTTCGCAGAGTCCCCCGCGCAACTCAACTGGATACAGCCAGAAATCTTCGTCGAAAAGAACAGTCAAGGTCGCTGGATCGTTAAACTCGACGATTCGAGCGACGATCTCGAACTTGATCCGTATTACAGTAAGCTCCTCTTTTCCAAACGAGTCGATAAAAAGACCAAAGAGTACTTGCGCCGACAGTATGTAGAGGCTCAAGCGCTTGTCGACGCGTTGCGCAATAGAAAATCGACGCTCCTTCGCGTCGCCAAGGCGATCGTCGACTTCCAATCCGATTACTTCGACGATCCAACGAGCTTCCCCAAGCCGCTCACTCAGCAACAAATAGGCGATAAACTTGGTCTCGATTCTTCCACCATATCGCGCGCGTGCAATAATAAATGGCTTGCGACGCCTCGCGGCTTCGCCTCGTTTCGGGACTTCTTTCCCAAAGCGGTCGCAGGGGACGCGACGAGTTCTAACGTTGCTGAAAAGATCCGCGAGCTCGTGGCTCAGGAAGTCAAAAGCCAACCTCTTAGCGACGAGGCGCTAGCCGCAGAACTCAAGCGCAAGTATTCGCTCGACGTGAGTCGCAAGACCGTTCAGGAACACCGTGATCGCCTCGGAATCCCCAATAGTCGCGAACGCAGGCGTCTTGCCAAGACTTCGCAATAACGACTGACTTAACGTTTGCATACGCGTCCTTCCCATTTTGACGCTTTGAAGATGACAAAATTTAAAAAAATGTCATTTTCAGTTCTCTTCACCCTTGTCAATCTTGCCCAATATGGTTATCATATCTGCGTTGTTAGAGTACGCGTTCTTAGCTGTCCCAGCGGAACGCTGTTCAAAGTTCACGTTATTAGCAAACGGAAGTCATTGTTATTATGGAAAAGCAGGCGTCTCTCCACGCAGAAGCGCATGAGGAGCAACTCCCTCCGCTCTGGACAAAAGGTTTTACAGCGCTTCTCGTCACACAATTTTTGGTCGCATTAAACGACAACATCTTCCGTTGGCTGATCATTCCGATCGGTAAGTGCGCGGTCGGTTGGGCCGACAAACAAGACACGATCCGCGGAATAGGCTCACTTGCGTTCCTCGTTCCGTTCCTCCTCTTCGCCACCTACGCCGGATACTGTTGCGATCGTTTCAATAGGCGCAAGGTCATCATCTGGTGTAAGGCGGCCGAACTTTTCGTTATGCTGTTAGGCACAGTAGCGATTCTCGTGCAATCGGTGCCGTTCATGCTTGTAACGCTCTTTCTTATGGCGACCCAAAGCGCGTTCTTCAGTCCTGCGAAATACGGCAGCATACCTAATATCGTGCCACAATCACGTATTTCCGAAGCGAACGGCTTTGTTACAATGACGACAATGATCGCGTGCATAGGCGGTCAGGTCTTGGGAGGCGTTCTGTTCGTTCTCACGACGTTCAATGCGAAGAAACCGATTGAAGGCTCGGGCGGTATGACGAATTGGATAATTTGGGCGAGCGTCATCATCGGAGTCGCCGTGCTCGGTCTCATTTCGAGCTTTTTCCTACCGTCGATTAAAGCGGCGGATCCTTCTGCGCGCTTTCCTGTCAATCCTATCGAACAAACGTGCGCGGATCTCAAACTTCTCGTGAACAACCGGTATCTCTTCTGGATCAGTATTGCAAGTTCTTTCTTCTGGGGAGTCGGCGCGCTTGCCCAACTTAATATAGACAAATTCGCAACAGAATATCTGAACGTCCGTCAAGATTGGGCAATGTTGTTGCTCGTAGCGCTTTCGGCTGGTCTTGCGCTCGGCGCGCTTATCGCCGGGAAACTTTCACGCGGACGCATAGAACTCGGTCTCGTTCCCTTCGGTGCGCTCGCGATTATAGTCTTTTCGTTCATTTTATATTTCACGCCGTTCGTTCCTCACGAAATTGCGTCGCCTAAATCTTTCGGCTTTATCTTCGGAGGGTTCGGCTTATTTTTACTTGGTCTTTCGGCTTCGATGTACGACCTTCCGCTCGTCGCGGTACTTCAGACAGAAAGTCCCGTCGAGCATCGCGGTCGAATTTTAGCGGCGTACAACTTCTTTTCCTTTGCGGCAATGGCGCTCTTTGCGATGTTCCAAAGCACGCTCGGCAGTCTCCCGTTACGTCAAACCGTCAATTCAGAGGGCAAAACGGTTATGACCGGACTAAACGGGGCAGAAATCTGGCTTGTAACGTCGATTATAAGCATCCCAGCGCTCTATTTCACACTGCGCGCGTTCGCCATCCCTGTTTTGCGCGTACTCGTTATCAATTGGCTCAAGTTAGTCTACGGTATGCGCGAATATGGAGTCGGCAATATTCCTAAGGAAGGTCCGGTTCTACTCCTCGGCAATCACGTCTCCTTCTTAGACGCTTTGATCGTCTACACAACTTCGTCCAGACCCGTCCGGTTCATCTCTGACCAAAATTTCCTGCCGGCGAAGAGTAAACTTGCCAACTTCGTTATTCGGAAAACAGGAGTCATACGGTTTGACCCCAATTCGCGGAAATCAACCGCGTATATGTTGCGCGAAGCTCAGACTGCGCTCCAAAACGGGGAAGTTGTGTGCATCTTCCCCGAAGGCGCCATAACACGCGACGGTCAAACGCGCGCTTTCAAACCCGGCTTCCTTGCTCTACTTCGCAAGACGCCGAACGCGCCAATTATACCGTTTGCAATAACAGGTCTCTACGGCTCGCGCTTCGCCTACGCCGGTCCCAAGGGTTATAAACGCCGTACACCTTATCGACTGACTATTTCCTACGGCGCGCCTTATTCAGTCGAAGCCGAACGCGCCAAGGGCTGTAGCGACGCTCATATTATGCAGAAACTCCTGCACATCGTTCAGGAACTCAATATTGACGCAGTCGATTACCGTAAACACCCTAAAAACGTCTTCCTCTATACTCCAGCGCGCGGTGCAATTCGCGGCTTACGCCTTTCAGGCTCCCGCCGACATTTCGGCGATTCCACCGGTAAAGAAGTAACGGGTAAGGAGGCGCTTCTTCAAATCCTAGTCCTTCGCAGGTTGCTCCATCGTATTCTTCCTAGCGAAAAGTTCGTTGGAGTTTTATTGCCAACTTCGGTTGCCGGCGTACTAGTCAACGCGGCGCTCGCCTTCGATCGTCGTATTCCGATCAATTTGAATTATACGTTCACCAACGACGTGAATAACTATTGTATTCACAAAGTCGGAATTAAGACAATAGTCGCGTCTTCTCAACTTCTCAAGAAATTGCCCAAGCTTGATCTGGAAGCCGAGATTCTTCCGCTCGAAGAAGTTGCGAAGGAGCAAATCCGCACGAGCGATAAACTCGTCGGTTTTCTCGAATCGCTTCTCCCCACGTGGATACTAGAACGCGTTCTTGGACTAACGAAAGAAAAGCTGTCAGATATCAATACGATCGTCTTCACCAGCGGCTCGACCGGTCTTCCGAAGGGCGCTGTTCTTACAAACGCGAACGTTTCGGCCAACGCCCAGAGTTTCGCGCAATCCGCTATGCCGGCCTACAATCTGAGTCTCGCGGGCGTGCTTCCCTTCTTCCATTCTTTTGGGTACACGGTAACCGTATGGTTCCCTCTATACCATCCGTACGCCTGTTACTACCATTACAATCCGCTCGATTATAAGGGGGTCGCCTCCGTTACGAAAAAATATCGTCCCCACTTGTTTGTAGCGACGCCAACGTTCATGCGCACCTACCTTCGCAAGTGTTCTAAAGAGGACTTTGAATCCGTATACTTTCCAATCGTCGGCGCAGAAAAGGCGCCAGCGCAACTCTACGAAGACTGGAAAGAAAAGTTTGGCGTCTCGCTAAACGAAGGGTACGGCGCAACTGAACTCTCGCCGGTTATGAGCCACAACATACCCGAATCGGACGCGCCCGATAATATAACGCCCTATCACAAGGATTTTTCAATCGGTTGTCCAGACCCTAACTTCGTTGCCAAAGTGGTCGACCCCGAAACTTGGGAAGAGTTACCGCCTAATACGCCCGGGATGATGCTCGTTAAAAGCAACTCCGTTACCGTAGGATATTATCAGGATCAAGAAAGAACGCGTTCGATCTTTAAGGACGGCTGGTACATAACGGGCGACATTGCGAAAATCGACGAAGACAACTTCATCTTCATCACGGGTCGCGAAACGCGCATTTCGAAGATCGGCGGCGAAATGGCGCCGCACGCCTTCATCGAAGAAAAATTGCAAGAGGCGCTTCAAGAAATGTCGAGCGTTGCCACCCTCGAAAAGACCGACGACGATTCGACCAATTCCAGCGCGCTTAATCTTGTAGTAACCGCCGTTCCTGACGAACGCAAGGGCGAAAAACTCGTCGTACTGTACGTCAACCTCCCCTGCGCGCCTGAAGAGCTATGCAAGCGAGTTTCCGAGATTGGAACGTTGCCGCAACTCTGGATTCCTTCCCCTGTCAACTTCAAACAAGTCCCCGAAATCCCTGTTCTAGGCACAGGAAAACTGAACCTCAAAGAAGTGCGCGACACGGCGAAACGACTCTACGGTCTTGAATAATCGTCCGCACACGTCTCGTTCATGACGTTCGTACTATACTAACCGGCAAGGCGCCTCTCGTAGCCTCGCCGGTTATTTTTTGCGCTCGCGTTTTAACGTAAAACCGCCAACGCCAAATCGCCGCACGGCAATACGCCGTTGAACTTCGATCTAATACCCAGAGGTTGCGACAGATATTCGCCTTTTGCCGCGCTCGCGCCAAATCGCGCGCTTAAACTCGAACGCAACATTCTTTCCAGAACATGAGCTTCAAACCCCTGCGTGTGTCCCGTTAGCATGATGAAAGAAAAGGAATCGTTAAGAGCGCGAGCGCAGTTGGCAAGCAACGGTTCAAGATCGCGCGCTAATCTCCACACTTCGCCGCGCGCGCCATGCCCGTAGGTCGGAGGATCCAAAATAATCGCGTCGTACCTCGACTCGCGCTTGAGTTCGCGTTTAACAAACTTAACAGCGTCGTCGACGATCCACCTAGCGACTATCCCGTCCCCGTTCGCCGCCGCTTCTGGAAACGAAAGCGAAGCGTTGCGCTTCGCTTGAGCAACTATATTGCGCGCCGCGTCTAAATGCGTTGTCTCTGCGCGCGCCGCTAGCGCGGCAAGCGCGCTTCCGCCCGTATAGCCAAAGAGATTCAAGACTCGCAAGGGACGTCCTAACTTTTCGCGCCCTTCGCAACACAGGTCATAGATTCGACGCCAGTTGCTCGACTGTTCGGGAAAAACGCCAAGATGTCCAAAAGGGGATCCCTTGAGTTCGAGCAGGAATAACCCGCCGACAGCCAGTTCCCATGACTGCGTCGCCTGCATTGGTTCGGTTGCGTTGTCACACGCGCTATTTTCGGCAATTTCAGGAAAATAATAAGCTCCGCGCGTTGTGATCGGGCGCCAGTATCCACGAAATCCGAAAGAACTTGTCGTAGCCTTTGGCGAATTTTTCGACTCTCTCTTGCGTTCGACGAATATAGCGTCCGCCTCTTTCCACTGATTTTGCGCTCCCTGTCGTATTCCCAATGCAGTCGGACAAGGTCGATCTAAGATCAAGTCTTTAAAACGTTCCAATCGCCTTCCGGCGCCAAAATCGATGAGTTCATACTCAGCTTTCTCTAACATAAGTCCACCTTCGCCCAGTTGTTCAGGTTAAGATTTCCAGTCTATTATACGCGGTCCCGATAAGTTGCCCAGACGTTACGAGGCTTTCCTCACTTGAAATAATCGTTTTCCATACGAGTTACGGCTATTCGACCTCGACTCCTCTTGAAAGATCAAAATAAAAATAAAAAGGGGGTTGAAAAAAACGCGTTCAGCTATACAATATCTGGAACTACGGGGCATGGCGCAGTCTGGTTTAGCGCGTTTGACTGGGGGTCAAAAGGTCGCTGGTTCGAATCCAGTTGCCCCGACTATAACAAGAGACGTTAAGATTCGCTCTCTTGGCGGTATTTGTGATTTTAAGTTCGGGGCATGGCGCAGTCTGGTTTAGCGCGTTTGACTGGGGGTCAAAAGGTCGCTGGTTCGAATCCAGTTGCCCCGACTAAGAGAGCCGACGGTAGTATTATCGTCGGCTTTTTTGTTGTCGCGACCATTCTAGAGATAATACGCTAAATCTCTCTCGATTATTCTTCAGAGGCGCTCGCGTCTTGATAAGTAACCTTTAAGAGCTCCTTGAATAGTTTGGCGTCGAATCGCGCGTCGTCGCGGCAACGTAAATACAACGAATCGCGCTTAGGATCAGAATCGTCAAGCTCTGGCTCAAACCCGAGGCTCTGATACTGCCGCAATTTAAACAGCCCCTTTGCGGCGTCGAGCTGAACGCATATAAAGTCCTTGTTCTTCGTAAAAACCTGCGCCCATAACGCGCCCTTTCGCGTTCTGAATTCTACGGTCGTTCTCTTGTTCCACACCGTCTTGCCAGCTTTATTGACGAGTTCAACTGTATTGAGCGTTTCTTCTAACAGCTCTTGCGGCCATTGCGGCGCCTCGCTCGTTCCTGTACGCCCCTCTTGCGAAAGGTGCCAGGCTCGTCCGTCGCGCCGCCACGGCGTCAGATCAAGGTCGTCCTTTTGCGAGTCGTTGACACGCGCGGCAAAACGCTCGACGGCGAAATTAAGAAACCGCCAAAATTCAGGCGTGTCAATTTCGTCGTACGAAAAGACCGTGATCTCAAGTTCCTGCCATGCGCCTATATTCTCCACCTTAATTCGCGACTGAGTGCCGCAAAGCGGAATCTCATCGATTTCACTGAGCGGTTTGAGCGCCAATCGCTTACTCAACGCGTCCCGATTGAACGTGTTCTTCGGAACGCGAAATTTCAATTTCAAAAGCCATTCGTCCGAGGTATACGCTCGCATAAACCATCCGAACGACTTTTCAAGCGCGCGCGTTTCAACGAGAGTACGCGAACTCCAGTCTGTGTCCGTAAAAACTTCGTTCTCTTCGAGCTTCTCAACGATATCGGCGAGTATCTTAGAACTCCATCGTCGTAACTTTGCCGGCGCTTCGAGATGCCACCGCCGCCCGTCCAATTCCCAAGGTCGACTCTCTTCAGCGCCTCGTGTCACACTTGCGACAACTTCCTCTTCTGCTGCCAGTCCCACAGAGCTTGTCGGAGGTTCCTTCGCCGTCCAAAACTGTCGCTCGGCAAAGGATCCGCGTTCAAAGACGCGGAAAAGCGCCTCGCCGGTGTAGCTACGCAATCCTGTGCGAGACGATTCGTCGGCGCGATAATATGCGTCGACATACTGCAACAACTGTTCAGGGGTTCCCGCAAATACCAGCTTACCCCCTTGTGCGCCCGCTTCAGGACCAATATCTAGTATCCAATCTGCATTTTTAATCACGTCCATATTGTGCTCGATCACAACTACCGTATTGCCGAGATCAACTAGACGATGCAGAACGTTGAGAAGTTTGCGAACGTCGGAAAAGTGAAGTCCAGTCGTCGGTTCGTCCAGTACGTAGAGCGTGTGTCCTGAATCGACGCGCGAAAGCTCAGCCGCGAGTTTAACACGTTGCGCTTCGCCTCCGGAAAGCGTAGTCGCCGCTTGACCGAGCGGTAAATAATCAAGTCCGACGTCGCACAGCGTCTGGAGAATGCGTTGCATCGGCGCCACGTCGGCAAAAAGTTTCATTGCCTCGCCGCACGTCGTTTCGAGCGCGTCGGCAATCGATTTGCCGCGATATTTGACTTGTAGCGTCTCCGCGTCGTAACGCTTACCGTTGCACGCGTCGCAAGTTACCCATATGTCGGCAAGAAAATGCATCTCAACTTTAATCAGTCCCGCGCCCTGGCACTTCTCGCAACGCCCGCCTTCAACGTTAAAACTAAAATGTCGATGCGTATAGCCGCGAAGTTGCGATTCAGGAAGCTTCGAATATAGCAATCGAATCAATTCGAAAAGTCCCGTATAAGTCGCGGGATTCGAGTTCGGGGACGCGCCGATCGGACTCTGATCAACGCGCACGACCTTGTTAAGCGCGTCGACGCCAATAATACCGTTACACGCGTCATTTGGAAAAGCTAAACGATTAAGATCGGCGAAAACCCCCTTATAAAGAACGTCCTCAACCAGCGTGCTCTTACCGCTCCCACTTACGCCGGTTACTACGGTAAACGCAGAGAGCGGGATCGGAGCGTCCACCATTTGTAAATTATGTCGCCGCGCGCCGCGAATAAGCATCCATCCCGGCTCCCACCGAGGCAACGCGCCGGAATAAAATCTCTCGGCTTCCGAAGGCGTTGTACGCTCGTTGCGGGATTTGACTCGCTTGCGCCGCTCGCGCTCTCCCATCGAAAGCGTTACGTCGGCGATCTTCTGTAAAATCTTTTGCGAATCGAACTGAATCGTTGAGGCTTGTTGCGACTCCTTGTCGCTCATGACGTCGCTAACCTCCTGCTTAGACTTGGCGTCCTTACGTCGCGCTCGAGAAGCAGTCGTCTTCGTAGCACGTTTAACGCTCGTCGCCTTACGCGCGCTTTTTTTACCCTCTCGCGGCTCGCTCTCTTCTAAAAGCTCCAGCAAGGGCGCGTCCTGACGTTGCGGCGCGTCGTCTGTCTTACGCGTGGTTTTTTTCGCCCGTTTCGGCTTCTTTATCGACGCGGCGGTATTTTCTTGCTTTGCAACGCGTTTCGTCCTCTTTCGGTCAGGCGCGGCGCTCGCCGCATTCTCGCCGTCGGTTTCGTTCGTGGAACCGGTGTTGTGAAAGCTTTTCTTCATGAAAGCGCCTAACCCCTTATATCGCCAAAACGTCAGTTTCGAGCGCCGTATAAAATGTCGACGCCGCACACTTAAAATTCGTCTGCCAGCGCCCAACGACGCCAGTCGAATCAGTAATTATAACGATTTTTCCATTACGCTCAAGGCATGATTCTCCGATTCACAGGAATAGGAATCGATTCGCGCCCTGAGAGATACGCGCCTGTTACAGAAGCCTCGTTATGGCGCACCTCGTCAGGCGCGCCGGTCGCAACGATTAGCCCGCCTTGCGCGCCAGCTTTCGGACCAAAGTCGACAAGAAAGTCGGCGCTCTCTATCACGTCTTGGTCATGCTCGACGACCAACAATGTGTTGCCCAAGTCGCGTAGCTTCTTCATAGCTGAAATCAAACGATTGTTGTCGCGTGGATGCAACCCGATCGTCGGCTCGTCCAAGACGTAAAGAACGCCTACCAGCCCGCTTCCAATTTGAGACGCAAGACGTATGCGTTGCGCTTCTCCGCCAGAAAGCGTACTAGCCGAACGCGACAGCGTCAAATACTCGACGCCGACGTCTACCAAAAATCGCAAACGAGCGACAATCTCGCTTATCAAATCTCCCGCCACCTCGCGCTCTAGCTCGTTAAGTTCGAGCGATTCAAAAAAGTATGTCAATTCGTCGAGCGGCGTGCGACATATCTGATCGAGCGTGAGAGAATGAAAGCGTACTGCGGCGACGTCGTCGCGCAAACGACTTCCCAAGCAGCTCGAACACTCGCAATCGTCCTCCTGTATTTCCAGACGCCTACGATAGACCGGCGCAAGTCGTCCCGCCTCTTCCAACGAAGGATAAAGTCCTTTATATTGGAACCGATACGCGACATTGTTGCCCGGATCCTTCGCGTTTGTCGACGCTTCCAGCTGAGCGCCGCGCTCTGCCGGCGTTTTGGCGGTCCTTGCAATTTCCAAATCGCGTTGCAACACGTCAAACCAACGTTCTCCAGCGCCATTGAGAACAATGCGTCTAAATCTCGAATCCAAACGCTCAAAGGGCGTGTCAAGCGGTAATCCGACGCCGCGCGCTAACGCGCGCATTGTCGCGAGAGTGGTCGGACTCTCGAAATCCGACCACAACGAAATAGCGCCCTCCAATAACGACAGTTTGGGATCGCGAATTAAGCTACGAGAACTAAATCCTACTTGAACGCCGCGTCCCTCGCACTGCGGACAACGTCCTAGCGGACTGTTGAAGGAAAAATGACGCGGCGTAAGCGCCTCGAAGGCTCGACCACACCGTTCGCACGAGAGCTTTTGACTAAGCGTCTTCGTCTCCCAACTCCTCTCGTCTCGCGTCTCGTCGACAATAGCGATTCGCACCTCCTTATTGCCCCACTCGAGCGCTGTTTCTACGCTACTGGCAACGCGCCCCCGCAACTTCTTGCGTTCTTTGGCGTCCATTGCCGCTTTAATCTGTACGCGATCAACGACCGCTTCGATTACATAGACGCTCTTAGGGGCGAGCTCTGGCGGCTCGTCGAGCGTGAAGACGCGCCCGTTGACGCGCGCGCGCGCAAACCCTTGCGCTTTGAGTCGTTCCCACAACCTCGCGTAGCTCTCTCCTGATTCCGGCGTAATCGGGGCCATGATCATTAATTTGCAATCGTCTTGCCCTCCAACGCGCATAACGCGCGCGACGATTTCGTCAATTGACTGTGCGCCGACGGGCAGATCGCAATCAGGACAGTATGGTGTCCCAAGTCTTGCAAAGACCACGCGTAGATAATCTAGAATTTCCGTAATCGTTCCGACGGTTGATCGCGTCGATCGACTCGTTGTCTTTTGCTCGATGGCTATAGCGGGCGAGATACCGATCATTTGGTCGACGTCGGGCTTTTGTATCTGCCCAATAAATTGCCGCGCATAACTCGAGAGACTCTCGACGTAGCGTCGTCTTCCCTCAGCGTACGCGACGTCAATCGCTAACGACGATTTACCGCTACCGCTCGGACCGCAACAGACAGTCAATTTATTCCGCGGAATAGCAAGCGAAACGTTTTGAAGATTGTGTTCTCGCGCGCCGCGTATTATAATGGCGTCGTCGCTCGCGTCTCGACTTTCCGCCCCTTGACGTTCGTGTTCTCTCTCAATCAACTTGTCAAGTATCTTAGCGCGATCACGCTCCAAGTACTCCTTGAGCGCGCGACCAGTATGAGATTCTGGACAATTAGCAATATCCTCCGGCGTTCCTTGCGCGACAATCCGACCTCCCGCTTCCCCTCCTTCGGGTCCCAAATCGATAACCCAGTCCGCCGTTTTAATAACGTCGAGATTGTGCTCGACAATGAGTACGGAGTTGCCAAGATCGGCGAAATTATGAAGGACGTTGAGCAACGTTTTAATATCGGCAAAATGCAGTCCCGTCGTCGGCTCGTCTAGTAAATAAATCGTTTTACCATAGCTCTTTTTGGCAAGTTCCTTCGCTAACTTAACGCGTTGCGCCTCGCCTCCCGATAGGGTTGGCGACGGCTGTCCCAGCTTCATGTAACCTAGTCCAACGTCGCGCAAAGTCTCAAGCTTCTCGCGAATCCTTGGGATATTCTCAAAGATCTCGAGCGCCGTTTCGACCTCCAAATCCAGAACTTGATCGATCGACAATCCTTTGAATTTCACAGCGCGCGTGTCTTGGTTAAATCTCGCGCCCCCGCACACTGAACAAGTCGCCCACACATCGGCAAGAAAGTCCATCTCAACTTTTATTGCGCCGTTTCCCTCACACGCCTCACAGCGTCCTCCAGGAACGTTAAAACTGAAGCGTCCAGGCGCGAATCCCTTCGCGCGAGCTTCCGGCGTCTCGGAATACAGCTTGCGAATATCGTCGAACAACTTAATGTACGTCGCCGGATTAGAACGCGGCGTACGACCAATAGGCGTCTGATCGATCGAAATCAGCTTCTTCAAATGCTCGACGCCGTCGATTCTGTCGTGCTCGCCAGGATAGCCAATCGCATGATTGAGTTCACGTCCAAGCGCTTCGCGCAAAATATCGTTGACAAGCGAACTTTTACCACTACCGCTCACGCCCGTAATGCAAACAACGCCGCCCAATGGGATGTGAACGTCAATGTTTTTAAGATTATGATGACGCGCGCCGCGCACGACAAGTTGCGGTCCGTCGAGCTTGCGTCTCTCGCGCGGAGTCTCTATTTTGTCTTTTCCGACCAAGAAACGAATAGTCGAACTCTCCTCTGGTTCCGCCGCGAGCGTCTCGGCGACGGTTCCACTGGCTACGACGCGTCCTCCGCGCGAACCCGGTCCGGGTCCAAAGTCAACCAGATAATCCGCCGCCAACATTGCGTCTTCGTCGTGTTCTACTAAAATGATCGAATTACCGAGATCTCGTAATTTCGTTAGAGTCGAAATGAGTCGATCATTATCGCGAGGATGTAACCCGATAGAAGGCTCGTCCAGCACATACAGCGCGCCAACTAGCCCGCCGCCGATCTGCCCGGCAAGGCGAATGCGTTGCATTTCTCCGCCCGACAATGTAGGCGCGGGACGTCCCAAACATAGGTAGCTCAGTCCGACGTCGGCAAGAAACCCGAGCCGAGAATTGATCTCTTTAAGAAGCTCACGTGCAATGATCTGACCTGAATCTGTTAGTTTCAGCCCGGAGAAAAACTCCATAGCGTCGGTAATTGAAAGTTGCGCAACCTCAGGTAACGATAGCTCGCGCTTAGCGGCGAAAATATGCGCTTTCGAAGTCGTTTCCAACCTTACGGCGCGCGCCTGCTCATTGAGACGCATCCCATGACAGAATGAACACGGAATAGTCGCCATAAAACGTTCCATGATCTCTAGCTGAGCTCGATTCGTCGTCTCATGGTACTGCTTTTCCATCTTAGGAATAAGCCCTTCGAAACGTCCATTCCACTTGTGCTCGTTCCCAGCCGTCTTCCATGAATATGAGACGGGAATATTACCGACGCCCCACAACCAATCTCGTCGCACGTTTTCATCTAGCTCGTCCCATGCGGTTTCCAAGACGTCGCTCGGTTCAAGCCCATGCTTCTCAGCAATCGCCGTCGCTATCCCTAAATAGATATGTTGCTTCCAGCTACTAAGATCCTGCCACTTACCAATCGGGACAACACACCCCTGCTGGAAAGATCGCGATTTATCCGGAATGAGCAAATCCGGATCAAACGTGTAAGAGTACCCCATTCCCTGACAGTAGGGGCACATTCCCTGCGGATTGTTAAAACTGAACATCTGCGGGGATGGTCGCTCGTAACTCACGCCGCAGTGCGAGCATGCATAGTCAGAGCTAAAATAGAGTTCATTGTTTTTATTTTCAGAGCTAACGCCTTCGATAAAATCAACAGGATCAAAGTTCGGGTCGTCGGAGTCAAAGTCAAAAAGCGCGTCGTTTCTTTCTTTGAATTGCGTCTCGGAAGTATCGTTTTCATCGCGTTGATCGAGAATGATTATCATTCTTCCGCGCCCAAGTCTAAGCGCCGTGTCGACCGCGTCTGTAACGCGCCGATAGTTTGCGTCAGATTGCACAACTCGATCAATAACGACGTCAATAGAGTGTCGCGCTTGACGATCAAGCTCAATTTCATGATCAAGCGAGACAAAGCGTCCGTCAATTCGCGCGCGCCTATAGCCATTGCGACGCATGGAATTCAAGAATTCGACACACCGCCCCTTCTGGTTGCGCGCCAAGGGGGCAAGAAATGTTATCTTGACGTCTTCCGGAACGACTTTGATGTGTTCGAGTATTTGTAGCCGCGTCTGCGCTTCTATCTTGCGTCCACAAGTTGGACAGTAGCCCGTGCCAACGCGCGCGTATAACACGCGCAGAAAGTCGGCGATTTCTGTAACAGTGCCAACGGTCGAACGCGTATTCTGCGCGCCTGTCTTTTGCGAAATTGAAATAGCGGGGCTCAGACCAAAAATTTGATCAACGTCCGGCTTAGGAAGTTGCCCTAGAAATTGCCGCGCGTAGCTCGACAGACTCTCGACATAGCGTCGTTGTCCCTCGGCATATATAGTGTCAAACGCCAACGAACTCTTACCGCTACCGCTCACGCCAGTAAAACAAATAAGTTTCGAATTAGGCAAACTTAAATCGACGTTGTCCAGATTATGCTCGCGAGCGCCGCGAATCGTTATTTTAGACATTACACGCTAACATGATAAAGGCTAGGGTTTCAAGAGCGCCCGTCTCGGCGTCATCCATAACAATAAAGTAAACCATACACTGACGCGCAGGACGCGCCGCTCATAATAAACGGCGCTTCCCACACTGATATGTCAATAAAGTTAGTTAGCTAGAAAACAAACTCAATCTTAGCCAGTCGGTCGGCGAGGCTCGCCATGAGTTCGTCTTCCTTCTCTTCCGTATCGGCGAGATAGGTAACCGAGAACCGCAGATACGCGCCTGCGTTGTCCCAGGGCACCGTGCAGACCGACTGCTCCGTAATGAGGAATTGCCCGACCTCTTCGGCGTTCGTAAAGGTTCGCCCACTCTTCAATCCCTTTGGCGCACGCGCGTATAGGAAGTACGTGCCGCCCGGAACTTCACAATCGAATCCAAATTTATTAAGCGTGTCGACTAATTTCTGAAGACGTCGCAGATACTTCGCGCGCGCCTGATCCGGAATCGAGTCGTCGTCGAGCGCAAATGCGGCCGCCTTCTGAATTGCCAAGAATTGTCCGCTGTCGCTGTTGTCTTTAACGTCCGCGAAAGCGTGAACAATACGTTCGTTCCCGCACACCCAACCGAGTCGCCATCCGATCATGTGCCATCCCTTCGACATGGAGTGCACCTCAACGCCAACGTCCTTCGCGCCGTCGACTTCCAAAAAGCTCATCGGTCGATCCCTGAAGCTAAACATCGAATGAGCGGCGTCCTGAACGACAACCAACTCATTCGTCTTCGCAAACTCGATTACCTTCTCGAAGAAAGGAACAGATCCCAGCTGACCAGTCGGACTATTCGGATAGTTTATCACGAGCATCTTGGCGCGCTTGCGAATATCGTCGGGAACCGAGTCAAGGTCGGGATAGAAATTGTTCTCGGCAACGAGCGGCAATTCGTAAGTCTGTCCGCCGTTGTATCGTGTGTGCGTTCCGGCGACAGGGTACCCTGGCGTCGTCATGATAGTAACGTCTCCTGGATTGATAAAGACGTCGGGCAGCATAGCGAGCGCGGGTTTGGAGCCTATCGAATGGTTTATTTCGGTCGCGGGGTCGAGTTCAACATTGAACCTTCTCTTCATGAATCGCGCGACGGCTTCTTTAAATTCGAGACATCCGTTGTCGGCATATCCTCTGTTTTCGAGTCGATTGAGCTCTTCGGTCATTTTTTGACGAACTTGCAACGGAGCCATCTCGTCATTCTCGCCGATACCAAAATCGAGCAGAACTCGTTCAGGGTGTTCCGCCAACGCGCGACGCTTGGCCCTTTTGATCTTTTCAAACTTGTAGATTTCGGTGCTCTTACCGTAATTAACGCCGCCAATTCGATCGGCAAATAACTTCTGAAAATAAGGATCGCTCATGATTCTAGTTCTCAATCTGTCAACGCGTCGCGGTCATGCGACGCGTCAGTCTAGTTAGGGCGAGTGAACGGACGCGTTAAAACGGCGTCGCATCCATACGCCGCGTCGGTTAATTCCTCCCGAGCACGCCACGAATTAGCGCCCCAGGAATCCTATATTATATACGCTCACCCTAGGAGCGCGATACCCGAGAGCCCCTTTTCTCGAAAAAAAACACTTTTCTGATTCTCGCCGCTAATTAACAATTCGTCCGCCTCCTAGGAGTCGATCGCGCCAATAGCAGACCACCGCCTGACCAGGAGCAACGCCGTAACACGGCGCGTCGGCGCGTATGAACATAGAGCCGTCTTCTTTCGCGCGCACGGTCGCCAAAGTTGATTCATTACGATAGCGGATTTTAATCTCGCATCGAAATTCCTCGTCAATCGGCACGTTTGCGTGCCAATTAGAATCGACGGCGCAAATCTCCGTCTTCGCAAGCGCGTCGTAAGAGCCGAGCGTAACGGCGCGCGAGCTCGGATCAATGCTCTGGACAAAGATTCGCTCGCCAAACCCCATTCCCAGTCCCTTACGTTGCCCTATCGTATAACGCTCGTACCCGCAATGCCGCCCAATAACTTTTCCTTCCTGAGATAGAAAAGCGCCTTCCGTTTGCGTAGGAACGCGCGCCCAACGCTCTGGCTCGGAATCGACTATTGTACGGATGAAATTTACACGTTCTTTATCGGGAATAAAACATATTTCCTGGCTGTCTTTACGTTGCGCGACGGGCAAACCGTATGCCTGCGCTCTCAATCTAACGAGTGATTTATCGAACGCGCCGACCGGAAAGAGCGTTCGTTTGAGCGCGCCGCGACTAACGCCGTATAGAAAATACGATTGATCCTTCGCAGAAGGGGACCGTAGAATACAATGTTCGTCTTGCGCGCCGGCAAGCCATCCCGGCATATCGGCGTAACGTTCGGGCTCATTCTTTCTCAAATCGTCGATCCAATCCGCCGCGCGCCGCTTTTGCACATAGTGCCCGGTAGCCAGATAATCCGCGTTCCATCGCGTCGCGACGTCTGCGAGAAGTCCAAATTTAATCGTCCGATTGCACAGAACGCACGGATTCGGCGTCTGAGCGGCGTAATACTGCTCAACGAAGTTGTCGACGATTTGCGCAAACGGCGCGTCGATATCGATAATATTGAGTTCTATTCCCAACGTAACGGCAACCTCAACAGCAGAGACGGCGTCAGCTGGAATAGCGAACGGCGCCCCTTCTCGTCTCCACTCGATTTCACGCAACGATTCGGCGCCAGACGCGTCGACCTTCCACATCCGCAACGCAACGTTAGGATCAAGACGCGCGCAAAACGCGTCCGATTCGTGCGGCGCTAACGCGCGTTGATAACGGTGTCGCATGAAAAGTCCAACAACGTCATAACCGCTCTCACGAAGCAACGCGGCGGAAACCCCGCTGTCAACGCCGCCAGATAAAGCAATGATTACTCTTTTCATTATTAACCTCCCCCAAGACGTATTTCGTGCGTTACGCCAAGTCGCAACCGCAAAACCTCATGTAACAAACGCATGAAGTGCGGGAAATTTGCAGTCGTCGCTTGTATTCGTTAACGAGCGCCGTCCATCTTGGGCGCGTTCATAAGCCATTCTTCCCCAATATAGCGACCGAGTAAATAGAACTTCTGGTCAGGATACCATAGAATCGTTTTTCCATCGAATCGCGTAACGCTTGTATAAAATGAATTGCCAGACGGTCGATCAACGAAAAGTTGAGGCTCGCCAAACCAAATAGGTTGCTTAGCGTGAGCTTGATAGGTTCCAGCAATTAGATAAAGCGGTCCCCGAGTCTGCCACGGATTCTTATCGTCGAAGTTGTACTTATTGTGAATCAACGCAAAATACCGACCGCTCGCCGCAGTTCCACCCTCCCAGTCGTATAACGGACATGGAGAAATCGGCTGCAAAAAGGGAGTTCCATTGTCGCGATCGCGCAAAATTTCAGGCTCAGTCCAGGTTTCGCCCAGATCCTCGCTCACAGACCAACATGGGAATCCCGAACCGGTGCGCATAAGAGCAAATAGCCTTCCGTCCGGTAATTTCACAATAGAGGGCTCCTCGCAGTACGCGCCTTTGGTTAACACACGGTCGTCTGTCATGAACCAACGCGCAACAAGATCTCGCGGTTCAGGATCGTCGTCAAGATTATCGAATCGAATGAACTCGGTAACAGTGCGATATTTGTCGTGAAGCTGAGGAGCGGCATATCGAGTAACCCCGACAAGATACTTACCGTCGCGCCCTAATCGCAACGGATGTTGCCAGACGACCCACTCTGGCGGAATCGTTTCGTCAAGCGAGTCGTTAGACGTACGCGGCATTGGAATCAACTGCGGCGCCGACCACGTTTCACCTAAATCGTCGCTATAGATTCCAGCCATGAGTCCAGTGTGCTGACGATTTGTCGAAACCTTACCTTCCTGGTATTGGTCGTAGATAACATAAATGCGCCCCGACTTTGAGACCATTGCGAATCCCCAGCTGGCAATCGGCACGTCGGAGTCAAAGGTCGCCGGACCAGCCAAAACGCGCGGAGGCTCCCAGGTGCGCCCGCAGTCAAAACTTCGCATAAAAGCAACGTGCTGATCGAGCGATCCTTCGCATGTCGCTTGACACACCGTCGCTAACAGCACGCCTTGGGGACCTTCAAAAACCTGAAAATGGTCGTTGTAGCAATCCCCTAATTTCTCAGGCTCAACTTTTGGAATATACGCGATGAACTCCGGTTTAGTGCGCTGAACGTCTTTTGGAAAATCAGGCTTTTGCTCGCGTCGGCGATTGATCGTTGCGCGAACGCGTTCCGCATACTCCGCACGCCAGTCGTCCTTACTAGCGCTCTGCTGCGCAACACAAACGTCTGTAGGCGATAAGAGAGAGACGACTCCCCAAGCAACGAAAAATAGCCGCGCTATCGATACGTTCATAGTCTGTTCACCCACCTTTTCTCATTCTCACCATCATTTCACGCGCGGCGCCATACCGCGCGCGGTTTATGACGATTATACTGCACAATTCAGAAAAGGCAAGTGAACGCGCGCTATTAGGCTTGAATCGCCGCCTGTTTAGGACGCGCAAAGTACATCGTTGAGAAGTTGGGACCGGGAAGCACGCTGGACTCGTTTTCGTAAGAGACGCCTGACTCCGCCCACGCTTCCGCTTCGTCGCTCAGAGAGTTTAAAATCGTTTCTATCTGTGAGCGATAATGCTCGAGCCCGTCGCGATCCAATTCGGGCGGCACAATAATGTCTGCGCTAGGAATGCAACGCGCGCGCGACCCAATACGTGGAATAGCAAATCGATCCCAACTATTAAATCGGAACGGTCGATCATATCCGACGCCCATTGCGACGATTGGAATCTGTAATTTCGACGCGAGAAACACACACCCCGGCGCGAGTACGCGTCGCGGACCGCGCGGTCCGTCCGGAGTAATTGTTAAGTGAAAGGCTTCCTCTTGTTCCTTTCGCATCATTTCACGCAACGCTTGGACGCCGCCTCGATTGGTAGAACCTCGCACGCCGTCGAACCCCAGTAAGCGCGCTACGTCGGCAAGCACGTCGGCGTCTGAATGCTTGCTCAGTAGCATAGCCAGCCGACATCTTTTGCGAAGATAAATGAAATACTGAATGTACTCATGCCAAAATATATAAATCCGACGTTTGCCGTCGTTCGCATAGGCGGGGTCTATAATCGGATCATAATATGCCACGCGATAATCCAGGGTCGGGGCAACAAGATGAACCCCCAGTGAAACGAGCGCTCCCGCCGCGCTAATCAAGGTCTTGCTTCGTATTTTCATTAGTTAAACTCACAAATAGCGTCCTTGGTTGGACGCGCGTTTGACTCTTTGGAGAACGGCGACGGGATTATATCGAAAAAGCGCGCGAACAGCAAGACAGACTCCTTTGCGCGCGTAAAAAAAGCGCGCCCCGCAACCAGAGACGCGCAAAAAGACAACGTTCTAACGATTTAGTTCGTTGCAACGGTCGACTGACTATACGCGACGCTCGGAGCGCCAACGTTGAATTCCGCTTCCTCCTCGTCTTCTAACGCCGCCCCCGAATCGCCCGAAGGCGCAAAGTCGAAGTTCTCATCCCCTAACCCTGGACCAAAGTGTTCTCGATGCGAACTCGACGCTTCGAAGCGATAATCGTCAAAAGCCGGGTCGCTTAAAATTTTCCCAGCTTTATCGGGATCGGCGTACAAGACAACGTCGGCGTCATAGTGCGGATTGACATAGGAAGGCGCTCGCGGATCTGTAAGGTCGACGTCCTCGGCAAGCACGCCTTCGAAATCCTCAGGCGTCGCGTTGGGCGAACACAACTTTGCATTCCGCACGAGATCCGCGCGCAACTGATCCCGATATCTGAAATCGTTATAGATAAAAACGCCTAGCCCCGCTAAAGCGACGGAGACGGCAAAAAAGAAAAAACGATCCTTACGGGATCTCTTAATGGGTTCCTCTTGCGTCTCCTTTTTAACGCGCGGTTCCACAGTGAGAGGGGTCGTTTCAACACTCGGGTCTAACGGTCGAATATGATCGCCCCGATCTACCTTTTTTGCCGATTTTTCCGGCATTTCCTTTTCAATTTTACTCGGTTTTTCTTTTGCGACAGGCAGAGGAGTCGGCGAAGAGAGGGTTAAAAACCCGTCGGGATAATACAGCTCCTCGCTTACCTTCGCCGGTTCTGGCGGTCGATCTTTCCGCGCAGCGTCTACCGAGGAATAGTAGGTAGGAGAATGAAGATCGAGAGTGGGCACAAAGAGAGGCGCCGCGTTTGTTGCGTTCGTAGCATTCTCCTGACGCTGAGCCATACATATAGTCTTTGGAAACGCAACGATCACAAACACCGCAAGAGCCAAGCTCGCGCTAGCGAATCGAACGATTCGCACCCTCAGCCGCTCGCGTCGCGTCGCGGAAGCGCAAACTCGCACACTTTCATGTTTATCAATCATCATCAGCCCTAATCGACGAACTCGATCCCACAATATACCATCGCGCGACGCCCAACGGACGCGCGCTCCAATACGCTGGTCACTATTATACCGAGAGAGCAAATAAATTTCAATCGTCCCCAGCCTAAAATCTCAAAGGACGCTCGGTCATTACGCTCCCTCTATCTTTCCTTTCGACCACGCCGATCAAATAGAAAACTGAAATCTAGTAAGAAATGAGTTCATCGCAAAACCTAGCGCTTAAAATCGTCGCATCTATCTCAATCGTCATTCCTCAACTTCAAGGCAGCCGCCATCCCTAACAAGAATGAAAAGAAAATGAACGTTGGACTATAAGCCGGATTCTGTACTCTTCAATCGAAGAGCAACGGTCATTTATCTCGACGATTAGTCGCCTAATCGCTCTAGCGGATTACCTGCGTCTTAAGGACGGATCACCCTCCGTTCACGAGAACGCGACGCTATTTATCCTTGCTCCCAACGGGGCTTGCCATGCCGTTTCAGTTACCTGAAACGCGGTGAGCTCTTACCTCGCCGTTTCACCCTTACCCTTCGAAAAAGGCGGTTTACTTTCTGTTGCGCTTTCCCTAGTCTTACGACCGGCGGGTGTTACCCGTCGTTGCATCCTATGGAGTCCGGACTTTCCTCAGACAACCTTGGGTTGTCCGCGACCGTTCGTCCAACGTTCAATTGAATTATATTAAAGCGCGTCAAAAAATCAATAGAGACGCAATCAAGCCGGGCGATCCCCTAGGAACCGCCCGGCTTTCTATTTCAAGATCTTCTCAACACGGCGTGTCGCCGTATTGTCGTAGCGCGTTATCGCGTCTTAGTTGCAACCAGCAACAGCGGGAGCGCAAGGCGCTGGAGCGGGAGCGGGAGCGGCGCAACTGGCGCAAGGCGCCGGAGCGACGTCAACGGGACCGCAGGTCGCGCAGGAACCGCAATCAACGATGCACGGCTTGAAGAATCCGCAGTCGTCGGTCGGGGTCGTAACGTCGGCTAGCGCGCTGAACGCACCGTGTACGAGTTTGCATACGCCGTTGATCGGACGATGAACCGCATTGTAGAGGCACGGAGCGAGATACGGGAACATCGGCCCGGAGCAGGTCGGCGCGGGCAGCGCAGGACCGCATTCGCCGCAATCTCCGCAACCACCACAGGACGGAGCCGGAAGACCGCAACCGGGCAGATTCGACTTAACGATGGGACCGCAAGCGGGCGCAGCAGGAGCGGCGCACGGCGTGCAAGCAGGAGTAATCGTTACGGTCGAGAGGCACGGACGGCACGCTAGCAACGAGCGAAGTCCTCCGAAAAGTTCGCAGGAAGCGCCGGTGCAGGAGGCGCAAGGAGCGCAACTAGCGCATGAAATATCAGCGGCGGCGGCGCAGGGCGCGCAGTCTTGCGCAAAAGCGCTCGCAGAAGTGAAGATAGCCGCCAAAGCAACAAAGCAAGCAGTCAAACGAATTTTCATAGTAGGTAAACTCCTTTTAAACCTGGAAAGCCGAAGGGTCAATTAGCCGCTACTCCGCGTCAATCCATTCCGAAGATATCGAATCGTTCGATTAGCGCGTTTGAGTTGTCTCTCAAACTCTGGGCTTGACCGTCTGGTTAGCCCTAGCGCGTCTATCAAAGTCATCAATACAACGCGACCAATTGGGCCAGGACCTTTCGGCGAAAAAATTGACGATTGAAACCGTCTTATCGTCGTAATTGTCTCGCGTCGCTCGGCAACAAAGCCTTCGCGACTCGCGAACGAGCAAACTTACCAACGCATACATCGTTGCGCGTCGTCTGCGTCAAGAGGAACACATTGGAAATTTGCCTTACCTTTATCGTCCCGCAGGAAAGCGGTCTTTAAAGGATTTTACTGAAATCCGTTGAATTCCTCTCCGGCAAGGAATCGCAGGCGAGCGTCTAGCAGTCGTGCTCGCCGTCCTCCTCGCCGGCAACATTAATATCGGAAAGGTTCAGAAAGGGACTTCAGAAAAAGCGCGCTCTTTTCTGGAGCGCTCGTAAAGATTCCAACGCTACTTCCGTAGCTGAAATGAAGAAATTCTCTCAATTGTCAGGCGGTCGGCGCGGAGTTTTATTCGAGAAATAGCGAGTCAAACTCATCTTGTAACTATACGTGGAACGTTAACGTTCGACGCATTCCGTTACCTTTTTCTTGCTCACAAATCGTCTGAAAAAAACCTAAAAAAACTCGTTGGCTGAGGGATGAGATGTTCAAGTATAACATAGATTTAGCTATTAAACCAATAAATCCAATTAATCCAATTGCAAGCATAAAACAGGATTAACAAAATAAGTAAAATAGAAAATCTATTCTTCGTCTCATATGATACAATTCGGCGGTGGAAGAAAAAACAACTAAAAGAAAGAGGATCCCCTTTGTCATGCGACCAAGAGAATCCCCTACGTGCGGACGCGACAATATAGCCAATTGCTCAATCTTGACTATAACGCCGCGCCCAACGTTGGCGCGTACGGCGACGGCGCACGTTGCGCGCGAACGTCGGTATGCGGAATTGTCTCCTCGAGTTTGAGAGCTTCCTTAACGCCGATCGCAAGGAATAAATCGCCGTCGAATTCCGGCTGTGGTCGATTCGCTCGACGAATGTATCCAACAAACTCACGCTCGTCGTCCGTTTTCGCCTCAGGCACGCCTTCAGAACGCTGAGAATCAACGGGAAGCCCATAAGCTTGGCTTGTCGGCGCCATTCGCGACTGACGTTCAAGCGCTTCCGCGATATCAACGTTAGGAGTAACGCCAACACCGCTGTATGCGCGTCCCTTCGGCGAATAAAACTTCTCCGTTGTCAGTCGCAACCCAGCGATCGGCTTTTGTCCAGCGTTCGCGACGTTGAGTTGTACGATCGCCTGAACCGTTCCCTTCCCATAGCTCTGGACGCCTACTACTACCGCGCGATTATTCTCCTGCATGGCTCCGGCAAAAATTTCCGCCGCGCTCGCACTGTTTGAATCGACGAGAATTACAAGCGGCAAATCGCACGCTTGCGAATTCTGCGCTCGGAATGCGTGATAGCCATTACGCCCGCGCGTTTGCACGATCATACCGTCGTTCAAAAAGAGCTCAGAAACGCTCACCGCCTCTTGGAGAAGACCTCCTGGGTTTTGGCGCAAATCGATTATTAACGCTTGCGCACCCTGCAACCTGAATTGCTCCAACGCTGCGGAAAGCTCGCTCGTCGTCGTTTTCTGGAAACAAGAAATCTTAAGGTAACCGATCGCGCCGGGCGCGTCGAGTATCCGGACGTCTTCAACGCTCGGAACCTCGATCGGGCGCCGAACGGCAACGACGGTGCGTTCACGCCCGTCAGCGCCACAAAGTCGCAAGGTTGTCCGCTCGCCTTCGACGCCTTGAAGTAAATCGCCGACTTCTGCGCCCGTGAGACGTTCTGTTGTGCGTCCGTCAATAGCTCTTATCTCGTCTCCTACGAGTATACCCGCTTCCTCAGCCGGACTCCTCGGAATAACTCGCGCAATGCGGTTCGGCGCGTCAACTTTTAGTTCTACGCCTATGCCGACAAACTTTCCGTCGATCAACGAAAAGACGTCGTCTACCTGAACCGGCGTCAGCGAGGCGGAGTACGCGTCGAGCGAACATACCGCCGACGCGAGAAATTCACATACGACGCCCGCTTCCGCCACGTTGAGTCGACGATTAAGCTGACGCGCCATCCAGAGCGCGGCTCGCCATACGTCCTCTTTTGTACCGAAGCGCTCGTTCTTCAAGCGTTCGCACATTATGCGATACGTCTCCAGAGCAATCGTCTTATACGCAACGGAGGTCTTATACTGTCGATAAAAAGCGTCTTCCTCTAACGCCTCGCCCAAACCAGCGACGCCAAGATCAAATAGCTCGCGGTAATTTGGCGAATCGACGTGATAACGATCGATATCGTCGAAAACCTCGTCGAAAACGTCGCGCGCGTCCTCAAGGGTTGCACGTCTCGTCAGCGCGACGAAATTTCCGTCCTGATACCGAGCGTCAATCTCTTGTCGTCGTCGCGCTTCGGCAAATTTAGCGCGTAGCGGCGCTGAATCGGGAAAAGCGCGCAGTCCTTTTTCGAATTTCTTCTTGGCGTCATACCATCGTTTCTGCCCCATGAGCGACTCGCCTTCTTCGAGAATGCGAGTCGCCTCGTCGTTCGCCACGAGCGAGAGATCGATCGCTTCAATCGGTCGCGCGCGCTCTAATTTAATGTCACGCATCTGGGACGGTTCGAGCGCGCGCAACGACTGTGGCGTCGTTTCACGCACGAAAGTTGAACCATTCGTCGCAGTCGGGGTCCACACGAACGTTCTACCGTTCGGTTCCTTTCCAACCGCGAGAGAACATATTAGAAGCGCCGAATATAATCCGACGCCCAATCGGAGGATTTGTAACATGATTTCACCGGACGACGTTTGCCGTCGGTTTGTCGATCTCTTGGACGAGCGTCCTGCTCAAACGCGCTCCGCGCGTTCCCCAAAAGGTCGAAATGGAACTCCTTTTCAGTCGCCCTCCTAGCGAAGCTGTCGGTGGAGAAAAATCTCGCGTTGTCCGACGAAAACGCCGCGCGTTCATATTTCAGAACGCGAACGCTTTTGTCGTTGAAACGGCGCGCGCTTATTAAGTCGCTCGCGCCACTTTTCAAAACCGCTTCCATACAAACAGCGATTTGCGCCGCATACTCCATCGCGCGCGTGCACAATCGCACACGGTATACGATATACGTTCGAGATCGAGCGCAATATTCACATAAGATTTCATTTTGTCCTAAGCTCTACGCGCCTCGTCATTACAATCGGCAAATTTTACTCAATCCACCGTAACAAAAGCGTCGCACGACCCGTATTCAACGCCGCATTGCGCGCTCGAACGCGCCGCACGGTCTGAAATCTTCTTCGCAGTCATAGAATCGTAAATCCATTCCCCCTTTCCGTAGACGAATCGTTCCTTTTTCAATAAAGTCCGTCTTTGCGCAAACGGTCGTGCAAATCGGATTGCATTTTAAGAAAAGAGCGAGAGAAACGTTTATTATGGGCAGGTTCGTAAAATCCTTTTTTTCAAATGTGCCGAATGTCGCAAAAGGCACGATTCTAGCGACGGCTTTAACAGTAGCCGGGTGGCACGCTCTCAAAATCGGTGAAATTCGGAGTTGACGTTAGTCAGTAAATACGGTACGATGCGGTTAGACGTTAATGGACGCTAGCGTCATGAGATAGTAGGAGGCATTATGAGAATTTATACACGATACGTGTTTTGGGGAATCTTTAGTCTTTTTGTTCGTTATCTACTGCTAGTCGTTGTATTGATACCTGTGCTCGGACTCATTCAGACGTCCTCGCAAGGTATTCCCGCGTCGCTCGCCTTGAAAGCGCTTCCGTATCAAGCACCGCAGTTCCTCTCGCTCCTCATGCCGATTTGCGCGGTTACAGCGGTCGCTCAACACCTCGCCAAGATGCGCGAGAAGGGTGAATTTATTGCGCTCAAAGCAATGGGAATCGCGCCGTGGCGCGTCCTCCTGCCTGTTTATATTCTCATGCTTATTGCAAGTTTCGCCAACGTCTGGCTGACAGATCTCGCGTCCTCCTGGGGTCGCGATATGACGCGCAACACGATCGTCAACGGCTTCGAAACGACGATTCACGCACAATTGAAGAAAGAACGCACCTTCTCTCTTCCCGGCAATAAGTACGTCATAGACGTCTCAGCCGTGACAGAAGACAATGTGCTCGTCAATCCGATCTTCTCGTGCAAAAAGGAAAACTTGAATATCAGCGCCGAACGCGCCAAAATCGAAGTGCGCAATAACAAATTTGACCCAGTTGTCGTGATCCGACTTTTCAACACTGAAGCGAATACTCCCAACGCGGTCGCCGCGCTTCCGCAAGAATACCCCATCGAACTGCCGATTAACAACTTCTTCAAATCCTTCCGCATCGACCCCCCCGTGTCTAAAAGTCGCGAAGCGTTAGCGGAACTTGACGCCGAGATAGCGGCTTACCATCGTACGCTGGCGTCCCAAGCAAGCTTCGCCCTCCTCACAGGCAATCTTTTTGAAACGTCTCAGCAAGAATGGCGAGCTCGAGAATGGCGTGAACGCGAATTCTCGCGCCGCCGCAACGGCTATCGACTCCTTGCGCCCAGAGCGTGGGCGACAGGTTTCAGTTGCTTCTTTTACGTGTGGTTGAGCGCGCCCTTTTCCATTTGCTTCATTCCCGGATCTCTGAAGAAATATCAGATTCCCGAGATCCCAACCACAGCCGCCGCGCTCATCGTAACAGTTCCGACGTATTTCATATTCTTTCAAATTGCGCTCAGCAACGCCAAACACGGGACCATTCCCCCTGCTTCAATATGGCTGGGAAACGTTGTTCTCGGTTTGCTCGGCGTGATCTACCTAAAAAAAGCCCATTAATCAACGTTCCGTTTCATTCAGAGGGCGTTCACGACCTTCAACCGTCGGTCCCTCAGACGCCTCTACTCGTTCTCCAATTCCACCCACTCTCCGGTATTTGCGTTGAAAATATCCGACTCCCCCGAGTTCATAGCACGAACGCGCACAAACCGACAGACAACGCCCAACTCGCGCTCGTCGTCCGAGTCAGCGCGCGTATCGTGCGGACGCCATGTGCGACTGCGGACGGATAGCGTTATCTCATGCTTAGCGGACAATTCGCTTGCCCCAAGATCCACTTCGAATTCTAGCAGGTTCGCGCCCTTTTGGATCGCCGCTAGAAGTTGATTATTCCAATAGACGCCCGGCTCCTCCTCGCCAGCAATCGCCTCCTCAGGCGCGTCGACGGCTAGGGTAATTATTGCGCGATCGACGTCGTCTGGCAGCGGAAGGACGAGTTGTGAGTCGCCAGACGACCACCGAAAGGTTTCTTCCGAGTTTTTCTCGGGTCCAAACCATCGTCTAATAAACCGCGCGTCTCCTGCGGCGCCAAGTTGAACTTGATAATGCGCCTTGCCTTCTGGAACAGCGTCAAGCGGATCAAGTTCATTGGCGGCAAATTGTGTTTTCAATGGCGATACCTCTCCGACAATGTTAAATCCGCCCGGCGCCTGATTGCCGACCGCCGTTACGTAGGTCGCATTCCTACCGATCGCCAAATGCGCGCCGCCCTGTTCAAAGGAACAGCCTTGTATCGTAGCGCGCCCCGATTCGATTTCAATTGCGGCCGAGCCCGTCTTGGCAACGCTTGAGTGAACTTCGTCCCAATTAACAAACTCGCACGCGGTCAACGTAACGCGCCCCATCTTATGCTTCGCGAGCACGCACGTCTTAACCGGTCCCCAGAACGCACAATTACAGAGCGACACGGCGCCGTCGTTCGCTTCGCCTATTTCAACGCAAATAGAATCTTCGCTTGTCCAGCGTCCGACAAATTCACCGTTCGTAATCAACAATCCCTGCTTTTGCGACTGCTCGACCAGTACGGCGCGTCGACATGAATCTGCGCCAATTCCAAGAAAGTTGCCGTTCGTGCCGCCTTTACCGCAGTCGCTGAAATAATAGCCGCAACCATATCCAAAACAAAACGTGTTGGAGACATAATGCCAGTCGGTTCGCGCGAACTCGAACGCTACTCCATTCAAGTTTATCCATTCGCAATAGGGATCGTCCGGCTTATACGTTACCCCGAAGGGCCAAAAATGGACGTTTTCTATATGACCAATATCGTAGCATTCGTCGACAAAGAGTCCGCGTCGAATCGGATACCCTGTAACATTTCGCACAATGTGACGATGCGCTAAATGGAAACTGATTCCTTCGTACGGATTGAGTAGACAACAATCCAGTATTCCAACATTACACGTATTCTCAGACGCCACGCACGGGGGATACGGCGTCGGTGGAAGCTCGTCTGTTCGTTGATCAGGATAGATAATAACGAGTCCCATAATGGCGCTATTGGAGCCTTTGAGGTTGATAAAAGGCTCGGCGTCCGGCTTGCCGCGATTCGCGTACGTTAACAAAGTCGTACCCGTTGGACGTTCGTCCTTGTGAACCGCAGTCGGCGGCACACGATATGTTCCTAGTAGCGTAACGCCGGTTGGTATAACAAGCGTCCCGTCGAGACGAAGGCGTCCCGACGGCGCTTCGACAATTCCACCTCCTAGTTCTCCCATGGCGTCAAGCGCGCGCTGTAACGCCGCCGTATTGTCAAACGCTTCGTCGTTCGGTTTGACGCCAAATTCTAGCGCGCTGATTCGGTGCGTCGCCGGCGTTATCGCCGACATATTCTCTTGTCCGAACGCTACGCCTACGATTGCCAAAACTAACAGTAAGATTCCCCGAAACATCAGTCGCAGTTTCATCTCAGAGTCCCTAGTAATGTGTGCCTCTAGTTTTCTTACACTTGATCAGAGTCCGGATAATACTTATCAAGGATCTCAAACCAGCCTTGAGCAGATTTACAGAGAACAAATTCCATACGTAGTTTCTCCGAGTCAGGGTGCAACTTCGAGTAGGCGACTCCGAACTTTCGCATGATAGTCGAGCCGCGTTTTTCGCCGTATAAATCGAGAACCGCTCGGAAATGCTCCGTGATAGTCGCCTTCTGTTCCGCAAGGGTTGGCGCAGACGGAAGCGCTCGTCCTTCCATTGCCGCACGCGTTTGAGTAAAGAGCCACGGATTACCAATAATACCGCGCGCGAGCGCTACGCCGTCGACGCCCGACGATTTCATTCTCGCAACGACCGTCTCAGCAGAAAACAGATCGCCGCACCCAATTACAGGTATGTCAGGAGAATTTCGTTTAACGGCAACGCGCTCTTTAACGTCGCGCAGGAAATCCCAATCCGCAACCCCCTGATAGCGTTGCAGAACAGTTCTTCCATGAACGGCGAAACCGTCAACCCCAACGTCGATTAGTCCGTCGAGCAATCTCCAGAACGCAAGGCGACTCTTTTCTGTGTCGTCGTATCCCTTCCGCAATTTCACCGTCACGGGTATACTCTTTGGCAACGCCTCCCGAACGCGTTTGGCAATATCTATCGCGCGGTCAGGCTCAGAAACGAGGTAGCCTCCTCGACTCTTGCCGACCACCTTCTTAACGGGACACGCAAAATTGAGATCAATGAGTTCAAACCCGCACTCAACGAGGCGTTGCGCAGCGTGCACGAATTCGTCGGAAGAGGACCCCATAAGTTGCGCGCCAGTCGGCTTGTCAGATTCTTGAACCCTGAGATAAAAGCGCGACTTCGCACGTTTCGACACTTCCAAAACAAACTGGTCGAGAAAGACTTCGCACAGCGCAAAGGACGCGCCAAACTTTCGCGCCAACCGACGCATTGGCGCGTCGGAATATCCCGAAAGAGGAGCTTGCAATAGCGGAACCCCTATCGGTAACGAGCCTATTTTAAGTGGAGGAAAGAGCGACTCTCCCATACGACGCATCCTTTTAAAGGTAAAAGCTGTCTCGTTTATAAAAACAGATTAAAGCAAAGAATTGTTTTAACCGATACAGTCTAACAAGGTCGCACGCTCAATGCAAGCGACGCTGGAAATTATACTCGGAATGCCGTCGTCGACAAGCGCGGCACGCTGAACGGTAAACACAGAACGCGGAACACGCGCGTTTTTAACAGAAAACGCGCTCATAAAACTATAGCGTAAGGCTTATGACAACTATGTGGCGATTCACTTGGAAACAGATTCTGCTCGTCTTAATCGTCTGCAATTTTGCAGGGATCTCCTTTGCGGCAACGCCCTCGTTGTTCTTAGGAAGATCGAATAAAGTTGAAGCCGACGTCAACAAGGATTATATCCTTCAAGAGTCGGACGGAGCTTGGTTCATTATGGTCAAAAAATTCTCCGGAGCCGACGCCGCGCGACAGGCCAAGCGACTTGTCTACGAACTGCGCGCCTCACAGAAAATGCCGGCGTTCGTCTTTAAATACGACCCCGATAAAATGGATATGGACGCGCTCTCGAACTTCATGGGACGTTCGAAAAGGTTTCATTATCAGACGGCGCGCGCAGTTGAATACGCTGTCCTCGTCGGCGGATTCCCGACCGGAGAAGATCCCGCGTTGCAAAAGACGCTCGAGACTATTCGCAAAATGCAGCCTCGCGCGCTCAAAGACGACCCGCAATCTCAAAGTATCGCGACCAAATTCAAGGCGGACGCCAAACGCGATCCTAAACTAGCCGGATACGGACCGCTGGGCGGCGCGTCCCCAGTGCCAAATCCACTCTTACCGAAGGAATTCTTCAATCACAAGGGCGTAGTCGATCCGTTCGTTGCCAAACTCAATTCGGATAGTCCGTATAGTCTGCTCAACAACAAGAAGACGTATACCGTGAGAATAGCGACGTTCTCAGGCGACACGAGCATGAAGAAGTCGACCGATACCTTTGACGATCTCAACGCGCGCTTACAATATGCCGGTCTTCGCGCCGCCGCGCTCTGTGAAGCGTTGCGAAATTCTAACGTCGAAGCGTGGGAATTTCACGATCGAGACTGCAGTTTCGTTACAATCGGTAGTTTTGACCAATACGGCGCACTCCAAAACGACGGACATATCGAATTGAATCCACAGGTCGCCGCGATTATGAAAAAATACGGCGGCGAACTCGTCGACGATCCGAACGGTGGAAGTCAGTATAAGGCGTACACCATAGTCGTCGAAATTCCCGATCCAGAATCAACGCGACTCAATCCCAAAAAGAAAAAGCTCTCCCTCGCTTGCGATCTCCGCCCCGTTATTATTGTCGTACCGCAACGTTCCGGCGAAGAAAACGTCCGTAAGATAGCGCTTGCTCGTGAACAAATGGAAAATGCGAAGAAGCAGAAGGTCGCGCAATTCGCGGCGGAATCAATTCGCGAGGCGGAAATGGATCTCGAAAGCGTAAGGAGCTTTGCCGATTCAAGTCAGCCGCTTACGGAAGACGAACTCAAGAGACTCGATCCTAAGATCTACGCCGCTATGCAAGCGTCAAAACGTCAAGAAGATCAGCGAAACGCCGTACAGGCGCAAGTAGCGCCGAATTATGCGCAACAGGCTCAACAGCGTCCAAACGCCGCGCAGCCGAGCGCGAATTCTTACGCGCAACCGTCGCCTAACCGCTCAATAGCGCCCGCGCCACAACGTGTCGCAACAACGACCGCAACGCCTCGCGCCTCTCAGCCCGCGCCGGTCGTAACTCGACCGTCCAAGACCGCGCAACGGCAGGCGGCGCCAACCTACTAATCTAAATCGCCCGCTAACGTCGGACAGAACGCTACCGCAAAGCGTCAACCCAATCTGCGCCGACTTTTTGAGAACGCCGAAGGACTTGTCCCTGTCCGCTTCGGCGTTCTTTTTATTGTCTCGACGTCGAAATGAAGTAAACCTCGTCAAAAATACCCCTGGGCGCTTGCAAAAAGAACACGATATGCGACAATACGGCAAAATCCGCTATGCTACATCGTAACCAGCAACGCCGCGCCGCTACGCTGCGTTCGCGAAAGTTCCCAAAGGCGACAAACATGACTGAAACGTGCCAAAATATTAGCCTATTCGACGACCCCGACCGCGCTATGCGACCGATTCTACAAACGCCAGACCCTTTGCCTATGTCGCGCGAAGAAATAGAAAAACGCGGATGGGACGAAGTTGACGTCGTCTTTATAACAGGGGACGCGTACGTCGATTCGCCTAGTTTCGCAAACGGACTCCTAGTGCGAGCGCTCGAGGCAGACGGATTCCGCGTCGCAGTGTTGAGTCAGCCCGACTGGAACAACGTAGACGACTTCCGGAAACTAGGTCGCCCGCGACTCGCCTTCTGTATCAGCGCCGGCAATATGGACTCGATGCTAAACCACTACACGGCGAACCGCAAAATACGCAACGACGACGCATACTCTCCAGGCGGTAAGATCGGACGTCGACCCGACCGCGCAACCCTAGCCTACTGTCAACGCGCGCGGCAAGCGTTCCCCGGCGTTCCAGTGATCGCCGGAGGAATAGAAGCTAGTTTGCGACGCATTGCGCATTACGACTACTGGAGCGATCGCGTCCGCCGATCTATTCTGCTCGATTCTAAAGCCGACCTCCTACTCTACGGTATGGGCGAACGTCCTATTCTCGACGTCATGCGCCGACTTGCAAAAGGCGAGCCGATCTCGTCTATTCGCGACGTTAGGGGCTCGGTATATCGACTCGGAAAATCGGAAGACTTGCTTGAAGAGTCAGACACTGTCGCACACCTGCCGAGCTATGAAGAAGTATGCTACGACGAAAATGTCGAAAGACGCGTAGCTGAAAAGAAGTCAACTGAAATTCTCGACGAACTCAAACCCCTTGAACGCCAGCTTGATCTTCTCTTCGGCGAAATTGAACCTGCCAAAGACGACAAAAGCAGACTCGAACGCGAACTACTCGCCAATCGCGACAAGCTCCTGAAAGCAGAAGCACAAAAACAAGAGCCCGAGCAGGACGTTCTCGACGAGAAGCGACGACTCGAAGCGCTCGCAGAATTGGCAAATCAACGACTCGCCGAACTCAACGCTAAAATTGATCGCGCAAAAGCGCGCTCGCGCGAACTCAAGACCGCGTTGCAGAAAGTCAAGAGCGCTCCCGAAGAAAACGAACGCTCTTCCAAAGAAATGTTCGTCAAGATGACGCAAATCGCTTACGCCAATCTCAATCCCTATTGCGCTAAAACACTCCTTCAAGAGTACGGCGAAGAAGCAATCGTCGTCAATCCTCCAGCCTATCCGCTCACGGAAGAAGAAATGGACGCCGTGTACGCGTTGCCGTTCACGCGCAAGCCTCACCCCTCGTATACAGAACCGATTCCTGCGGTCGAGGTCGTGCGCGCTACGGTTCAGACGCACCGCGGATGCTTCGGAGGTTGTAGTTTCTGCGCAATAACCGCGCATCAAGGCAAATTTATTCAGTCGCGTAGCGAAACGGCAATTCTTAGCGAAATTCAACAGCTCGCATCCGCAAATGGCGGCGACTACGTCGTAAGCGACCTGAACGCGCCAACCGCCAATATGTACCGACTAGGCGGTAAGAACCGAGAGCTCTGTCAGTCATGTCGGCGCGTGTCGTGCCTCTGTCCGACGATCTGCCAGAATCTCGACGTCGATCAAACTCGCTACGTCGAACTACTTCGTCGCGCGCGTAATATCGAAGGCGTCAAAAAAGTTCTCATCGCGTCTGGAATTCGCACAGATTTGGCGATCTTCTCCCTCCCGTTCATTTCAGAACTCGCAGAACACCACACCGGCGGTCACTTGAAAACCGCGCCCGAACACGTTGACAACAACGTTCTACGACTCATGAATAAACCGCCGATCGAGAACTATGAAGAGTTCTGCGAGGTCTTTGAACGCGAGTCGGAAAAGGCTGGGAAAGAGCAATACTGTATTCCCTACCTCATTTCTGGTTTTCCAGGTTGCACGCTCAAGTCAATGGTCGAAGTCGCGGTCTATCTCAAAGAACACGACGTACGGCCTGAACAGGTTCAAGATTTTATTCCGGCGCCCTTCCAACCCGCGACCTGCGCGTACTACACAGGGATTGACCCGCTCACGAATGAAGAAGTCTACGTTCCCAAAACACTGCGCGAGCGACGCCTGCAACGCGCGCTTCTCTTCTATTATAATTCCGATTTCTATTACGACGTTAAAAGCGCGTTGCAGGAGGCTGGTCGAACCGACCTTATAGGCGACAGAGAGGACTCGCTCATTCCTCGGCACATTGAGCAATCTGCGACCCGCTTGCGTTCGTCTAAAGTAGCGCGCAAAAAACGCGCCGCCGATCGCGAGACTGAAGCGGCAAAAGCGCGGCGCGCACAGTTCGCAGAGTTCGAATATTCCTCTGAGGACGAGCGCCGCAGAGAAGAACTGCGCAAAGAGAATCACGGCGCGTCCGAATCGCAAGACGAACGACGAAGTTTCGGAGGTAAACGAGTAGGTCGCGAAAAGACCGGCGCCGGTTATCGTAGCGGCGCGCGGAATTATGGTCGGGACGCGCGTGAAAGGCGTAATTTCGAGTCCGGGCGCTCGCGACCAGACCGCTCGCGTCGTTCCGACTACGGCGCCTCAGACTCTCGCGTAGCTGGCGAACGTCGTACTCCTCGAGAATTTGAGCGTCGAGACGACGGCTTTTCAAGACAAGGCGACTTCAAAAAGTCGAACGCTCGTCCTAACGACAGCTTTAAGAAACGCGACAATCATCGCCACTCGTCGGGCGCGTCAAGCGGCGGTTACGGTAAGAGAAAAAGCGGCGGCAAAAACTTTGAGACCCCGGGCAAGCCTTTCAAGAAAGGCGGCGCCTCCAATGCGCGGGGCGGGTTTAAGCAGGGGGGACAGAGCGGACGTCGAAAAGAAAGATAATAAGAAACGGCATTCGCAACTTGCGCTCGCCGACATAGACTGATATAATCAGACTCGTCGTCGGTATATGGCGACACGACGCGCGACATGATCGCTCGTCGCGATTACACTCTACGCATGAAAGGATATGAAATGAAATACCAATGCGAACCTTGCGGATATATTTACGATCCTGCCGTCGGCGATCCCGATAGCGGAATCGCTCCCGGAACCGCCTTCGAAGATCTGCCAGAAGATTGGGTCTGCCCCGTCTGCGGAGTCGGAAAAGACGAATTCGTTAAATGCGAATAATTACGTTCTCACGTTAATCACCGGTAAAGATAGCGCGCGGATATTTCTTCTGCGCGCTAGACGCCGCGACACGACGGCGCGACTGCGCACGTCCCAGAATGAAAGGACGACGAATTGTCTAAGTTCCTTGCTGTTATTAACTTATCTATTTGCGTCGCGCTGGTAGGCGCCCTTGTCTCTTCCACGCGCGTCACCGCCGCCGAGCCCGTCAAGCTAATCTATGACACCGATATGGGCAACGATATTGACGACGTCTTTGCGCTCGCTATGATTAACAACCTCGAGAAGCGCGGCGAACTTGAATTCCTCGCTCTAACGCTCACCAAAGACAATAAATACGCCGCTCCGTATTGCAAAATGCTCAATACGTTCTATCAGAACCCTGACGTCCCGATCGGGTACGTTAAAGAGAGCGGGTGCACGACCGACGACGGTAAATTCAACCGTCAGTCACTCGAAGCCAAGGACGAAAACGGCAATCTCATGTTTCCGTTCTTCAACCTCGCTGAAGACAAGACAGAATATATGGAAGCTGTCGCGTTACTGCGTAAAACGCTTGCGGCGCAAGAGGATGGTTCCGTTGTCATTGCACAGGTAGGCTTCTCCACCAATCTCGCGCGACTACTCGACACGCCCGGCGACGAATACTCTCCGCTGACCGGTCGTGAGCTCGCGGCGAAGAAGGTCAAATATCTAGTCGCAATGGCCGGTAATTTCGCCGAAGTGCAGCACGTGGAATACAACGTAGCCAACGATATTCCCGCCGCGCGCAAAGTCTTCGCGGAATGGCCTACCCCTATCCTATGTTCCGGCTTCGAGGTTGGTCGTGAAATCTTCATGACTGGCGTCGCCATGCTCAACGATTACAACTATGTCAAGTATCATCCTGTCAAAGAGGCGTATAAATATTATCGCGGTCTCGATCCCGGCGCGAAACAATGCACGTGGGATCTAACGACGATCCTGTATGCCGCGCGTCCAGATCGCGGTTATTTCACGCTCTCGCAACCCGGTAATATCACGATCGACGAGAAAGGTCATTCGCGCTTTATCGCCGACGAGCAGGGTAACGCGCGCATCTTTATCGTCAATCGCGAGCAGATTGTGCGCATTCAAGAAGCGTTTGAGTGGCTCTGCAGCGAACGCCTCTTGAACCCGTGCGGCGCCGACAAATGCGCTGAATAACTGTCGCCGGCGCACACATTCCTTTTGTACAGGCGGAGCGTTTCGCGACGCTCCGCTTTTTTAACGCAACGTCGCGTCGCATCGTCGCGACGCATTTCGCTTGGCAATGGTGAAAGAAAGTCAAAATGAAACGCTCTATGTTCTACTGCGTGGCGCTACTTCTCGCGTCAACCGCTTTCTCATGTAATTCGCGCGATCAGAATTTCGTTATGGATCCCGACTACGATCTAGTCGGCAAGAATCACGCGCCATCCGCCGACTCTGCAACGCTGGACGTTATGCCGGACGTCATTGCAGAAAATGCAACGCCCGATCCAAACGCACCCCTTGAATCACAATGCGACGCCTCCGCCCCGATCTCTCTATTCGACGGCACCAGCTTCACCAACTGGAAAGATGGAGCTAACGGCGAACCGCAAGGCTGGCTCGCGGAGAACGGAATACTTAAAATCGTCGATCCGGTAAATGCGCGCGATATCGTTACGCAAAATGCCTACGAAAACTATGCGTTCTCTTTCGAATGGCGTATCGGGAGAGAATGTAATTCCGGCGTAAAATACAAGATTGTTCAACCCAACGGCAAAGGATGGCTCGGACTCGAATACCAAATTCAAGACGACGCCAACGTTGAAGACGGGAAAATAGCCGATCGACGTATCGGTTCTCTATTCGACGTCCTACCGGCGTCCGAATCCGCAGTCGCCGATCAGTATCCCGCGCCATCGGACGCAGCGCCCTCAGGAGAGTTTCGACGCGGAAAAATAGTCGTCGTCGGTAATCGAGTGGAACACTGGATCGACGATCAACGCGTACTCTTCTTCACAATTGGCTCTGACGAATGGAAGGTCGCAAAAGCGAATAGCAAATTCAAGAATCAGAAAGATTTCGGCGAAGTCGTTTCAAGCCCCATCCTCCTCCAAGCGCATGGATACCCCATTGAATTTCGGAATCTTGAGATTAGAACGCTTACGCCTCGCCCTTAGCGTTCAACGGCGCTAAAAGTCCGAGCGTCGCACGAGACGTCTAGCGGACCTTAATGCGAATAGGTCGTGAGAAGCGCCTCTTTTCCATTCAATCGTTGGAGGTAAGAAAAGTAATAGAGTCAATCGTCAACGCTTAACGTTGACTGTTGTGCTCGCCCAAACTTTCATCTTTTCCAGACCTCCACGTTTTGACGCCGGCGCGGCGTTGTCGCTACCTTCGCGCCCAACGCCGCTTTCGCCCAGTCCACTAACCTTGTCTTTTATTTTCAGGTCAATAACTAAACACACCGTCGGAAGTCGTCATACCCTTTCGCACGGCAAGACCAGTGTGAAACGAGAGATCGACGCGCTACGACGGCGTCGTCAACTCTTCTTGTTCGCTCAGCGATACAGGGCGACGTTTAATATGGCGCCACAGAGTGAGTAACGACGGGTGTTTAGACGCCCTCCCGTAACGCGCATACCACGCGCTCATCCTCGCTCACAATAATCACAATAAAACGAGGACTCATATCGCCTTCCTAAATTCTTTTTACGTTTTTACGGCGCTTGCATTATCATTGACCTGTCATTACAATAGCGTTGTATAGATAAATCGGCGCGATCAGCGCTCTATACTTAGTCCTCGATATTAAAAACGCTAAAGAAAGGACGCCGCTATGACGCAACTAACAGCTTACCTCATCATAATAGGCGAGACACTGTCTCTTGAAGAGCGGCTTGCCGTATATTTTTTTTTCGCCGTCATTGTCGTCTTGGCTGTTGGCATTCTTCGTTCGCGCGATCTTATTTCGTCAAGCGCGTTACGTAAATTGGAAAAACGATATGTTCAGAGCGTCTTCAAACGAGCAGATCAGGGCGATCCGGACGCGTTATTCTCTGTCGCCACCTATCAAGCGTCGGGCGGCGTTAAATTTGGCGTGATTTTCCATTCAAACGCTCTTATGGACGCCTCGTCGTCGTTGGTAGATTTCTCGTTTATAGGCAAGCAGACGTTGAGCTGGACGCCGAAATCGCGCGCCACTCTTGTAAGAGCGGCGCGCGAAGGTTCGATTCAGGCGAAAGAAGCGATCGCGTCTTTGCTAATGGAAAAGGGGCAACCTGAATCCGGCGCGTTCTGGCGCGAATTGGCGGAACGCGAGGTACCGAACGCGCTTGTAACGCTCGGACAGGGCTATTTAGCGGGTAGCGTCGTCCTTCAGACAGCGCGCGAGCCAGAAATCGCGTCGCGTTATTTTAAACGGGCGGTTGAGCGCGGCTACGGTCCTGGCACATTTCTACTCGGCAACTGTTATCGTCAAGGTTTAGGGGTCGATCAAGACCACAAGCGCGCCATGGAACTTTATGAAATCGCAATCCAGCAGGGAGTAGTCGCAGCGGAATACGCGCTCGGCGTTATGCTACTTTCGGGCGAAGGTATCGAGATGGATCGCGATCGAGGCATTCAAATGGTTCGCGAAGCCGCCGAACTTGGCAATCAGGACGCAATCGCTACGCTTGTTCACGAGTCTGAACGCGATAATCCATACGCGTTAACCTGGTTGGCGATCACTTGCGCTAACGGCGTTAATTTCCAGAGCGCAATTACAGGTCGCGTTTTTGGACCGCAGGACACGGAGTCGCTCTTACTGCGCGCCGCTAGTCTAGACAGAGATTACGCAATGCTCAATCTCGGCGCGCTATACGAAAGCCGCAAAGACTGGGAACGGGCGGAAGCATGGTATCGTCAGGCGATCGTGCGCGGTAATCTAGACGCAGCGTCGAAACTAGGAACGCTCTTTCTAACGAAACGCTTTCGCAAAACTCGCGGCGGTGAAGCGATCGAACTATTGAAACAAGGGGTAGAAGGGAAAAACGGCGCGGCTGCAACGGCGCTCGCGGCGCTGTATTCGCGCGGAGAATTCGTACCGCAGAACGACGAGGAGGCGTTCAAACTCTTTCAATTGGGCGCCGAGCAGGGCGAGCTTGACTCAGTTTTAGAACTAGGCGAGCGGTATATGACGGGCGTCGGGACAGCAGTTGACCTAGAAGAAGCGGTCAAGCATTTTTCCCGAGCGGCGTTGGCTGGCTCGCGTCGCGCTTTCGTAGGATTGCGGAAACTTTCAGGCAGATATAAGAGCGCAAGCGCGGCGCGTGAACTTGGCGTTGTTATCTTACGTCAGAACATATTGGTCTCACTTAACAGATCAACGCAAGAAGCGCACGCTAACACGCACGCCGTACAAATGGCAATTTACTGGTTCCGCAAAGCGGCGAAACGCGGCGACGCGCGCGCCATGAGGCTTCTTGCCGACGCGATCATGCTACTCGTTCTCATCCGTCGTCGCGGCGCCAGAAAATTCAAACAAGCTTTCCAATGGTATAAACGCGCCGCCGAACTAGGCGATATGAACGCTACGATGCGACTCGGCGACTGCTACGCCTACGGTTGCGGCGTTCAGATGAACGAGGAGGAGGCTATAAAACAGTATGAAGAAGCGAGCGAACGTGGTAACGTCGACGCGATTCTTGAACTTGTCTATCGCTATTATTCCGGACAAGGCGTTGCGAAAGACGTCGAAAAAGCGCGAGAATTGGCGAGACGCGCCGCAACAACAGGTAATCTCGACGCGCAAGATTGGCTCAACTACTACGAATTCGATCCCAAGCCCGACCCATGTGATCGTCCCGCGCGCCAGGAAGAGTTTTTGACCTCGTTGTAACTAACATCGCCGATATATAAGCTGTTATATTTCTTATATAACTCCCGAATGTTTCTTTTTATGTAAACGCCGTGCAGAACCGTTTTCGTTTCCGCACGGCGTCGTTGAGCTGATCGACCGCTTTGGGGGCGTTGCGCGCTTGTTCCTGCCATTCGCGCTGTTTAACCATGCGCCTACTCTTGCGAAGAATCCGACTCGTTTATTCTCGTCGTTGACTTTTTCTTCGTCGCACGGCGCGACGCTACCCGACGCCATCACGAACCAATCGTCGTTTACGACTCGTTTTCTCATTTTGCGCGCCTCTTTTGAACTATCCCTGACACCAACCCAATTCCCATGGTCAAAAGTAGACTCCAACGCTTCATGGAACCTCCACCACTTCTATAAGCCAAAGTATTCGTATAACTTGTTGTGGAGGTTGTTGCAAATCGTCATCGTACCGCTGTAGTCGAGGGGGAGCATAACGTCACGATAAAACGCGCCTCCATACAATTGTTTATTCCAGCCGAAGATAGATCTTCGTCAGTTGAGAGTCGGCGCTTTATCAAGCGTTGTTTCATTCAGCGGAGATCCATTTTTCTCACAAAGAGCTATATGCAAGTTTTCGACCACAAGACGTTCGGCGCCGTCCAAGTAAAATTCCGCTAGATATCTGCGATTGCAAGCAGTCGAGGGAATGCCTGTATGCATATCGTAATTAAACATCTGCGTAAAATATTCCTATTGGAATATCTCTTGAACGCCATACTCCTTACCCTAGTAGTGAAAAAGTTTGCGATTTGCGCCGTCATAAATCGCGCCTCAATTTAAAAAGGAACGAGGCGGCGTCAGGACGTTATGAATATATATATAAAGCGCCCGACGCTTAAAACACCTATTGTAACTCGCCCGTTTGCGAGCCGATTTAGCGACCTAAAACGTAGCGCGACGAATTCGGTCAAATCCGCCGCCACACAGCACATAACGCCTACGTTTCATCGTTGTCGAAGTCGCTATCATACGACAAATCGAACTTTCCTCAATCCATGCGGCAAGAATGTCTAGATCGGCGCGCGCCTATATTCAAAAGCGCCCCGCTCTCGAATTTTGCGTCCTTCTTCTGATAGATCCTTTACCTCCGTCATTTTACCATTCTTAAAAGTTAATTCCAACGCCTCGTCGAATTTCCACCAGACTTGAAAGTCATAAGGGCGTAAACTCGTAGTGAAAACCGTTACAGATCATGGGCGTACCGGTATAGTTTATCGGCTGCATAACGTCTCGATACACTATTGTACCGAGAAAACTTCGTTCTTTATCGTTTTCTGCTCGCCGCCCGTACAAAAGCGCCGCGTGATCTTTTATTACCGCCGTAATGTACTGGTCGTTTTCATCGAGAAGCGGCGCGCTTAAATTCAGGAGAGCAAGTCGCTCCTCCTAGTTCAAACAGAAATCGGCGACAAAACCGCGCCAGCGCGCCGTAGAAGACACTGTAATTTTCAAGTGTAAATTAAGCTCCTATGAATGGCGTTCTGGCTTGAAAATAGCATGCACGGCGTACTTCTTTCACTCGTAATGATAAACGTCTGAAATCTGAAACGTCATAGCGTTTATTTTCTACAATCATAAAAACAAAGTTACGTACGCAAATTGTGCACGAGCGAACGAAACGCCGGTATCTCCAACGCGGCGCGCAGAATACTAACAATGGACGCCTCGCCTAACAGGAAACGAGGCGTCCATTAAAAGGTCTTGTAATCGAGACGAACTAGCGCATACGGTTAAAATGGAATTTCTTCGTCTTCGTACGAATGTGTTTTCGATTCATAACGAAGTTGCGGATAGCTCCGACTAGCTTCAATACGATTAACGTAGTCTTTGTCATATCCGAGCTTGCCGCAGTAGAACGCCAAGTGGATCTTTTCACTCGCTTCCTCTTGACCGTTCCCGTCAACGTCGAATGGCGTAAACGGTCGACTTCGGCGCGCCACCAATTCGCCCCAGTAGTACAGCAAGATGTTAACGTCGCGGTAAACCCAAACGCCACAAGCGTCCAGACATGGTCGCTTATCGCCGATCGCCGGCGCCATTTCAGGCTCGACAAGCGGTTCGTCGATGACGTCGAGCAGTCGAACGCGCAGGTCTTTGAGAACCAGGCGTCCGTCGCGCGTAACGCCGTAGTTCGCGATATATCCACGATATTGGGGTTCCTCGCTTGATTCAACGTTCAAACCGAAATCTTCAGGGTCGAACAACACGTCAGTTCCACGCTGTTCTTCGATCGCGTACCTCTTTCCCTTATAATACACGTAATCCTTAGCTTCGACAATCATACCTCTCTCCTCCGTAAAAAATCGGGCGCAACCTCAACATCCAGAGCACGTCTCTCTGTCGACCGCACCATAAAATACGATTCGTAATCCTCACGCAACAGCTTGATAGGAGAGGACTTGACGAGGAAGTCCTCAAAATCAAGCTTTGAATAGTCGGAACAAGCCTATTCAAAGCCGGAAGTCTAACAAGACAGAACCAGACGCATCCCATCTCCCCCTAATTCTACCCTGAAATTCGCCCCGGCTTTTATCGATCTTAATAACGCGACCGACCGACGAAATCGTCGATCAAACAATTCTGCCGCGAAAAATCCGACCATACATCACGCACTAATGGAACAATCGTTTTCATTATAACCGACACAACCCGAATTGTCAACCCCTCCAATAGTAACAAATTCAAAAACAGAAAGTATTGAACATGAGCAAACGGCGACGACGGATAGGCTATGGCGCACAGCCCACAAATACGCCTCGCCAAAACACAAAGACGAAGAGGTTCGCACGACGTCGTTACGCACTTGACGAACGTCTGTTGACCGACCAGGCCCCCAGCGACTGCTTTCCTATGACTAAAACGTGTGCTCGTCCTTGTGAATTCAACTCGCCGCGCTCAT